>CANJMY010000060.1 GCA_947475315.1 Pseudomonadota bacterium | reverse complement strand
GGGGGCCGTCGGCGCGCGGGCCGCGGTCGTCACGACGGGGGCCGTCGGCGCGCGGGCCGCGGTCGTCGCGGCGCGGGCCGCGGTCGTCGCCGCGGGGCTCGCGCTCGGGGCGCGGGCCGTCGCCGTCGCGGGCGTCGGGGATGTCGACGTCGATGACGAAGTCACCGTGCGAGGACAGCGCGAGCTTGAGGAGGTGGCGGATCGCCGACAGCGTCACGCCGCGGCGGCCGATGATGCGACCGGCCTTGTCGGCGGTGATCGCCAGGTGGATGTGGCCATCCGCCTCGGTGGCTTCCACGGTGCCGACCACGTCCATGGACGTGAGCAGCATGCGGAACCAGCCCTCAGCGAACTCCGACGCCGGCGTCTTGGCGCCGGGGCCGACGGGCTCGCGCGCGGGGCGAGGCGCCGGGGCCTCACGGGGCGGACGAGGCTCGGCCGGGGCCGCCGCGGGGCGAGGCGCCGGAGCCGGGGCCGCAGCCGCGCCCTCCGGACGCGACCACGCGACCACCTTGACCGTCGAGCGCGACATGGGCATGCCCGCCGCCGACCGGAAGTGGGACATGTCGAGCTTGTACTCGACCTCTGCGGGGGAGAGGCCGAGCGTCTTCGCCGCTTCCGTCACCGCGCTCTTGAGATCAGGGCCCTCGCCGCTTGCCGTCTGGGCTCCTTCGGGAATCGAACTCATCGGAACTCCTTGAATGCGCTGGGCCACCATCAAGGCCCCACGCGTGTCATGCCTCTAGCGCCGCCGCCTTCGCCTGGACGCCCTTGAACGTGCGCTTGATGTACCACTGCTGGAGGATGGAGAGGCTCATGTTCACGAGGCTGTAGAACACCAGCCCCGATGGGAAATTGAAGAAGAGAAAGCCCATGAACAGGGGCATGAGCTGCATCATGCGCGCCTGCGCAGGGTCCATGCCGGTGGTCGGCGTGAGCTGCTGCTGGATCATCATGCCGCCGACCATCAAGAGCGGCAGCGCCATGTACGGATCGACCGCCGACATGTCCTTGAGGTACAGGAACGGCTGCTGGTACAGCTCGACCGAGCTCATCAGCGCCGCGTAGAACGCGAACCACACGGGCATCTGCACCAGCATGGGCAGGCAGCCGCCGAGCGGGTTCACGCCGTTGTCCGCGAACAGCTTCATCGTGGCCGCGTTGAGCTCGTTCGGGTTGTCCTTGTGCTTCTCCTTGAGGACCGCCAGGTCGGGCTGGATGGCCGCCATGGCCTGCGCGGACGTGAAGCCCTTCTGCTGGAGCGGGTAGAAGATCATCTTCATCAGGAAGGTCATGGCCACGATGGACCAGCCCCAGGACCCGATCTGGCTGTAGAAGTACTTGAGCAGCTTGAGCAGCGGCCACGCGAGCGCCGAGAAGAAGCCGAGCGAGACGGCGTTCTCCAGGCGGGGGTCGTAGGCGGCGAGCGCGTCCGTGGAGCGCAGGCCCACAAAGAGCAGGAACTTCTCGGTGGCCGTGGCGCCCGAGGCGATGGGCTCAGCGAACACGAGGCTGGCGCCGTACTCGTCGGCGCCACCCCCCGGGATGGGCGAGAACGCCGCCGTGGCCTTGGCGCCCGGCGCCGCGAGCACGTAGGAGCCGAACGTGTGGTCGGCGAGGCCGATCCACTCGGCGGCGCCAGGGACGCGCTCGGTGGTGGCGATCGCCGTGAGGTCGTCGCGCGACTGCATCTCGCCGGCGACCCACGCGACCGGCCGCATGGCGACGTCGTAGCTGGTGCTCGCCTCGCGGAGCTTGTCGTGCAGCGACACCCAGCGCTCGCCCGTGTAGGGGACCGCGCCCGCGTTGCGCCAGCTGACATCGACCTGGATGCGGCAGAGCGGCTTGCCGTCCGGACCCGGCGCCGTCACGCCCGTGAGCGTGCGGGTGATCTCCAGCCCGTCCGCGGTCACGCCGCGGGTGGTGGCGGTGGCGTCGTCCACCTGGACGATCTCGACCTCAGGGAGCGCGGAGTCCAGCGGGCCGCTGCCGACGACAAGCGCGCGCGCGACCGGGGAGAGGAGGACCTCAGGGCCGGGCGGGTCGCCATAGGGTTTGTAGGCGCCCGAGAAGCCGGTGACGGCCCAGGACCACAGCGTCTGCACCTGGTACTTCGCGCGGAGGTCCTTGAGGGTCACCGAGCGCAGCGCGCCGCCCCGCGAGGAGACGTCCATCTGCGTGCCGCACAGCGTGACCTTGGCCGTCTTCTCGGCGGCGACGGGCACCGGGACCGCGGCGGGCGCCACCGTGCCGTCCGGAGCGGGGGCGGCGACCGGCGTGGCGCCCGTGGGCGACGGGGCGGCGGCGGCATTCGCGGCGGGCTTGCCGTCCACCTGCGCGGCGACCGGCGTTCCGTCCAGACCCAGCGCGGGCTTGGGCGGCGGGAACAGCGCGAACCACCCGTACCAAATGGCGAGCGAGAGGAGGATCGCGAGGAGCGTGCGCTTGTCCATCAACTTCCGAACCCTTGCGGGGGTGTGCCCAAAGGCATCCATCCGGCGGCGAGCGCCGAGATACCCCATTTCGTCCGGTTGTTCACCCGGAAATGCGCCATGCCGACAACGCGGTGTAGACCGCGTGGTCCAAGACGTCGATCGGTGCCGTCGCCGCGTCTGGCCGAGCCGACACCACGACGTCCACGCCGCGCAGATGCGGCCGGAGGTGACGAAACACCTCGCGCAGCCTCCGCTTGACGCGGTTACGCACGACAGCCCCGCCCACCTTCTTGCTCACCGCGAGGGCGAACCGAGGGTGACCGAGGCTGTTGTCGCGAACCGACACGACCAAAAACCGACCCGCACGCCGACGTCCGAGGCGCTGGGCGCTCTGGACGTCCACGCTGCGCCTCAAACGGAAGGCAGGCGCCCAGCCGAGAGGCCGACGGGGCGAGAAGGTCAGTGCTTCTTGCTCGCGGAGGTCACGGCCAGACGGCGACGGCCCTTCTGACGACGACGGCGGAGCACCGCGCGACCGTTCGCAGTGGCCATGCGGGCGCGGAACCCGTGGGTGCGGAGGCGGCGGACTTTCGAGGGCTGGTACGTGCGCTTCATGATTTAACCTCAAGGCCGGCGGCATGTATCGCCAGGGCGGCTGTCGGTCAAGCGCGTTGCCGGGGTCCGTCGCACGTCTTGCTCGATCCATCGGCCCGCGCGCTGTGCGCAGGGACGGTTCTTGGTGGATCCCGCGATGGATCACGGGCTTGCGCCTGCGCTTCCAAAACACCTTCTTCCCAGCCACGTCGCGTGCGGATAGGGTCCGAGACCCCAGCGGTGCACGAGCGTCGCGACGGCAAACACACGCGGTGAAACACCGCGCCGGACATGGTCATGGATCTGCAGAGGCTTTGGGAGCGCTTGATCTCCCTCCTGCGCGACGAATTGGAAGCGGAAGAGACCGACGTGTGGTTCAGCAGCGCCCGGCCGCTGCGGCTGGACGCGGGGAAGCTCTACGTCGAATTCGGGAACGGCTACTACGTCGACTGGGTCGTCCACAACTACCTCGCCGTCATGCGCGAGCTGTCCCCCAAGGTGTTCGACCAGCCCCTCGATTTCGTCTTCGAGGTGGCCGACAAGCACACGGGCGACGAGCCCCGCGCGGTCCGCCCCGCCCACACCGGGCTCAACGCCCGCCAGACCTTCGACACGTTCGTGGTGGGCGAGTGCAACCGGCTGGTCCACGCCGCCAGCCAGGCCGTGGTGGATCGCCCCGCGGTCGCCTACAACCCGCTGTACATCTACGGCTCCACGGGCCTGGGCAAGACCCACCTGATGCACGCGATCGGCAACGAGATCGCCCGCCGCCACCCGAAGCACCGCGTGGTCTACGTCACGACCGAAGACTTCGTGAACGAGATGATCAACGCGATCCGGGCAGGCAAGACCGAGAAGGTCCGCGCCCGCTACCGCGACGAGGCCACGGTCCTCTTGGTGGACGACATCCAGTTCCTCCAGGACAAGGAGCGCACTCAGGAGGAATTCTTCCACACGTTCAACGCCCTGGTGGCCGCGGGCAAGCAGATCGTGCTGACGTCGGACGTGGAGCCCAAGGAACTCACCAAGCTAGAACCACGACTGCGCACCCGCTTTGAAGCGGGCTTGATCGCCGATATCAGCGCGCCCGACTACGAGACGCTGCGCGCCATCCTGCAGCACAAGGCCGAAGAGAAGGGCTTCACGCTGCCAGACGACCTGGCCCACGCCATCGCCGAGGTGGCCCAGGGCAACGTCCGCGAGCTCGAGGGCGTGATCAACCGCCTCTCCGCCTTGGAGCGCGTGTTCCGTCAGCCGCTGACCCTGCCGTTCGCGCGGGAGAAGCTGCCGATGCTGTTCTCCACCGAGGCCAGCGTGGTCACGGTGGCCGCGATCATCGAGGCCGTGGCCAAGTTCCACAACCTCAAGAGCGCCGACATCACGGGCAAGAAGCGCACCCGCGCCCTGACCGACCCGCGCCACGTCGCCATGTACGTGGCCCGCGTGCACTCCAAGATGTCGTTCCCGGAGCTGGGCCGCGAGTTCGGCGACCGTGACCACACCACCGTGCAGCACGGCTTCCGCAAGGTCGAGGCGGAGCTTGCGACCGACCCCGATCTGGCGCACCAGGTCCGGCTCATCGAGCAGAACCTTCGGCTTCGCACGCGCTGATCTCGTAGGGCGAACGCTTAGAATCGATCTTGGAGTGCCTCACGTCCCGTGGAGCGCCCTGCGCACCGCGCGGCCTGGTCCGTCCCCCGTCGAAGGGGGGTGTGGAACGATTATGAATGTCCTGGGGATGACTGGGGAGAAGTTCGTCGACTGTCGGCGATCGGCGAGTTCATCCCCACTCGTCCCCCGCCGTCCCTGAGCCTCCCCCACGTTCTTCCGCCGATCCATCCCCAAGGAGGATCGGCGTCCGACGCACCGCCTCGCGATTGTCCCCAGAGATCGCCCGAGCCTATGACGACGATGACGGATCCAGATCCAATTGGATCTGTGGATCCACCGTCATGAATCCTGCGCGCAGGATCGCGATTCCGGCTCTCGCCGGGGGGCCGATCCGGGATAGAGTCCGGCCGTTCACGGAGCCTCCCGATGGAGCTGTTCATCGATCGCGACGCCCTCTCCCGAGGCCTCGCACGAATCCAGGGCATCATCGAGCGTCGCACGACGCAGCCGGTGCTGAGCCACGTCCTCCTCCATGCGCGTGAGGGCTCGCTGCGCCTGACCGCCACGGACACCGAGGTCGGCTACGTCGGCGAGATCGCCGCCAACGTCCAGAAGAACGGCGAACTGGCGGTCGACGCCGCGTCGCTGTTCCAGATCGTCCGCTCGCTGCCCGAGGCCACCGTCCGCCTGACCCGGCTCGACGGCAACCGCCTGGACGTGAAGTCCGGCCGCGCCAAGTTCACGCTGCACGGCCTGGCCGCCGAAGAGTATCCCACCCTCCCGCCGTTCGAGACGTCCGCCACGGCCACCATGGAGTCCAAGGACCTCTCGCGGCTCGTGGAGCAGGTCGCCTTCTCCATCGCCACTGAGGACGTCCGCTGGGGCATCAACGGCGCCCACGTCGAAGAGGTCACGGTCGACGGCGCGCGTCGCATCCGCCTGGTCGCCACCGACCGCCACCGCCTGGCCTGCGCCGAGGCCCCGTTCGAGGGCTCCACGCGCTTCACGCCCCGCATGCTCGTGCCGCGCAAGGCGCTGGCCGTGCTCGGCAAGCTGCTCGACGGCGGCGCTGAGACCATAGACGTGGACTTTGGCGAGAGCGCGCTGCAGCTCCGCCGCCCCACAGAGACGTTCTGGTTCCGCCTGTTGGACGGGGAATTCCCGGACTACCGGGCGGTCATCCCGTCGGACAACAAGCACCGCGCCATCGTCCGCCGCGCGGACCTCGCGTCCACGCTGCGCCGCGTCGTCATCCTCATCCCGGACCGCGCGCGCCCCGTGCGCTTCGCGTTCGGCGCCGACGAGCTGACGGTCGACGTGCACAACGTGGATCGCGGCGATGTCAGCGAGTCGCTGCCCATCGAGCTCGACGGCAACCCCGTCACGGTCGGCTTCAACGCCCGCTACCTGCTCGAGATCTTGGGTGTGATGCGCGGAGACCGCGTGGTGCTGGAGCTGGCGCACCCGCTGGCCCCGTGCCTCGTGCGCGACCCGGACGTCAACGACGCCCAGTTCGTCGTCATGCCGATGCGCCTCGACTGACGTGCGCCTCGTAAGGCTCGTCGCCCAACGGTTCCGCAACCTGGAGCCGTTCGACCTGGCCACCGACGCGCGCTTCGTCGTGGTCCACGGCCCCAACGCCCAGGGCAAGACGAACCTGCTTGAGGCGGTGTGGACGCTGGCCACGCTGCGGCCGATCCGCGGCCACAAGACGCGCGAGCTCATCCGCTGGGGGGACGACGAGGCCACCGTGGTGGGCTGGGTCCGCGGCGAGGACGGCCGCTCCCAGCTGCGCGTGGACTTTGGCGGCGTGCGTCGCAAGGCCTCGCTCGACGGCCAGCCGGTGCGCGATCTCCCCGAGTACTTCGCGTGCATTCGCGCCATCTCGTTCACCCCGTCCGACGCCACGATCGTCACCGACGCGCCGGTCTTTCGCCGCGCCTGGCTCGACCGCGCGGCGTTCACGGCGCGGCCCACGCACCTGGCGCGCGTTCGGGACTATGAGCGCACCCTGGCCCAGAAGGCCGCGCTGCTGCGGGACGGGCGACCGGACGTGGGCGTGCTCGACGTGCTCGACGACCAGCTGGCCCGGGCGGGCGCCGCCCTGGTGGAGGCCAGGGTGACGCTGTTGCGCGAGCTGGTGCCCCACGTGCGCACCCAGCACGCGGCCCTGGCCGGCGGTGGGGACGTGGGCGTGCGCTACCGGACCGACGCCGACGGGGACGACGTCCCCATGCGCGCCGCGCGGCTGCGAGAGAAGCTCCAGGCGGCCCGCGTGGAGGAGGTGCGGCGTCGGCGTAGCCTGGTCGGCCCGCACGGCGACGACGTGCGGTTGATGCTCGACGGCCACCCGGTGCGTCAATTCGGGTCTCGGGGGCAGGTGCGGACGCTGGTGCTGGCCATGAAGTTGGCCGAGCTGGTGGCGGCCCGGGCCCGCGGTGACCGCCCGATGTTCCTGCTCGACGACCTGTCGAGCGAACTCGACCGGGACCGCACACGTCGGCTGGTGCACACTCTTGGCGAGCTGGACGTCCAGGTGTGGATCAGCACCACCGACCCCGATCACCTCGGCGCGCTGCCTGGGGCCGACACCCTGCGGATCGGGATGCGCGGTGGGGCTCCGGAGCCCGTCAGGAACGAACCGATCGCCGCTGGACCCGACCCTTCAAACGGGATAGCGGAGCCCGTGCCTGGGGACCGTTCCGAGCAAGGTTGATCGCGACCTTTCGCCCGCTCCCCTAAAACCGCGGGCAGACCATGCCCGTACGGAGCCAGCGAACAAGCATGGAGCCGAACGAGCCGCAATCGGACTACGAAGCGTCCAGCATCCAGGTCCTGGAAGGCCTCTCCGCCGTCCGTCACCGCCCCGCGATGTACATTGGCAGCACGGACACGCGCGGGCTGCATCACCTCGTGTACGAGGTCGTGGACAACAGCATCGACGAGTGCATGGCGGGCCACGCCACGCACGTGACCGTCACGATCGCGGACGACGGCTCCTGCTCCGTCGAGGACGATGGCCGCGGCATCCCCGTGGACATGCACGAGACCGGTCGCCCCGCGGCCGAGGTCGTCATGACCGTGCTGCACGCCGGCGGAAAGTTCGACAACAGCTCGTACAAGGTCTCCGGCGGCCTGCATGGCGTCGGCGTGTCTTGCGTGAACGCCCTGTCGCACAAGCTCGTGCTCGAGATCTGGCGCGGCGGAAAGTACTACTACCAGACGTACGGCCGTGGTGACCCCACGATGCCGCTCACCGAGCGCCCTGCGGCCGCGACGCCGAACGGCGTGAGCCGCCGCGGCACCACGGTGCGCTTCTGGCCTGATCCGCTGATCTTCAAAGAGACCACCGAGTTCTCCTTCGACACGCTCTCTCAGCGCCTGCGCGAGCTCGCCTACCTCAACCCCGGCGTGCGCATCCGCATCGTGGACGAGCGCTCCGACCACGAGGAGACGTTCGAATTCGCGGGCGGCATCACCAGCTTCGTCGAGTACCTGAACCTCGGCCGCGAGTCGCTGCACACCCCGCCGATCAGCATCTCCACCTCGCGCGACAAGGTCGAAGTCGACTTGGCGATGCAGTGGACCACGGCCTACCAGGAGAACCTGTTCTCCTTCGTGAACAACATCCACACGCGCGAAGGCGGCACCCACGTCAGCGGTCTGAAGGCGGCGCTCACCCGCGTCATCAACCAGTACGCCGCGTCGTCGGGCCTGCTCAAGGCCGCCAAGGTCGAAGAGACCCTCGGCGGCGACGACGTCCGCGAGGGCCTGACCGCCGTGCTCGCGGTGCGTGTGCCGCAGCCGCAGTTCGAAGGCCAGACCAAGGGCAAGCTCGGCAATTCTGAGGTCAAGGGCATCGTCGAGGCCATGGTGGCCGAAGCGCTCACGGTGTTTCTCGACGAGAACCCGGTCGTCGCGCGCACCATCATCGGCAAGGCGCTCGACGCGTCCCGCGCCCGTGAGGCGGCCCGCAAGGCGCGCGAGCTCGCGCGTCGCAAGTCCGCGCTGGAAGGCTCTGACCTCCCTGGTAAGCTGGCCGACTGTCAGGAGCGAGACCCGTCCAAGTGCGAGATCTACCTGGTCGAGGGTGACTCGGCGGGTGGTTCGGCCAAGCAGGGACGCGACCGCAAGTACCAGGCCATCCTGCCTCTTCGTGGCAAGATCCTCAACGTCGAGAAGGCCCGCTTCGACAAGATGCTCGGCAACCAGGAAGTGCGCACGATCATCAGCGCGCTCGGCTGCGGCATCGGTCCGGAGTACAGCCGCGATCGCCTCCGCTACCACCGCATCATCATCATGACCGACGCCGACGTCGACGGCAGCCACATCCGCACGCTGCTGCTGACGTTCTTCTACCGGCAGATGCGCGAGCTGATCGAGGGCGGTCACCTCTACATCGCCCAGCCGCCGCTCTACCGCGTGAAGCGCGGCAAGGGTCAGGAGCGCTACCTCAAGGACGAGGCGGCGATGGAGGACTTCTTCCTGGAGCAGGCGGGCCGCGTGAAGGTCCGCATGGGCGAGGGCGAGCCGCTCTCTGAGGAGGACACGGTCGTCTTTGCGCGCGACCTGCGCGCGTGGCGCGATCGCCTCAACCGCCACGGCCGGCGTCTGCCCCCCGCGGTGATTGACGCGTGGTTCCACGTGACCGGCGGCGTCGTGGAGGGCGACATGGACGAGCTGGCCGCGCGTCTGCGCGTCCGCATCGCCGAGACCGAGCCCGAGCTGCGCATCCTGTCGATCACGCCCCTGGATCGCACGCTGACCGTGCGTGTGTCGCGCCACGGCGACGAGCACGAGGTGCTGCTGGCAGACCCGCTGCCCAAGCTCGACCACGACGCGTTCATCGTCAACTACGGCGCGCTCACCGGCCGCATCCAGCTGCCGATCACGCTGTCGTCGGGCAACACGGCGCGCGTGGCCCACGACTGGATGGCGGCATGCTCCATGCTGCTGGAAATGTCCCAGCTTGGGTACGACGTGCAGCGCTACAAGGGCCTCGGCGAGATGAACCCGGAGCAGCTCTGGGAGACCACGATGGACGCCAGCGCCCGCATCCTGCAGCGCGTCGACATCAACGACCTCCTGCGCGCCGAAGAGGTCTTCACCATCCTCATGGGCGACGCCGTGGAGCCACGCCGCGACTTCATCCAGCAGAACGCGCTCAACGTGCGAAACCTGGACGTCTGACGTGGACCTAGGCGGCCTGCTCCAAGATCGGGTCGTGTTGGTCACCGGCAAGGGTGGGACGGGCAAGACCACCTACGCCTCGGCCATCGCGCTGCTGCTTGCGGCGCGGGGTCGTCGCACGGTGCTGTGCGAGCTCGACAGCCAGCGTCCGTCGCTCACGGGCGTGTTCGGCCGCGAGCCGGACTTCCACCCGCTGCGGGTCGCGCCCAACCTGGACGTGTGCAACCTCACCTGGCCGCACACGCTCGTGGCTTACCTTGAGCGCATGATCCGCGTCGGCCCCATCGTGAAGGCGATCCTCTCCAACGAGATGGTGCGCCGCTTCCTGGACTTCACGCCCGGCGCGAACGAGATCGTGACGCTGTCGGTGCTCGCCGACCTGCGCGAGAAGTACGACGTGGTCGTGGTCGACATGCCCGCGTCCGGCCACGCGTTCAGCCTGCTCGACATCACGCGCTCAGCGCTCGGCCTGTTCCGCGCGGGCCCGGTGCGCGCGCGCGTGGAGGAGCTGCGGGTCATGATCCAGGCGCCGACGTCGCGCATGGTGCTGGTGGCGCTGCCGGAAGAGATGGTGGTGAACGAGACGCTGGAGACGCTCGCGCGGCTTCAGGGCGGCCAGCTGCTGGGCGGCAAGCCGATCGTCGTGCTCAACCGCGCCATCGCGCCCAGCCTGTCGGCGGCGGAGAAGACGCTGCTCGATCGCCTGAGCGCCGAGGCCGCGCCGGGCGACGCCGAGGAGTTCGTCGCCGCCGGCCGCTGGGATCGGGTGCTGGAAGAGTCCGCGGCCGAGGCTCAAACCAGGATCACTGAAGCCCTTGGAGAGGCCCCCATCCTCGTCCCGCCGTCGGGCGTGGGCGGCAACCCGCGCGAGGTGGTGCGCAGCGTCGCCATCCAGCTCGGGCGTCACCTGGGCGTGTCCAAGCACGACTTCACGTGGGGCGCATGATGGACCTCGACGCGTGGCTCGCCAAGACCAAGCTCGTCGTCTGCGTCGGCTCTGGCGGCGTGGGCAAGACCACCACCGCGGCCGCGATCGGCCTGCGCGGCGCGCTCAAGGGCCGCAAGGCGATCGTGCTGACCATCGACCCCGCCAAGCGCCTGGCCAACAGCCTGGGCCTGGACGCGATGGGCGGTGAGCCCACGCGCATTGACCTGTCCGCGCTGCCCGACGCCGGCGGTGAGCTGTGGGCGATGATGCTCGACTCGCGCGGCACGTTCGACGCGCTGATCGCCAACGTGTCGCCGTCGCCTGAGGCGCGCGACCGCATCCTGAAGAACCACATCTACCGCAACATGGCGGACGCGTTCGCCGGCAGCCAGGACTACATGGCGACCGAGAAGCTCTACGATCTGGCGTCAGCCGGTCGCTGGGATCTGGTCGTGCTCGACACGCCGCCGGTGAAGAACGCGCTCGACTTCCTCGAGAGCCCCGGCAAGGTCGTCACCTTCCTTGACGAGCGCATCCTGTCGTGGTTCCTCGCACCCTACGAGCGCAAGAACGTGTGGGGCGGTCGCCTGCTCGCGGGCACGTCGGCCTTCATGTTCAAGCTCTTGGGCTACGTGTTCGGCAAGGAGTTCCTGGACGACCTGGCGGAGTTCCTCCAGGACTTCCGCGGGCTGTACGACGGCTTCCGCCACCGCCACCAGGCGGTGATGTCGATGATGCGCGCGACCGACACGTCGTTCGTCACGGTGTGCGCGCCCAACGAGTCGAGCATCGACGTCGCGCGCTTCTTCCAGGTGGAGCTCGCCAAGCGCGACCTGCCGCGCGCGGGCGTGGTGGTGAACCAGGTGCACCGCTGCGACGCCGCCGACGACGACGCAAACGCCGCCCTGGGCGCTGCGGTCGCCCGCCTGTCGACCGACCTGCCTCCGGCCACCGCGGCCACCCTGCTCGCCCGCCTGGGCCGCGCGCACGTGCGCCTGCGCGCCCTGGTCGAGGCCGAGCACGCGCTCGCCGGCAGCCTGCGCGCCGCGGCCAAGGGCGGCGGCTTCTACCAGGAGGTCCCGCGCATCGAGGGCGAGGTGCACGACCTCACCAGCCTGCGCGCGGTGGGCGAGTACCTGTTCGGGGCGCCGGCGGAAGAGGCGTAGGGTCCGGTCGGCGGCGGTCAGCTGTATAAGTTTTGAATGAACTTATACAGTGGCTACCCCGGACGACGGGAGGAGCGCGTGTTTGCGCGTCTGGACGCCGCTGTATAAGTCTTGCGTCCATTTATACAGGCTCGTTCATGCGCCTCCCCGAACCACCGCCGGATCTGGAACGGCTGTTCCACGACGAACCGTCGCAGGCTCGCCAGGCGCTCGCCGCGCTGCTCGAACCGCAGCGCCCCGCGGACGACTACCTGCACTGGGATGACCTGCGCCGTCGGCCACCACCCGAGGGCTTCGACGTCCGCGGGTGGTGGGCGACGCTCAAGCTGAGGCGGAGCGCGACGCAGCGCACCTGGCCGCTCGCCGATGAGCTTGGCCGACCCTTCCACGTCAACCTGCCGGACCAGGCTACCGACCTGCTCCGTCGGATCGACGGGGCGTTGGGTGGCCAGATCTCCGTGTCCGATCCGGCGCTCGGAGACGACGACCGGCGGCTCTACCTCAGGCGGTCGTTGGAAGAGGAGGCGCTGGAGTCGAGCTTGATGGAGGGCGCGGCGACCACGCGCGCGGTCGGTCGCGAGCTTCTTCGCTCAGGTCGGCTGCCGACGTCCGTCGGCGAGCGCATGATCCGCAATAGCCTGGAGGCGCTCAACGAGGTCCGCGCGTGGGGCGACGCGCGGTGGACCCCGGACCGCATCCTCAGCCTGCACGCCGTCGTCACCGAAGGCACGCTGTCCGACCCTGCAGACGCGGGGCGCCTCCGGAGACACGACGACGTGGTCGTCCGCGACGTCGACGGCGAGCTGCTCCACCAGCCGCCCCCCGCGGCGAGCTTGCCCGCTCGCCTGGTCGCCATGTGCGCGTTCGCCAACGGTGACACACCGGGGCCCTACCTGCACCCGGTCGTGCGCTCAATCCTGCTGCACTTCTGGCTCGCGTGGGACCACCCGTTCGTCGACGGCAACGGTCGCACGGCGCGCGCGCTGTTCTACGCGTCCATGCTCCGCCATCGCTACTGGGTGGTGGAGTACCTGCCGATCTCGCGCAAGCTCCACCAGGCGCCCGCCCAGTACGCGCGCGCGTTCCTGCTGACCGAGACCGACGGTCGCGACGCGACCTACTTCCTGCTGCACCAGCTCCGCGTGCTCGTCGCCGCGCTCGATGATCTGGACGCCCACGTCGCCCGGTCCCGCGAGAAGACGCGCGACATGGTCCGCGCGCTCCACCTGGAGGGTGCGCTCAACCCTCGGCAGCTGGCGCTCGTGGAGCACGCGCGCGCCCACCCAGGCGCGGCGTTCACCGTGCGCTCGCACGAGCGATCGGCCGGTGTGTCCTACCCCACCGCGCGGTCCGATCTGTTGGACCTGGAGGCGCGCGGCGTGTTTCGCGCGTGGATGCGGGGCCGCGAGCGGGTGTTCGTCGCCGCGACCGATCTCGACGCGGTGCTTCGCGGGCTGCACGCGCGCTGACGGCGTCGGAATGATGGCGCACCGGCGCGCTCAGCCTGAGCAGCTCGCCCCGCCGAGCACGCAGAACTTCGCGCAATGCGGGTGGTTCAGCGCGACCGGACCCGACGCCTCGGCGAGCGTCGCGCCCAGCTCGAACCGTGGGTCGTAGGGCAGCAGCGTGCACGCGACCACCGCCGCGCGATTGGCGCCGCGCCGCTTCACCACCATCCGGCTCGACGCGCACATCACGTCGTCGGGCGACTTGTGCAGGATGCCCCAGCAGGCCTCGGTGATCTCCGGCACGTCCTGGCGCGCGTCCATCTCGGGGAACAGCACCAGGCGCGTTGTGTCGTGCGCGGCGATCGGCACGCCCAGCCGCGCGAACAAGGCGCCGTAGGCCTCGCGCTCGTCGGTCGTCGACTCGCCAGGGCGGGTGCGGCCTGCCACCGCCACCGAGATCCCGCTCCGCGCCAGCCACACCAGCCCGTCCACCGCGGCGTCAAAGCTGCCCGCGCCGCGCTCGGCGTCGTGGACCTCGGCGGTGGGGTGATCCAAGCTCACACGCAGCGTCAGGCGCTCGCCGTAGCGCGCGCGCAGGTCGAGCAGCGCCGCCTCGTGCTTGCGCATGGGCGTCATCGCGTTGGTCAGCACCAGCGCGTCGTGCGCGCGCGACAACGCCAACTCCAGCATCTCCGGCAGCGCGCGGTTGAGGAAGGGCTCGCCGCCGGTGAAGCCGATGGTGCGTGTGCCCAAGCGATCGCGCGCGAGCTCGTCGAGGGTGCCGCGCACGTCGTCGACGGTCAGGTACGCGAGCGCGTCGTTCGTCGGGCTCGACTCGATGTAGCAGTTGGCGCAGGTCAGGTTGCAGCGCGTGCCGGTGTTGAACCAGAGCGTGTCGAGCTGCCGCAGCGACACGACCGCGCGGACCGCGCCCGACGCGGTGACGTGCGGGTCGTGGAACTTGGCGGACGCCAAGGGCTTGGGGTGCTCGAGCACGAACGGGGAGAGTCGGTTCAACGGGGCTCCAGCTCGACGGCGTATTCGGAGCCGGGGGAGCCGTCGAAGGTGCGCGCAGCGTCGGGAGGCGACGGGTGCGGCCGCGGTGGGTCGGTGCGCGCGTTAGCGTCGGCGGTGCGACGGTCCCGGGCGGGGCCTCGCTGGAAGGTCTCCATGCCCCGCGTCCGTTCCGCGCTGCTGCCGTCTTGGTGTCTCTCGTGTGGCCTGTTGGGCGTGCTGGCGACCGCGTGCGCTCCGGCCGAAGACCCTGACGCCGACGCGCCGATCACCGTGCTGCCCTACGCCGATCCGGGCGCGCAAGGGCCCTACCCGGTGGGCATTCGGACGATCGTGCTGCCTGAGGTCGCGGGCTACACCAACGTCGAGGTGGAGGTCTGGTACCCCGCCGCCCAAGCCGCGGACGCGACCACCACCTACGAGTTCATCGGCGTGTCCTTCGACGCGGCTGGCTACCGCAACGTCGCGCCCGAGCCGCACGCGCTGAACCGGCTGATCGCCTTCAGCCACGGCCTGGGTGGCGTGCGACAGCAGAACTACGCGATGGCCGAGCGGCTCGCGTCGTTCGGGTTCATCGTGGTCGCGCCCGATCACCCTGGCACCACCACGCTCGACTACCTCGCCACGTTCGACGATCTGGGCGCGGCCGTCGTGCGGCGCCCGGCGGTGGTCCGCGCGGCGGTCGATGCCATCCAGCAGGGCGCGGTCGAGGGGCTGGTCCCGGTCGGCGAGACCTACGGGCTGATCGGCCACAGCCTGGGCGCGCTCACCGCGATGAGCGTGGGCGGCGGGGTGCTCTCGGGCCCGGGCTTCGAGGCGGCGTGCGGTCCCGAGGTCCACCCGGTCGCGTGCGATCTGCTGGGTGAGATCACCTACGACCTGGACGATGTGGCGGCGTATGCCGGGCCAGACGACCGCGTCGAGACCACGATCTTGCAGTCGCCGGGTGGCACCTGGGCCTTTGAGCCCGGCTCGCTCGCGGGCATCCCGCGCCCGCTCGTGATGGGCGCGACCGCCGACACCATCCTGCCCTACGAGAGCGAGATCGTGCCCGTGTTTGAGGCGCTCGACGCACCGGCGTCGTTCGCCACCTTCGAGGGCGCCGGCCACTACGGGTACACGAACATGTGCGACCTGTCCGTCGCGACCCTGTTCGCGCCAGACTGCGAGGGCGAGGCCGGCGGGTTCGTCGACCCGATCGCCGTGCGTGCCAAGGCCAACCGCACCGTGATGGCGTGGATGGGCGCGACGCTCGGCGGGCAGGACGCCTTCCAGGACGACCTGATCGCGTCGGACGGCGTGGAGTGGGAGACGAAGTGAGCGGCGCGCGCGGCTAGCGCACCAGCCCCGTCCGCTCCGACCGCGGCCCGCCGGCGCACGCGTCCCAGCTCCACCAGATGCGGTCGACCGTGCCGATCACGTCGGCCTGATCGACAAAGCCCCACACCCGCGAGTCCTGGCTGTGGTCGCGGTTGTCACCGACCACGTAGAGCATGCCGGGCGGCACCACGACCTTCTGCGCGTTGGCGAGCAGCCCCGGACGCTCGGACAAGGCGATGGTCCAGCTGCGTTCGGCGATCGTCTCCTCCACCCACGACACGTCGCGCGACTCGCACGCGTCGTCGACGTCGACCCCGGGCGTGGGCTCGCCATGATCGGCGCGCAGGCCGGTGATCACGGGCTGGTCCTGGTCGAACGCGATCTCGTCGCCGGGCAGGCCCACCACGCGCTTGATGAACTTGGAGGTGGGCTCTTTGGGGGACGGGAACACCACGATGGTGCCGCGCGCGATCGGCTCCATGAACGGACCCTTCCACGCGAGGACGTGGTCGCCGATCACCAGCGTGGGCGCCATGCTGCCGGACGGGACGCGGTAGGGCTCAGCGACCCAAGCGCGGACGACGAGCGACCCGAGCAGCGGCACCGCGGCGATCAACGCCAGCGAGAAGGCCACCCATCGCACCAGCGACGGACCCCGCGCGCGGCTCACCGCGCACCGATCGTGCCGTCGCGCCCAATCAGCGGCGCGGTGTCCGGGAAGTCGGTCTCCGACGACGCGCGGATCAGGTCGATCGAGGTGCCGTCCGGATCAGGCTCCGGGACGCCCTTGCCGATCAGCCGCGTGGGCAGGATCTTGCCCGTCACCAGCTTGCCCTTGGCGTCGAGCACGACCTCCAGCACCAGGCTGGTGCCCATGAAGCCCGACAGGTTGAACTTGCCGTAGGTGGCGAAGTTCCCGAGCGAGTAGGCGACGAGGTGGCCGTCCAGGACCTCCATCGCGCGCGGCACGTGCGGGCCGTGGCCGATCACCAGGTCCGCGCCCGCGCCGATCACCGTGCGCGCGAACTCGCGCAGGTCGCCGCGGTCCTCGTCGTGGAACAGCTCGTGGCCGACGGGCACGTGCAGCGCGTCCGCGCCCTCGGCGCCGCCGTGGAAGCTCACGATCACCAGGTCGTGGTCGAGCTTGGCCTTCTGGACCAACGCGGCCGCGGTCGGCAGGTCGTTCACGTCGTTGGTGCCGCCGCTGGTGTGGAACGCGATCAGGCCGACGCGCTTGCCCGCCGCCATCACCGTGGCGATCGTCCCAGGCGGGCCCGACCACGCGATGCCCAGCTTGTTCAGCGTGGCCTGGGTCTCGGCGCGGCAGGTGTCGCCAAAGTCGCCCGCGTGGTTGTTCGCCACCGACGCCACGTCCACGCCCGCGTCGCGCACGTAGCGGCCGTAGCGGGTGGGCGTGCGGAAGGCGTAGCAGATGGTGGACTCGGGCTTGCACTTGGTGGTCTCGCCGTGGTCACACAGCGGGCCCTCGAGGTTGGCGAACGTCATGTCCGCGTCGCGCATCAGGGGCGCCACCTGCTGGAACAGGCGGGCGCCGTCGTAGTCGGGCAGCTCGGGCGTGGGGAAGTCGGCGCCCATCATCACGTCGCCGACGAAGCGCAGGCGCACGGTGGCGCCGTCGGCGGCGCGCGGGGCGGCGGTGGCCGGGGCGGACGCGCCCGCCGCGCGGATCGAGGCGATCGCGTCGCGGTTGGCCTTGGCCTTGGGCAGCCACTTGGCCAGGTCGGGGTAGCTGGGGTCGAGCGCCTGCACGGTCTCCCAGGCGGCGACGACCTCCTTCCACGACCCGTGCGACCAGTAGGCCCAGCCCAGCTCCCACGCGCAGCGCGGGTTCTTGGGTGCCAGCGCGGTGCACTGGGTGAGCGCGGCGATCGCCTCGTCGGTGCGGCCGGCCTTCTGCGCCTCCATTCCACGGTCGAGCGCCTCCTGCACCGGGTCGGCGGCGCAGGCGGTGGACGCGAGCAGCGTGAAGACGAGGGCGAGCCAGCTCACTGGCGGTCGAAGGGGTTGGCGTCGCCGAAGCCGGACGTGAAGGTCCAGTCCGACGCCGAGAAGGTCAGGCCCGAGCCCGCGCGCAGCCCGGCGTTCCGCTTGGTGACACCGTCGCTGTACTCCCACGCGGTGCCGGCGCCGTTCTTGCCGTAGGCGCCGTACAGGTCGACCGGGCGGTTGTTGTTGAGCAGCAGGTAGTTGTCGTTCCCGTCGCCCTTGATCACGCTCGAGCTGTCGTCGGCGTCCTGGCCGAACTCGTCGCTGAACGCGGTGCCGTCGTCGGCGACGACGTAGCTGGCGCCGGCGGCGAGGCGGAAGGCCGGGAATCGGTAGGTCGTCAGGTTGCCGCTGACGCCGTCCGGGATCAGGTTGATCGTCCAGCCGCCCAGGTCGACGACGGCGCCGGTGGGGTTGTACACCTCGACGTAGCGCAGGGCGCCCGCGCCCGCGCCGCCGGCGATCTCCACGAAGAGCAAGGTCGGCGTGCCGCCGCCGCCGCCGCCCACGTCCGTGTCGGCCGCGACGTCCGTGTCACCGCCACCGCCTCCACCACCACCACCGCCACCGCCACCGCCACCGCCGCCTCCACCGCCGCCGCCGCCGCCGCCGCCGGTCGTGTCGGAGTCGGACACGGAGTCGTCGGTGTCGCCGGTGGCGCCGCCGGGGAAGGTGGTGAGCGAGGAGCAGGCGCCCAGGAGGGCCAGCGGGAGCAGGACGCGCAGGTGCATCGGTTCCATCCACAAGAGCCTGATCCGTAGCCGATCGAGGGCCAGATGGTCCAGCGTCGCGATAGCGACGGCGCGAGGGCTTGGTCCACCGTGGAACCCGCGCCACCACCGCCGCACTCCGAGGACGAGCTGGTCCGCCGCGCGCGGGCGCTGGCCGGCCGACGCTTGGAGGAGGTCGCCGCCCGCTACGGCCTGCGCGTCCCCCCCGATCAACGGCGTCACAAAGGCTTTGTCGGCCAGCTGCTCGAGACCGCGCTGGGCGCGACCGCCGGCAACCGCGCCGAGCCCGACTTTCCCGGCCTGGGCGTGGAGCTCAAGACGCTGCCGGTGTCGCCGGACGGGTCGGTCCGCGAGTCGACGTTCGTCTGCACGGCGCCGATGGACGGCACGCTCGACGTGACCTGGGAGGCGAGCTGGGTGCGCCACAAGCTGGCCCGGGTGCTGTGGCTGCCGATCGTTAGCGAGGCCGACACGCCGCTCCCCGAGCGCGTCATCGGCGGCGCGATCTTGTGGTCCCCCTCCTCTGACGAGGACGCGGTCCTGCGGGCGGACTGGGTCGACCTGGCCGATCGGCTCGCCCTGGGTGAGCTCGGCGCGGCCAACGCGTCGCACGGCGTGGCGCTCCAGCTCCGCCCCAAGGCCGCCCGCGCCACCGACGAGGCCTGGATGCTCGGCGAGGACGGCGAGTGGGTGCGCGACAACCCGCGTGGGTTCTACCTGCGGACCAGCTTCACGCAGCGGGTGTTGCGGGCGCGGGTGCGGGTGGGGTGAGCCCTCCCGCACCGCGACGCGGACTTAGCGGGTGCCAGACTCGTCGAGGATCATCGGGTCGAGGACGGGCTCGGACAACGCGGTGCCCTCGGGAGGCGGCGCGACGGGCGCCGGGATGGTCTCGGGCGGCGCGGCGGGGCGCGGCGGGGCCACGGTGTCGTTGCACCAGTACTTGTCCATGCGGGCGCCGTAGATGCCCCCGGTCAAGCCGGTCACCAGCAAGTTCCAGCCGTTCTGCGCGGTCTTG
Source organism: Pseudomonadota bacterium (assembly GCA_947475315.1). Lineage (GTDB taxonomy): Bacteria > Myxococcota_A > UBA796 > UBA796 > CAIOSP01. The sequence goes on along the minus strand of CANJMY010000060.1, from coordinate 640 downwards.
AACTTGGCCAGACCGGTGGGGCAGGGAGAGAGCGCCTGCTTGCCGGACAGGTCGACAAGGCCCCACAGCAGGTAGCTGTGCCAAACGCGGAAGTCCGGCCCACCCGACGGCTTCTCCATCGGGTTGGCGACGGCGACGTAGCGAAAGCAGCCGGTGCTGGAGACTAGGGACGCTGCGACGAGCGCGGTGAGAGCAACCTTACGCATGATTCGTACCTCGGAGAATGGAGATCACCGTCAAGTGGGTCTGCGACCACACCGGTAGCCCCTAATTGAGAATCTTCGATTGTCGATGAGCGGAAGTGCCAGGCTCCATGATCGCGCAAAGCGGGCGGAGTCTAAGCACCTTTTGAACCTCGCAAGAGGGTCAGCGCGGCACGTCGCGTGTGTGGCGCGACGTGCGTACGTCTCTGCCCGGCTGCTACGCGCTGTCGCCCGTATCGGCCGTGTCCGCGGTGTCGGCCGTGTCCGCGGTGTCGGCCGTGTCGCCGATGTCGGTGTCCTCACCGCCGCCGCCGCCGCCGCCGCCGCCCGCGCCGCCGGTGTCGAGCGCCACGCCGGGGTCGTCGGTCAGGATCCAGGTGAACTCACCGGGCAGGTTGTAACGGCCATACCACAGGCCGCCGTCGGCGACGCACGGG
>CANJMY010000059.1 GCA_947475315.1 Pseudomonadota bacterium | reverse complement strand
GCCGCGCCGGGCACGTCGGTGTCGATCTGGACGAAGATCTCGGGCGCGGCGGTGTCGCCCGAGTCGACAATCGGGCCGTCACCACCGGCCGTGTCCAGCGAGCCCGTGTCCAGCGAGCCCGTGTCCAGCGAGCCCGTGTCCAGCGAGCCGACGTCGGTCTCACCGGTGTCGGTCCAGCCGGTGTCGACCGCGGTCCCCTCGCCGGCGCCCGGGTAGAGGCCGCACTCGAACTCGATGTCGATGAGCTCGCGACAGGAGGCGTCCGACCCGCACACCAGGTCCAAGAACCAGGGCTGGCAGGCGAAGGAGTCCGACGCGGCGAACGCGGGGGCGGTGGGGGCGGCCAGCAGTGCGAAAAGCACGCCGCCGACCCACGAGGGTTTGCGCATAGAATCCTCCGATCGGACACCGGACCGCGAGAGCCGCGTTCCTTGGATGCCTTTGAGGTCGATGGATGCCGATCGCTCCTAGAGCCCGAACCTCATCACGATTTGTCACGAAGTCGGATGCGTGTAGTTTCGACTTCGATTATTTCTCGGATGCAGGACCCGGCCCTAAGGTACAAATGCGTCACAGCCATCCCACCGCCCCCGTTTCCTCTCCAACTCTGAGTCCGTGCATCGATCCCCGACTTGAGGGAGGTGCATCTTGGGGCGGTCGCTCTGGATCATGGCGCTGGTCTGCGGTTGGCTCGGCGTCGTCGGCATCGGCTTTGGCGCCATGGTCAACTGGGAGAACACGCCTGGAGAGCAAGGTTCGCCGCCCGCACGGTGGCCGAAAGCCAGCCGAATCGCCCGCACCGGCCGAGCGACGCTCGTGATCGCCGCGCACGAGCACTGCCCCTGCACCCTCGCCACCCTGCGTGAGATCTCTAAAGTACTGCGGCAGAGCCCGGACGCGGACGTCGACGTCTGGGCGGTGATCGACGGTTCGGAGCCGTCCGAGGTGGCCGACGCCGCGGCCGAGTTCCCGTGGCTTCACGTGCTGCGCGATCGCGACGCCGCGGAGCTGCGCTTGTTCGACGGGCTCACGTCTGGCGAGGTCAGCCTGTATGGAGCCGACGGCGCGCTGCGTTACCACGGCGGGGTCACCGGCAGCCGAGGCCGCGAGGGCGCCAACCCCGGCGCCGCCGCGCTGCTCTCGGCCATCCTCAAGCGCGACGGGCCCAGGGCCGCGCCGGTCTACGGCTGCGCCATACAAGGTGGCGCGTGATCCCAGACGACACCGCGATCGAGGCACGCGCCCAGGCGCTCTACGAACAGCACTCGACCGACGTCGCCATGCGCACCGATCGCATGTTCGGCATGCTGATCGTCGCGGAGTGGGTGGTCGGGATCTACGTCGCCCTCACCTTCACCCCCGTCTCGTGGAACGGGCACGTCGCCAGCATCAGCCCCCACGTGTGGGTCGCGCTCGTCCCCGGCAGCGCGCTGGTGATCGGCGCGCTCACCACGTTGCTGCTGCGCCCCGGCACGCGGCTCTCCCGTCATGTGATCGCCGTCGCGCAGATGGGCTTTGGCACCCTCTTCATCCACCTCACGGGCGGGCGGATGGAGACGCACTTCCACATCTTCGGCTCGCTGGCCTTCCTCGCCTTCTACCGTGACTGGCCGGTGCTGATCACCGGCACCGTGGTCGCGCTGATCGACAACGTCGCGCGCGGGCTGATCTGCCCGGACGACACCGGCGCGCTGACGGCGCTCACCACCGCACGCGTGTTCGAGCACGCCGGGTGGATTTGGTTCGAGGACATCTTCTTGATCGCGTCGTGCGTGCGTGGCCAGACCGAGATGCGCGCGATCGCGCGTCGTATGGCCCAGCTGGAGCACGCCTCGAACCTGGAGGCGCTGATGGAGGCGGCGGAGGAGTCCAACCGCTCCAAGAGCGAGTTCCTCGCCAACATGAGCCACGAGATCCGCACGCCCATGACGGCCATCCAGGGCTACGCCGACCTGCTGATGGAGCCCGACACCACCGAGAGCGACCGACTGGAGTACGTGCAGACCATCCGCCGCAACGGCGAGCACCTGCTGCGCCTGATCAACGACATCCTCGACCTGTCGAAGATCGAGGCCGGCAAGATGACCGTCGAGCACATCTCCTGCTCGCCCGCGAGCGTCCTCGTCGATGTGGCGTCGCTCATGCGCGTGCGCGCGCTCGACAAGGCGCTGCAGTTCGACGTCGTCTACGAGACCGACATCCCTGCGACCATCCAGAGCGACCCCACGCGGCTGCGACAGATCGTGGTGAACCTCGTGGGCAACGCCATCAAGTTCACCGAGCGCGGCGGCATCCGCATCGGCGTCCGCTGCGAGCAGCCCGACAGCGCCAACCCGCGATTGCGCATCGCGGTCGCCGACACCGGCATCGGCATGACGGAGGAGCAGATCGGCGTCTTGTTCATGGCGTTCTCGCAGGCGGACACGTCGACGACGCGACGCTTCGGCGGCACCGGCCTGGGCTTGGCGATCTGCCGCAAGCTGGCGGGCCTGCTCGGCGGCGAGGTCACGGTTCAGAGCACGCCCGGGCAAGGAACGTCCTTCTTCCTCGACATCGCCACCGGGCCGCTCGACGGCGTGCCGATGCTGTCGGGGTACTCGGAGGCGGGCTTCCAGGTGGAAGCCTCCCCCGCGTCCGACGCGCGCCACGTCGACGCGCGCGTCCTGCTCGCCGAAGACGGCCGAGACAACCAGATCCTGATCACGACGCACCTCCGCAAGGCCGGCGCCCACGTGACCATGTGCGAGAATGGCCGCCTCGCGGTCCAGGCGGCGCTCCTGGCTAGCGCCAGTGGGACCCCGTACGACGTCATCCTGATGGACATGCAGATGCCGGAACTGGACGGCTACGGCGCCACCCGCATGCTGCGTACGCAGGGCTACAAGGGCCCCATCATCGCGCTGACCGCCCACGCCATGGCAGGCGATCGGGAGAAGTGCCTGGCCGCAGGGTGCGACGACTACCTCACCAAGCCCATCGACCGCGCGACGCTGGTCGAGGCCATCCTCCGCTGGCACACGCCCGCGCGCGCCGAGCACGCCCCGCCCAACGCGCTCGACGCGGACGAGGATGACGAGATGGCTGAGCTGCGGGCGGACTTCGCACTGCGCCTGCCGGAGATTGCAAGCGAGCTTGTCACCGCCATGGACGCCGGGGACGAGGTGCAGGTGCGACACATCGCGCACCAGCTCAAGGGCGCTGCAGGTGGCTACGGCTACCCCGCGCTAAGCACCGTGGCGCACCGGGTGGAGGAGGCGGCGCGTCATGGCCACGACGTCGCGGCCGCCGCGCGCACGCTGCTCAAGGCCATCCGCGAGGCGCGCTAGAAAGGGACGAGGGCCGCGTGGCGGTCTCCCACCACGCGGCCCATCCGTGTCACGGGCGCGCCGATGCGCGGCATCAGGACAGCGGAACCCGGAGGAGCGGGCTGTTCTGCAGCTGCTCCAGGGGTCGGCAGCCCAGGTTCGGGGCGGTCGGGTCGGTCCACCAGAGGTTGATCTCCTCGGCCGAGGGGATGCGGTCCGCGTCGTAGTCGCCAGTCGGGTCGAGCACGACCACGCGCAGCAGCTCGGTGGTCGAGGGCCCACGCGCGCCCGACACCGTCACGAACAGCGAGACGAGGTGGTCGCCCGTTCCGGTCGGCAGCGCGATGCTGGCCATGGCCGTGCCGCCATCCGACATGCGCCCGTGCGCCTGCACGTGCCGCTTGCGGTCCGTGTCGGTCACCACGGCGATGGAAAACTTCGCGCGGTGCGCCGCGTACGGCAGAGACAGCTTCACGGCGACCGTCGCGCCGGACAGCGCGTAGCGAGGCACGGTGACCGCGAGGGCGGCGTCGTCGTCACCCACGACCGCCGCAGAGGGGGCGGGAGGGGCGTCCTGGGCCGCCAGGGCGGGCGCGCTGGCGAGGACCGCCTGAAGCACGAAAGCGAGAGGGAAGGTGTGGTTCATGACGTCACTCGGGGGAAAGGGGACACCCATAGAGGTCGCTCGCCGCCCCCCCGAATTTGAGATCGATCTACGCCAGTTTCTGCGGCGCCCCCCCTGCCCCGTTCACGGCTCGACCCAACGCAAAGAGGCACGCGTCCTGGACGCGCGCGTCGCTTCGCTCCACTCGCGGACGGCTGACGCCATCCACCAGGTCGCGCGGCCTTACAGCACCTGCTGCTGCTGCGTGATGGCGGTGAACTCACCGTGGGTCGACGTCGGCAGGCCCGGCACCAGGTTGGTCACTGGCACGTACGGGACCTCCACGCGCACGTCGAGGTTCATCCAACCGTCGCGGTCGATCCACTCGGCGGTGACGGTGCAGCCCGTGTCGCAGGGGATGCCTGCGGCTTCCAGCGCCGCGGACGCCTGGGCAATCGCCATCTCTGCGATCGCCGTGCCGGTCGGGTCCGCGCCTTCGATCGTGCCGGCGCCCGCGCGGGCGGCCTCACGGGCGACACGGTTCACCAGCTCCACGCGGCCGGTCAGCATGCCAAGCTCGGTGATGCCCATGGTGACGTAGAGGAGGATGGGCATGGTGAGCGAGAACTCGACGACGCCGACGCCACGACGCGCGCGACGCATCAGGGTCGAGCTGGGGGTCCGGGGGGTCATGTGGCCCCCACGGCTGCGTTCTGACGCTGCCACTCGAGCCAGGTGGTGTCGACCGCGCTCAGCTCCGTGATGTGCACGTAGACGCCCAGGAGCGGGGTGAACGGCAGCGTCGCAGTGCACTCCAGCGTGCGGGCCGGGGCGACGCCTCGGACGCCCACGCTGACTGTGCAACCGCCGCATCCGTCAGGTGTCACGGGCGCGAGGTACTCGATGAGCTTCGCGGTGGCGGCGCCTTCGACCACGGCGAGGTTCTGGTTGGTCTCGCCCACGTCCAGGAGCGCACCAGAGCGGCACGCGATCCCGACGCCCGCGTCGAGGGTGGAGCGCTGGAAGATGAGCCAACCGTAGTCGATCATCGCCGTGACGAGCGCGAACCAGAGGGGGAAGGTCAGGACGAACTCGAGGACATAGCTGCCCCGGCGAGCGCGTCTGGAGGTGCGGTGAGTCATGGTCACTCCACGACGGCGATCGGAAGCTCGGCGACGATCTCGCGCAAGATTCGCGACGCGTCCGAGGCGCTGCTGGACTGTACGGCGTACCCGTCACCCTGGGCGGTGGACGCGAACATCGAATCGTCCGCGTTCAGCGCGACGACCCAGGTGTGGGCCGACCAGCTGCTCCAGAGGCGACCGGCCGACGAGATGCTGTCGGTGCGAATGGCGGCGAGCGCGTGGTCCGCGTCGCCGGCGAACTCGGGCCACCGAGTCTCGGAGTAGCTGTCGAGCGTCCGCTGCGTGCCCGCGGCCGCAGGCACCGCCTCCGGGTTGTGCCCGGTGATCAGCACCACCGCGCGGAAGCGGCTGGTCGCGCTCGACGCGCCGTAGAGCGCCTCGGCGTTGCGCAGGCCGACCGACGGATCGGCGCCAGCCTCATCCACGTAGGCGCGGGGCATGTCGGGGTAGCAGCCGCCGGCCACCGGGGAGCTGAAGTCGTCCTCGCTGCCGCCGGTGTTGTAGGTGCACTCCACGGCGTCGGTCGCGTCCGCGTCTTCGCCCGCGCGGCTCGCCACGTTCAGCGCGGCCCACTGGGCGCGCACGGTCGCTGCGTCCATGGCGTCCGCCAGGCTGGTCCACGGCGTCACGGTCCACGCGTAGCGGCTGTTGTAGACGGTCAGCGAGACCACGTCGCCGGGCGAAGCCGACGCCGCGAGCTTGTCGAACGCGGCGACCATGCCGTTACGGGCCGAGGCGAAGTCCGCCTGCGTCCAGCTCGGCGAGACGTCGAGGACGAACGCGACCTGGGCGCTGCGCGACGCGGCGACCGAGTGGCAGGACACGTCGAAGGTCGTGTAGCCGATGATCTTGGCGAAGAGGTAGTCGACCGCGGAGCCGTCCGTCCGACCGACCTGCATCGACACCGCGTTGGGGTGCGAGCCACCTTCCGTGAAGACCGGGACAGCCTGCGTGTCATCCCAAGAGCCGAACTGCATGTTGAGGACGTCGGGGGTGACGCCGGCGACGCCGTTCTTCGCGACCAGCGCCTGGGCAACCGAAGAGGCGGCGTTCACATCGCCGCTGCGGCGAAGGGTGACCAGCGCGGCGTGCGCGGCGGCGTCGGCCACACCCTGGGCTTGGCCCTGGGACATCAGACGGTAGGGGATGTCAATGGCGAAGGCGCCGAGCCCGAGGGCCACCGTGACCGCCGCGGCGAGCAGCATCACGTAGTTGCCGCGGCGCGCCCGACGCGCCGGGGCGGCCAGGACGGGTTTCATCGCGTCCCCCAGTGGGCGTGCGGGGCAACCCAGGCGCCGAGGTGCACGACGCTCGGGCCGAGCAGCACGACGAACAGGGCAGGGAGAATGAAGGCGACCATGGTGATGGTCAGGGCCGGCGACGCCTTGGCGGCGCGCTTCTCGGCGTAGATGGTGCGGCGGGTGCGGGTCATCTGCGCGTGGCCGCGGAGCGAGTCCGCGACGCCTGCGCCGAAGCGGTCGACCGAGCCGAGCAGGTTGACCAGCGAGTTGATCTCGGCGACGCCGGTCCGACGGACCAGGTGACGGAAGCTCTCCTGACGCGGGATGCCCGCGGAGAGCTCGGCATGCACGGTCTGGATCTCGAAGGCCAGCTCAGGGGCGACGGTCTGCAGCTCGCGAGCGACGTGCTCAAGCGCCACCTGGATGCCCAAGCCCGCGTCCAGACACATCACCAACATGTCCAGCATGTTGGGCACCGCGCGACGGATGCGGCGCTGACGCTGAGTGCGCATCGTGCTCACGACCAGCGCCGGGATGCCGTAGCCCACCGCCGCCGCCGTCAGGCCGACGATCGCGACACCGACGGTGCTGCTGGGGCGGAGAAAGAACCACGCGAGCACCGGCAGGCTGATGGTCATCGCGCCGCGGATGGCAAACCACTGGGCCAGCGCCGCGCGACCGCGGAAGCCGGCCTGGGTCAGGCGATGCTGCGACTGCAGCAGGACCTCGCGCTCGCTGGGCGCCGTCACCGAGGCGAGCAGGCGGACCATCGGGGTGGTCGAAGCGGGCCGCAGCACCGCGGACGGGGCGACGTCCTTGCCGAGGATGGTCTTGCGCTCGGTCGCGTACCACAGGGTCGCAAAAATGGTCAGCGCGCCGGCGAAGGTGCCACCACCCACGAGCAGCGCGAGGAATGAGATGTTCACTCTGCCTCCACGGTCGCAACGCGACTCATGATTGCCATGCCGCAAACCATCAGGAGACCCGCGCCGAAGAGGAGCTTCTGGCCGATGGCCACCTCAAACAGCGGCTTGAGGTAGTCGGGCGAGACGAGCATCAGCCCGCCCGCCGCGATGAACGGCATCGCCGCCAGGACCGCCGCCGAGGCACGAACCTCGGTGGTCATGGCCGCGACCTTCTCGATGAAGACCGCGCGCTCACGAATCGTCCGCGCCACTGACTCCAGGATCTCCACGGCGTTGCCTCCGGTTTCCCTGTTCAGCAGCACGCAGCTGATGAACAGCCGTACTTCGAAGTTGTGCGGCACTTTATGCAGCATTTTCTCGAGGCAATCGCGAAGTTCGAGGCCGAGGCCGTTTTCTTCGGCCACGTCGCCGAACAGGGTGGCCAGCGGCTCCTCGGACTCAGCCGCGGCGATGCGCATCGCCTCGGGGAACGAGTGACCGACGCGCAGCGCGCGCGTCATCAGGTCGATCGCGTCGGGAAGCTGCGCGGTGACCTTCGCGTCCAGCTCGTGGGCGCGCTGGCGAAGCGAGATCATCGGGAACGCGCCCATCGTCAGGCCGGCCAAGGCCCACGGTACGCCGTGCACCATGCCGCCGACCGTGGAGCCGAGGACCGCGGTCGCCGCCGAGGCCGCGACCACCTGGGTCACGGTCAGAGGCACGCCGGCGCGCAGGGTCATGCTGTGGATCCACTCGCCCACGGGCCCGAGCAGCCGATTCGCGAGGCCCGTCTCGGCCGCGCGCTCAAGGCGGGGGCCAGCGCCGCCCGGACCCAGGCGACGGGCGAACTCCAGGGCCTCAGCCTGCCGGCGCGTGCGCTGGGAGGTGACGAAGAGGCCGTAGCTGGCGGACATTCCGAAGAAGACGGAGAGTCCAAGGACATCGGGCGAAAGCATGGGGGCCTCCTACGCTTCCAGACGGACGCGGGCGGGCTGGGTGGGGAGCTCGACGCCGTACTCGGCGAAGCGAGCCGTCAGGCGCGGGTCCATCTCACTGAACTCATGCACACCGAGCACGTGGCCGGAGGCGTCGATGGAGGTGCGGTGGAACCGGAAGATCTCGGAGGTGACGAGGTGGCCGTTCTCGATGCCCTTGATCTCGATGATGGAGACCAGGCGACGGCGGCCATCCGTGTGGCGCTGGACCTGGAGGACCAGGTTCACCGTGTCGCCGATCATCTCGCGGATGGCGACGCTGGACAGGTTCGGCGTGGTCAGACCGATGATGGTCTCCAGGCGGCTCAGCGCGTGGCGCGGCGAGTTCGCGTGGATGGTGCCGATCGAGCCCTCATGGCCGGTGTTCATCGCCTGCAGCATGTCGATGGCCTCGTCGCCGCGGATCTCACCGATGACGATGCGGTCAGGGCGCATGCGGAGGGCGTTGCGGAGCAGGTCGCGAGCCGTGACCTGACCGAACCCTTCGAGGTTGGGCGGGCGCGTCTCGAGGCGGACGACGTGGCGCTGCTGGAGGCTCAACTCCGCGGCGTCTTCGACCGTGACCACGCGCTCCCCTTCCGGGATGAACGCCGAGAGCACGTTGAGGAGGGTCGTCTTGCCGCTGCCGGCGCCGCCGCTGATGAGCATGTTCATCTTGGCGCGCACGCAGCCTTCGAGGAGATCCATCGCCTGCTGGGGAACGCTGCCCAAGGCCACCAGGTCATCACGGCGCATCGGCGACGTGCCGAACCGTCGGATGGAGACCATAGGGCCGTCGAGGGCGACCGGCGGGATGATCGCGTTGAAGCGGCTGCCGTCCGGGAGGCGGGCGTCGACCATCGGCGAGGACTCGTCGATGCGGCGGCCCACCGAGCCGACGATGCGGTCGATCACGTGCATCAGGTGCTTGGCGTCACGGAACTGGACGTTCGCGAGCTCCACCTTGCCGCCGCGCTCGACGAAGATTGTGTCCGGGCCGTTCACCATGATGTCGGTGACGCCAGGCTCGCGGAGCAGACGCTGGATGGGGCCGAAGCCCAACACCTCGTCGAGGATCTCCTCGATCGCGTCAGCCTGCTGCTCGCGGGTCATGGGGAGCGCGCGGCCATGGACCATACGTGTCAGCGTCTGGCGGATCTGCGCTTCCAGCTCGCGGCGCGGGAGGGACTGGATGACGCCCAGGTCGAGCGACGCGACCAGCTCTGCGTGCAGTTCGCGCTTGGCACGGATTCCGGGGGCTTCGGCCTCGGCGCCGTCCGCATCGGGGCGGAGCATGTCGACAATTCGGTTGCTCATGGAATCCTCCAAGACCTTCGAATGATGAAGCTATCGATCAGCGACGCGACCAGAACCAGGGGAAAGTGCTCGGCTGCTTGATCGTTTCGCCATTGAGGCGGGCCCACAGGCCGTCGAGGTCGCGGGTGACGTCGGCGCGAGGCGCGACATCGGAGAGCGTGCGGCCCGCCGCGTCAGCCTTGCCGCAGGCTTCGTCGTTCTTGGCGATGGTCGCCACGAGCGGCACGTGGAGCTGCGCGGTGATGGTGTCGAGCGACACGCCCGACTTGGGGTCGTACTTGTTCAGCACCATCCGCAGGCGCTCCTCGGGGATCGAGAGGCGGCGGAGGAGGTCGAACACGCGCTGCGTGTTGCGGAGCGCGGAGACGTCGGGGGTGGTGATGACCACCACTTCGTCCGCGATCAGCGCCGCGGCGAGCGCCGCCACATCGACTCGCGAGCCCACATCGACCACGACAACGTCGTAGGTCTGGCGGACCTGGTTGAGGAGGCGGTTGACCTCGATCGCGCGGACGTTGCGCAGCTCGGTGAGGTCGTAAGGGAGCGAGAGGACGTGCAGGCCGCTCGGGTGGATCTCGACCGAGCCGCGGATGAGCTCATCGTCGAGCGCGTCCAGGTGGTCGAACAGGTGGTTGACCGAACGGCCAGCCCGCAGGTCCAAGAACCCCGCGATGTCGCCCTTGCACAGGTCCAGGTCGATCATGCACACGCGCTTGTTCGCGGCGAGGGCGGCCGCCATGTTGGTCGCGACCATGGTCGCGCCGCAGCCACCCTTCGCCGACATCACGACGACGGTCGTGCAGAGGCGGAGGTCGAAGCGGATGGACTCATCGGTCTGGTCGGCGGTGTGGGCGTCGACGTTCGTATCAGAGGGCATAGACATGTGGAGTTCGTGGTTCATGTTGTCCTACCGGTCCGCAGCGGCGGGGAGGGTGTCGACGTTTTGGGTGGGGGCGGTGAACTGCTCAACGCTGACCTTGTTGCCGCGGATGATGCGGGTGGTCGTGGACGAGGCCGCCTCGTCCGCCTTCACGCGAGCGACGCGCTGGGCCTGCGCCTGCTGAACAGGCTCGGGGACGCCGATGAGCGCGTTGGTGACCAGCGGGCCGTCACCCTTGACGATCTCAAGGTCGGAGCGGCCGCGGAGGGCGAGCTGGATCTGGCCGCGGCTGGCGACCAGGGCGACCGCCTCGGACTCGGCAGGCGACACTTCGAGGGTGACGAACTCGTCCTTGGAGCGGCTGTGCGAGTCGGCCGTCACATCGTTGGACTGCGACGACGGGTCGAGCAGGTCCTTGCCAACGGCGAGGACGCGAACGCCCTGCAGGATGGTGTCGGTCACCCAGTTGGCGCCGAGGTCCTTCTGGTCCGGGCGGATGGTGACGATGACGTCGACGAACGAGCCGGGGCGGATGAGACCGCCGACCGCGGACGCCTGGCTGACGTGCACCGTGACCGCGCGGGAGCCAGGGGCGATGAGGTCCTCGGCGGTGAGGCCGGCGCCACCCACGGCGCGAGCGTCATGCTTGATCGCGGCGCCCGCCGGCGTCGGGTCATGGACCATCTGACCGACGACGTTGTCGGTGGAGAAGAAGGCCTCGTCGAGACCCAGACCCGCGGGGCGGGCGCCCAGGGTCACATCCGAGGACGTGATGATCTGGCCGGGCTTCAGCTCGTGGGCCGCGAGCACGATCTCGAGGTTGCCGGCAGAGCCGCTGGCGTGAGCGAGCTCGGTGTCGTACTGCGCGACGACGTGCCAGGTGGTGTAGCCGGTGATCGCCGCGACCGCGACGGACAGCAGGCCGAAGAGGCGCGCGCGGTTGTGAGCCGACCGCATGGGCGCCGAGGGATCCGATCCATATCCAACGGTCATCTTGACCTCCAAGGTTCACTCATTTGTGGTGAAGTGAGCCTCTATTCGAAGGTCGCCCGGCGGCTTTATAGGGAAAGCACGCACAAATCGCAATTAGCGCGCAGCACCGCCAACAACTTTCAGCACAGGTACCGCTGCATGCAGTAGCGGATCCGCTCGACGCCGCGGGTGCGGAGCTGGTACGCCCTGGACAGGGTAATTCCCAAGGTCTCACCGACCTCATCGAGCGTCTGGCCCTCAAGGTAGTAGAGGATCACGGCCTCGCGTTCGCGATCAGGCAAGCGAGCAAGCGCGGCGTTCATAGCATCAGACTGCTCGGTGCTTGCAAGCAGGCCGAGCACGTCGTCGTCGCTCGCGAGCGTCGAGCCGAGGGTGCGGTCGCCGTCCTCACCCAGGGGGGTCTCGGTCGACATGAGGGTGAGCACACGCGCGCCGGCCTCCATGCGGGCGAACCGGTCGGGCGACATCGCCATCGAGCTCGCCAGCTCCTCCCGGTTGGGCGTGTGCCCCAGCGTCTCACTCAGGTGGTCCCGCGTCTGGCGGATGGCCTCAGAGCGACGACGGACGCCCGCCGGCACCCAGTCATCCGCGCGGAGGCCGTCGTAGATGGCACCACGGATGCGGGTGCGCGCGAATGCACCAAACGGCACCTCGCGGCTCACCTCAAACCGATCCGCCGCGTCGATCAACCCGATCGCGCCGGCGCTGATCAGGTCGTCGATGTCCACATGGCGCGGCAGGCGCCCGTGAACCTGGCGGGCGACCGCCTGGACCAGCCCGTAGTTCTGCACGATCAGCGCCTGACGCCACGGCGCACGGCTCGGGCTGGACGTGGGACGGTTGGGCGCGTGCTGCGTGGCGGGACGCGCGACCTCCGACGCCGGGACGTCGCGCAGGCCGAAGGTAAAGACCGCTTCATCGGGACGATTCCCCGTGGAGGACTGGGATCCCCCGCGAGCTCCGCCGTGGGCGACAGTGTTGGACATGAATGAACCCTTCCATCCCCGGACCAAGGCGGCCTCGGGGACATGGACGGCGCGGGTGAGCGCCAGTGGTAGGAGGTGGCCCCGCTGGGGGGCGTCAGGACGCCGTGGACAATCGCCGCGCCAGCGGCGACGCTGTGCAGACCCTGTCCCGGCCAAGCTTCTTCGCGGTGTAGAGCGCTCCGTCCGCCGCGGCGACGAACGCCGCGGGTTCCAACTCGCCAGCGGCGAACATGTCCGTGGCCGCGAGCCCGATGCTGCATGTCAGCAGCTGGCCGCGGATAGGTGTAGGGAGTGAGCGAAAGGTGGCGAGCAGCCGCTCGGCGCGGATCAGCGCCGACGCCGCCGGCGTCTCGGTGAGGATCAGCGCGAACTCTTCGCCGCCGTAGCGGCAGGCGACGTCGGTCTCGCGCGAGTACTGGGTGAGCGCGTCGCCCACCGCGCCGAGCACGCGGTCGCCCGCAGGGTGGCCGTGCAGGTCGTTCACCTGCTTGAAGTGGTCGATGTCGACCATCAGCAGCGACACGTCGCGACCGTACCGACGCGACGCCGCGAGCTCGTCCGAGAGCCTGCGGTCGAAGTAGGCGCGGTTGTGCAGGCCGGTCAGCGCGTCGATGAACGCCCTCGCCGCGAGCAGATCGTGCGCGCGCTTCATGCGCAGCGCCGAGCGCACCCGCGCGCGGAGCTCGCACACCTCAAAGGGCTTGGTGACGTAGTCGATCGCGCCCAGGTCGAAGCCCTGCACCTTGACCTCGGGATCGGTGGTGCCCGACAGGAAGATCACGGGGATGTCCTGCGTCTGCGGGTTCTCCTTCAGCGCGCGACAGACCTCGAGGCCGCCGGTGCCCGGCATCACCAGGTCCAGCAGGATCAGATCCGGCTGCACGGCGACCGCGAGCTCCAGGCCGGACATCGAGTCCATCGCGTGATGCAGCGCCACGCCCTCGGTCCTCAGACGAACCGCGAGCAGTCGATGGATGTCCGGCGAGTCGTCGATGATGAGTACGCTAGGTGCCATGACGGCTCCTCGTCGCAGAGAGGGTCAGGTGGCGACGGCCAGCGGGCGAGCGCGCTCGCACAGCGCCGCCAGCTCATCGACAGCGCGCGCGATCGCTTCGCCGTTCCCGGAAATCCGCGTCGCCTGCTCCACGGCCTCGGCGGCGGCCGATATCTTGGGGAAGCCGTAGCCGCCACCCGCACCCTTGAGCTGGTGCGCCAGGTTGCGAACCTTGGCGTACTCGGCGCGCTTGACCGCCGTCGTCAGGTCCGCCATGCGGATCACCAGATCCGCGACGAACATCTCGACGACCTCAGCCATCTCCGCGTCGTCTTCGTCCAGCACCGCGACCATGGGGGCGTCATCCACGTCCACGTGCTGATCGGCCACAACGCAGATGGTGTGGATGAGCTTCACGCGGTCGATCGGCTTGGTCAGGTAGTCAGAGCAGCCCGCCGAGATGCAGCGCTCGCGATCGCCCACCATCGCGTGCGCGGTGAGCGCGACGATCGGCCGGGTGTAGCCAGCGGCGCGCAGCTTGGTCGCGGCGCCGTAGCCATCGAGCTCAGGCATCTGCATGTCCATGAGCACCACGTCGTAGGGCGTGCCCTTGCACGCCTGCGTCATCGCCATCTGGTAGGCAATCTCGCCGTTTTCGGCGACGGTGACGCTCATGCCTGCGCGGCCGAGCTGGGCGCAGATCAGCTTCTGGTTGTCGCGGCCGTCCTCGGCGAGCAGGACGCGGATGGTGTCACCGCGCTCGCGGCCCACGTTCGGGGTGGTCAGCGGACGGTTCGAGAACTCCAGATTCTGCGAGACGCGCGCCACCTGCGCGACATCCACCGTCTCCTGCTTGGGCGTCGTCGGCGCGATCACGGCGCTCGGCGAAGCCATCGCCAGGACGGGAGCGGACACATGCGAGATGTCCTCCACCATCGCCCGCATGGTGTTGGCGGAATCGACGTCGAGGGGCAGGTTCATGCCCACCATCCAGCCGGACACGAGCACGCCCACGCACGCGCCGCCGAGCAGCGCCGGCACGGAGACGCCCGACGTCAACGCAAGCGCCGCCACGGACGCTGCGCCAAAGGCGAACAGACCGGAGGAGACGAGGGGATAGGAGGACTGGATGTCGGGGCGGGACGGGGCCATGTGCGACCTCAAGTGGCCCGTTCATCGTTCGTCGCGATTTTCCATTGCAGATCAATTGTTCGGTCAGCGCCCTGATTCCCTCGATCTCCCGCTCGTGGGCCCGATCGTGCGGGTGTCACCGAAGTTGGAGACCCCGTCTGAAAAATCGGACACGCCCGGACTACGCCGCGATCTCGTGGTCGGCGGGACGCACCCACAGCGCACCCTCCACCTTGGCGGTGCTCATCGTGAACGTGAAGCACGACCCCTGCCCCACCGTGGAGCTCACCACCACGTCTCCGCCCAGAAGCTGCGCCAGACGCCGCGAGATCGTGAGCCCAAGCCCCGTTCCGCCAAAGCGGCGCGCCATGGAGCTGTCCGCCTGCGCGAACGGCTGAAAGAGCCCAGCCAGCTTGTCGGGCGGGATGCCGATCCCCGAGTCCTTCACGTCGACGACAAGCGTGCCCACGCCTGGCTTGGAGTCCTCGTCGTAGCGAACGCGGACGTCGACCGAGCCGCGCTCGGTGAACTTGATGGCGTTCCCCACCAGGTTGAACAGCACCTGACGGACGCGTGTCGGGTCGGACAGGAACAGGTCGGGCACCGGCGTGAGGAAATGGACCGACAGCACGATCCGCTTGGAGGACGCCTTGGCGTGCCACGCCTCCATGACGTCGTCGACCACCTGCGCGGGCGACGTAGGGATCTGCTCCACCGTCATGCCGCCCGACTCGATCTTCGAGATGTCGAGCACGTCATTGATCACGCCGAGCAGGTGATCCCCATTTCGAAGGATGGTCCCTACGAAGCTGCGTCGCTCGTCCAAGGTGGAGTCGGCGTCCAGCAGCAGGTCTGCGTAGCCGAGGATCGCCGTCATCGGCGTGCGGATCTCGTGGCTCATGTTGGCCAGGAACTCGCTCTTGGCACGGTTCGCGGACTCCGCGAGCTGCTTCGCCGCCGCCAGCTCCGCCGCGGCCAGCTCTCGAGCGTACAGATCGGCACGCAGGCTCGCCACCACTCTGCCGGTGGCGAGCAGCGCGATCAGGATCACCGAAATGCCGAGCATGCTGGCGTCGCGCGCGCGCCCGATCGCCTCCGCCCAGGCGGCGGCGTCGAAGTCCACGCCCAGCACAGCCTCTTGCCGTCCCTTGGGATCGTACATGGGTGCGTAGGCGCTCATCCACGTCCCCCACCGATCGCTGTACGCGCGCGGCGTGAACGCCGTCTGCCCCTCGAACGCGGTGCGCACGGTCGGGCCGCCATCCAAGTACGGCTCTCCAATCGGTGTACGCCGCTCCCGCTCATGGTCATAGTCGAAGACGCCATCGCGGTCGTAGTCGGTCTCCGAGTCCACCCACAGCAGCACGGTGCCGTCTGGAGCGAGTCGGTGGGTGTAAATGTCGTTGATCTGCGGGTTGGCGGCCAGCCAGCTCTTCTGCCAGTCGACGAGCTCCAAGTAGAGTGGATCATCCGCCTTGGTGTCGGGGCCCAAGCGCCAGTGGCCCAAACGCTCCAGGTCCTTGGCGTAGGTCACCGCCAGGCCACGCATGTTGTCGCGGAGCCTGTCTCGCGCATCGTGCCCCGCGTGGTCGACCCAGATCCACCCCGCAAAGACCAGGATCACCATCGCGGCCCCGGTTCCAGCGCCGAGTCCTGAGGCGTGTCGAACACGAACCAGCCAGAGCTCGACCAGCAGCACGACGAGCACACAGACGGACACGAACGCGACGTAGTCCCAAGGTGCCGAGAGTCCGATGAACATCGCCTTCGCCTCCGGTGACAACCCCGCCAGATCGGCATGTCCCGGTGTTCGAATCGAAGCCGGACCGGACCGGTTCTAGGGCAATCTCCGCGCGACATCGACACCCACGAACATCACGCGCGACGCGACCGAAGCGCGGACCTCAGGCGATGCGCTGGCGCACGTGCTCGAAGCCGCGGGTGCGGAGCTGCTGGGCGCGCACGACCGACACGCACATCACGGTGGCCAGCTCCTGCACGTCGTAGCCATGGCGGTACGAATGCACGAGCGCGGTGCGCTCCAGATCGGGCAGCGCGTTGATCGCCGAGTCGACCGCTGAGTCGAGCGAGCGAGCGCGCAGCCGCCTGGCCACCTCCTCGCGGGAGATCGGGACACCGTGGAAGGTGGGGATCATCTCGTCGACGTTGATCGCCGCCAGCGCGCCGTCCCGCAGGGCCTCGGCGGCGTGGGGGGCGGGCGTCGCCACCTCCCGCACACCGGCCGCCGGGATCGGGCACGCGACGTGGAGGTCGACCAGCGCGTCCGCGCGGCGACGAAGATCCACATCCACCACGTCACGGCCAAGCAGGGCATCCAGCATGGAGCAGAGCACGGTCGCGCGGACCTCACTCTCGAACGCGACCGCGTGCAGGGCGAGATCAGGGTTCTCTTCGACGGCGCTGATCAGGCCGACGGCGCCCGCGCGCACCAGCTTGTCCAAGAAGCGCGTCTCGCCGTCCACCAGCGTGAGCGCCGTGTCCACCAGGAGCCCGACAAACGGGAGCGTGAGCGCCTCTGTCGCCAGGTCGAGCAACACGATGGGCCCATGATGCAGGTGCGGTCGACCGTCGGTCGGCGAGTTGCGGGCGTCCGGCGTCGACGCAAAGCGACGGTCGTGCGGCGCGCTCAGGCCCGCAGTGGGAACCACCTTCGGGGAGACGTACGCGGCATGATCCAACGCGACCTGGGACATGTGAACCTCTGTGCGCATCCAAGCGCAACGTGCCCACCAGTCGATCCCCCAGCCCCGCGTTTGTAGGACTTTCTTGCGATCGCACGACAACGGGCTTCACACAGGTCGTTGGATCCGAAAAACGCGCGAATCCCCTCCAAATGGGGCCGACGGGACGCGACTCAGGGGGTGTCCCCCCCTTCCGCCTGCCGCATCCTGGAGTTGTCATGACCCGCACCACCCTCTCGACCCTCTTCGTCGCCGCCCTGGCCGGCGCGTGCAGTGACACCACCAGCTTCGCCGACCGGCAGTTTGAGGAGGCCTGGCAGCAGTCGCCCAGCGCCGAGGCCGACATCCTGTTCGTCGTCGACAACTCGGGCTCCATGGCCGACGAGCAGTCGCTGCTGGCCGCGGGCTTCAACTCGTTCATCTCCGAGATCGAGAGCACGGGCACCGACTTCCACATCGGCGTCGTGACCACCGAGTTCGCGCACAACGACGCCAAGCGCGGCCGCCTGCTCGGCTCGCCGTCCGTGCTGACGGCCAACGACGACTACGAGCGCCTCTTCCAGGAGCGCGTGCACGTGGGCATTGAAGGCAGCGGCAAGGAGCAGGGCCTGGAGGCCGCGTCCTACGCGCTGTCGTCGGTGATGACGACCGGCCCCAACTCAGGCTTCATGCGCGAAGACGCGAGCCTGCTCGTGGTCGTGGTGTCGGACGAGGACGACTGCTCGGACGCGGGCCGCCTGGGCGCCGATGACGATGGCAGCAAGTGCTACATCTGGTCCGACCAGCTGACGCCCGTCGGAAACTACGTCACCGACCTGCAGTCGCAGAAGGCGGACCCCACGCGCGTGAAGATCGCGGGCATCGTCGGCCCCGACACCGCGGGGTCCATCTGCAAGGACGAGACCATGCCTGGCAAGCGCTACGAGCAGGCCGCGGCGATGACCGCAGGTATGACCTCGTCGATCTGCCAGGGTGACTGGTCGGCCTTCATGGACCAGCTCGGTCTGACCGCGGCCGGCATCTACACCTCGTTCCCGCTGAGCCACGGCGCCGCGCCCGGCACGCTCCAGGTGTTCGTCGACGACGCGCCGGTCCCCATGAGCGACATCGACGGCTACACGTACGACGGTGAAGCGCACACCATCACCTTCCACGGGATCTGGCTGCCCGACCGCGGGTCGAGCGTGAACGCCACCTACACCATCGAGGCCGGCACCTGATCGACGGCGCTACGGCGCGCGGTCACACACGTAGACGAACGCGGGGGGCACGTTGCCCCAGATCACGGGCGACAGGTGAACGCGGTCGAAGGTGCGCTCCAGCAGCGCGCGCGCGCGTCTGCCGGCGGGCAGGTACGGCGAGTGCGCGTACGTGAACGTGACCAGGCGGCCGCCTGGCTTGAGCACCGTCAGGATCGCGTCGAACACCTCCTTCTGGAGGGGCGCCGGCCACGCCGCGAACGGCAGGCTGCTCACCACGCGGTCCACGTGCGGCCAACCCCGCTCCGCGATCAACCGCGGCAGGTCCTGGGCGTAGGCCTCGGCGACCTCGACCCCCGGCACGTTCTCGCGGCACTTGGCGGCCAGGCCTGGGTCCGGCTCCAGCACGAGCACGTCATGGCGCGGGTGCGCGTCGCGCAGCGCGCGGGTCATCGGGCCGGTGCCGGCGCCCAACTCGACCACGTGGTCGCCGTCCTCGATGTGGGCCAGCGCCACCATGGTGGACGCGAGCGCGCGCGACGACGGCGCGATGGCGCCGACGCCCGCAGGCTTCCGCGCGAGCGCACCGAGAAAGGTCCGAAGCTCGCTCATCGTAGAGACCCACCCTTGGCCGCCGTGGGTATCACCCCGCATGGCAGGCGACGCAAGGCGCCCCCGGGGTATGCTCCCCGCGAGAGGGGTCTTGCATGCTGCCCGTGCTTGATGTGCTGTCCAGCCAAGTCCTGCTTGGGCTGGCCCTCGGCACCATCCCGGCGCTCACCATGGCGCTGATGGTGCACCGTCTTGGCCTGTCGAACCCGGAGCCCGGCGCCCGCACCCCGTCCGGCGTGGTTGGGACCTTCCTGGTCACCTGGGCCGCGGTGGCCGCCTGGATGGGTGGCCTCGCGGGCGCGGCGCCGGACCTGATGACCTTCCCGTGGGCCGCTTGGGGGGCCGGCGTCTGTACGTTCGTGGGCCTCGCGGGCGCCGCGCGCGCCGACGCCGCCGCCATGGAGGTGCTCAAGCTGATCGAGGGCCGGGTGACCAGCAGCCAAGCCGCGACCATGAACGTCGAGGACTTCGCGCGACTCACCCGCGCCGTGCGGGGTGGCATCCGCTCGCTCACCGCGCTCGCGCTGGTGGTGCTGTGGGTGGACGTGCTGCCGCTCGGCGAGTTCTCGTGGGCGGCGAACAAGCTGTTCCTGCTCGCGGTCAACCTCGCGGCGGCGGCGCTCGTCGTCAGCCTGGTGCTGGTCGCGATGGACGCGCTGGAGTCGCCCGAGGCGGCGGACGCGCGCAAGATGGCCATCCCGCTGGCCCTGTTGCTCGCCGCCATCACGGTGATCGGCGGCATCGGCATCACCGCGGGCATCGTGCTGCTGGCGGTGCTGTGGTGGGAGCGGCGCCGCGTGCTGCCGGTGCTCCGCGAGCTGTGGTCGGGGGTGCGCCTGCACGCGCGCTTCGACGACCTGCGCAACCGCAACATCTTCATCGACGGTCAGGCCGCGACCATCACGCGCATTGGGCCGATGACCACGATCGTCACCCACGGCGACGGCGACCGCACCTGGCGCAACGACGAGCTGTGGTCGCGCGTCGCGGACGGCGCGCCCGCGGGTTCGAGCCGCCTCCCCTAGTCGTCGGTCACTCTGCAGGCGTCGGACACACAAAGCGCGTCGAGCCCGCGGGGGACGGCGCGCGCACGCAGCCGGCCACGTCGCCCTCCACCGGGTCTCCGAACACGATCACGTTCGGCGCGATCCCCGCCGCGGGCGCGTCGCACGGGATGAGGCGCCTGCCCCGCACCTGCTC
>CANJMY010000058.1 GCA_947475315.1 Pseudomonadota bacterium | reverse complement strand
GCCAGCACCGAAGGCTGGCGCGTCAGACGTAGTCAAGCCTCGGGGATCGGAGACCGCGTGAACTTGCCGACGATCACCTTGGCCGGCTGCAGGACCACGTTGCCGACGGTGTAGCCGGCGAGGTGCACGGTCACGACGGTGTCGTCCTCGGCCTCGTCCGCGACCTGCTCGATGCCGATCGCCTCATGCAGGTTCGGATCGAAGTTGGAGCCGACGCCGGGCACCTCGCGCAGGCCCAGGCGGTGCAGGCCGTCCAGGCACTGCGTCAGAACCATACGAACGCCCGTCAGCAGCGACGCGGTGTCGCTGGTGTGGGCTTCCAGGCTGCGCTGCAGGTTCTGCACCGGCTCGAAGAAGATGCGCGCGACCTCGCCTTCCTTGCGCGCGATCATGTTCTTGAGGTGCGACTCCGCCCGCTCACGCGAGGCGGTGATCTCGTTGCGCTGGTCGGCGTAGGCCTTGGAGACGGCCCGCAGGCGAGACTCGGTCTCAGCGAGCTTGATCTCCATCTCGGCCAAGCGCAGGTCGCGCGGGTCCGGGAGCGACTCCACCTCCGCCGCCGGGGTGTTGTCCACTTCTTCGTTGTCTTCAGGGAGAGCCATTGAGTCGTCCGGGTCTGGGCCGTGGACCTAATCCCCAGACACGCACCGGCAAGACGTCAGCCGCGCGTACGCCGCACGCGCTCGAGCGCCCGCTCTGGATCTTCAAACAGATGTCGACCGCGCAGCTCATCCAAGCGCGCGCGGAACCAGAGCGCGCCGACGACGGCCATCACCACCGCCGCCACCAGAGGGAACACCGCGACGCGCCCCACCAGCGCCATGCCCACCGCGTTGCCCACCAGCGTCACCGTGGTGAACAGCGCGAACAGCGCGAACAGCGTCATCAGCTTGCTCAGCCGACGATGCGAGGTCTCGTCCGCGCCGATCGCCAGGCCGCGTGGCATGCGGAGCGCCTTGAACGCCTGCCAAACGCGGTAGCGCTCCAGCCTGGCCAGCACGAGCAGCGAGCGCGCCGACGTGAGGCCCGGCGCCTTGGCCACCGCGTCCTCCAGCGCCTCGATCGCGTCCAAAGAGCGCCCCTGGTGCAGCCGTGACAGGCCCAAGGCCTGCTGAAGCAGCGGATCGGCCGGGTAGTAGCGGGTGCCGACGAAGGCCAGATCCTCCGCGTCGCCCGGGCGACGCAGCAGCACCGCCAACGACGCGCCCAGCGCGTAGGCGTCACGGTGCCAGGGCTGGGTCTCGACGATGGTGCGGCAGCGGAGGAAGGCCGACGGCAGATCCCCGCGGCGCACCAAGTCGACCGCCTCCTCCCACGGCGAGGGCTCCAGGTCGGCGCCGTCGTCCTCAGGCGCGGCGGCCGCGAGCCCGCCCACGTCCTGCGCGCGCCCGGTCAGCACGAACGCGCAGTCGTCGCAGCGGTGGTAGCCGACCAGGCGCTCAGCATCGCCCGGCGACGACTCGGACCCGCGCAGGTCGCGCAGGATGTCGGCGAACGCCGCTTGTCCGAGCTCGCTCGACGGGCCCTCGAAGGTCCAGGTGTAGAGCAGCAGGCCGCCGGAGGCGCCGTCCCGCTCGACGAACCACAGCTCGCCAGGGCCGTCCTTGGACACGGCGGTGAACCGCACGGCCAGGCGACCGGACTCACGGAACACGCGGAGCAGGAACCCGGCGATCTCCCCCGCCAGATCCAGGCGAGCGGCCTCAGGGCCGTCCCGTCCGACCGCGGGCGCCCACCCGTGCAGGTGGAAGTAGGACCGACGAAGCTGCTCTACCCGAGACCGACAGTGCCCCTGCTCGGCGGAGATCAGCTCCTCGTCACGAAAGCGGACGGCCGCGAAGCCCATGCGGCGCTGGTACAGGCGGACCGACTCTTCGAAGTCGTAGCGGCGGACGCTCCCGTCCCGGCCGACGATCTCCACGGGGAAGTCGACGACCTCGGTGTAGTCCTTGCGCTGGTACCGCCTGAGGCGGCCTTCCTTGTCCATCCCGCGCGTCCTCGATGGTCACGACCAATTGCGCAATAACGCGCGTGGTGCGATCGTAACCCAGGTCGAGTCCGAACCGAAAGGAGTCCCTGTGCACGCGCTGCGCCTAGTGGAGTCCCCTGAACGGGAAGCCGAACGCGTCGCGCGCGCGGCGGACGGGGACGAGGCGTCGCGCAACTGGCTGGTCCAGAAATGGACCCCGACCATGTACCGCTACGCGCTGCGCATGCTGGGCGAGAGCGAAGACGCCGCCGACGCCGCCCAGGACATCTTGATCAAGGTCCTCCGCGCGCTCCCGACCTA
Source organism: Pseudomonadota bacterium (assembly GCA_947475315.1). GTDB lineage: Bacteria > Myxococcota_A > UBA796 > UBA796 > CAIOSP01. Next base: position 17,918 of record CANJMY010000058.1, on the reverse strand, counting down.
CGACCAGGAGCGGTCGTTCTCCACCTGGATCTTCGGGATCGCCCGCAACACCTGCATCGACGCCCAGCGCCGCCGTCGCCACCGCACCCACGACGAGCTGGGCGAGGTCGCAGACTCCACGCTGAGCGCGCTCGGGAGCGCCATCCAGGCGGAGCGCGCGAGCCAGGTGCACGAGGCGCTGGCCAAGCTTCCCGAGGCCTACCGGGAGGCGCTGGTGCTCTACCACTTCGAGCACCTCAAGTACGTCGAGATCGCCGAGATCCTGGGTGAGCCGATCGGCACCACGATGAACCGCATCTTCCGTGCTCGTCAGCGGATGCGCGGCCTGCTGGAGCTCGACGGAGGCGCCCCTTGAGCGATCACGTCGCGTCCGACCTGCTGGCCTCGTTTGTGGCCGGCGAGCTGGGTGATCACGCGGCCGCCCTGGTCGCGCGGCACCTGGACGACTGCCCCACCTGCACCGCGCGGGTGATGGCAGCGGACTCGCTGACCGCGGCCCTGCGCATCCCCGAGCCCGCCGTGCCGGAGGATCTTGTCGCGCGCGTGCTCGAAGCGGCGGCCGCTCCCCCGCCCGGCCTGGCCCGCGGCGAGCTGCTCGTCGGCTTGGGCCTGATCGCCGCCGCCGTGATCGCGTCCCTGCTTGGCTCGGATCTGTCCGCGATCGGTGGGCGCCTCGATGTGCTCGGGTCCGCCCTCGCCACCGCCAGCGGGCAGCTCCGCGCCCAGCCCGCGCTGCTCGCGTCGCTCGCCGCCTCCAGCACCGCCACGGCCTTCGCCGCGGTGACGCTCGCGTCGTGGACGCAGGGGCGCGCGCGATGAGCGCCCTCGTCTTCTCCCTCACCCTCAGCCGCGCGCTCGCCGGAGATCCGACGCCGCCGGATCCGGCCTGGGTCGCGCCCACGGCCCAGAGCGCGCTCAACGGCGAGTTCGGCGTCACGTTCGTGCCCCGCTACCCGGACCTGGCGACCGGCGAGGCCGTGCGCCAGAACGACCTGCGCACCTTCGCCAGCCAGCTGCCCTCGATGAACCAGCAGTCCGCGGCCTTGGCGCTTCGCGAGCGGCTGGCCGCGGTGCAGCACTGGCAGGACTCGCTCCTCGCCCAGTCGGCCGATCCCAGCCTGCCGCCTAGGGCGCGCGCGTCCATCCTGCAGCAGGTCGACGAGCTGGCGATGGAGGCCGTGACGCTTCGCCACCAGCTGTCGATGCTCGGCCAACTCAACGTCAGCACCGATGGCTCGAACAGCCCCACGCTGCGCCGCGCCGCGCGCGCCATGCAGGACGTCGTCGCGTTCGGGCAGGACATCGAGGTCGCCCCGCAGGACGAGGTTCACGACGTCGTCGCGTTCGGCGGCGACGTGCTGGTGCTCGGCCGCGTGTTGGGCGACGCCGTGTCGTTCGGCGGTGACGTCGCCGTACGCGACGCAGGCACGGTCAGGGGCGACGTGGAGGCGTTCGGCGGTCACATCGCGCGGATGCCGCTGCTCGCCCGCCCCGGCTCCTCGCTCACGTCGGTGCCGCGCACCCGCGCCGAGGGCCCGCTGCGCACCGCGCTCGACCGTACCGCCGAAGCGCTCGGCCTCACGGGTGCCGCCCTGCTGCTGTCCGCCCTATTCCCACAGCGGCTGTCGGTGATCTCCGACATGACGCGCGCCCGCGGGCTCGCGTCGCTCGCGGTGGGCGTCTTGGTGGGCGTGGCCACGGTCAGCGCGTCGGTGCTGTTCGCGCTCACGCTGCTCGGCATCCCCGTCGCCCTGGGCCTGATCGCGGCGCTCGGCGCCACCGCCGCGGTGGGCGCGACCGCCGCCGCCACCACGCTCGGCGGCCGACTGCGCCGGGCCGAGGGTTCGCGCGCCGCCACCGTCGCGCTCGGCGCGCTGGCGCTGGTCGCGCTGGCGTGGGTGCCGTGGATCGGCGCCCCGCTCGCAGGACTCGCCGCGGTCACGGGCCTCGGCGCCACGGTGCTCACCAAGTTCGGGCGGTAACGCTCAGACCTCCGCGGTCACGCGCCCCAGAAAGACGAAGAGCCCGGCTGCCTCAAGGACAGCCGGGCTCTATTGACGCCTCCGCCGACTACTTCGGCAGGCGCGCGCGCAGCGTGGAGCCGATGGCCGCCGGGTCGGCCAACGGCGCGTCGCCCAGGACCGCGACGCGCTCGGGAGAGAGCGACTGGGCCTTGGCGAGCGCATCGGCGGCGCCGACAGCGTCATCGACCATCAGGCGCGCCATGCACAGCGCGAGCTTGAGATCGACGTGCGTGTTCACGTCGTCGCCCACGAAGCCCAGACCGCGGAACGCGATCTCGGCGGCCTCTTCCCAGGCCTGGCGACGCAGCGCCAGCTCGGACAGGCGCAGGTAGGCGACAGGCTGAGCGGCGTCAAACGCCAAGCAGCGCTCGTAGTGCTGCGCGGCCTTGTCGGGGCGACCCAGCTCGTCGTCCAGCACGCGGCCCTTGGTCATGTACGCGTCGATCACGTCCTTCTGGACGCTCGCGTTGTAGATGACGCCGTTGTACGCCGTGAGCAGGTTCTGCCAGTCGTGGCGATCCTCGTGCACGCCAGCTAGGCCCTTGAGCGCCGGGACGAAGTTCGGGAACGCCTCCAGCGCCTTGGTGAAGCGCTTGAGCGCCTTGTCCGGCTTGCCGTGGTGGCGATCGACGCGGCCGAGCATCGTATAGATGTTCGCCACCTGCTCGGGGTCGCCCTGACCGCCGGTCAGGTTGAGCAAGCGCTGGTAGACGTCGCCCGCGCCGGTCCAGTTCTCCGCCGCCGCGTACAGCGGGCCGACGGCCTCGAGCGTGGGGAGGTGCGACGGGTTGAGCTGCAGGGCGCGCTCGTAGCGGGCGACCGCTTCGGCGGCGCGGCCCTCGCCGCGGAGCATCTCGGCGAACCGGTAGAAGAACGCGGTCGCCTCCATGCGGACGTCGTCGTCGTCGTCCTCAGCCGCGGAGATCTGCAGCGGCTCAAGGCGCGCGTAGAGGTCCAGAGCTTCGGCGTGGCGGCCGGCGTCGTAGAGGTAGGTCGACTCGAAGCGCAGCGCGTCCGGCTGCTCCGCGGACACGAGCAGCACGCGCTCGTAGGTACGGTGCGCGGCCTCGCGGTCGTGACGGGACTCCAGCTCCACCCGCGCCGCGGAGAGGAGCTTCGCCACCTTGGCGTCCACGTCGGCGGCGCACTCGGCCTGGACGGAGAGCGCACGGACGACACCGGCGTGATCCCCACTGTGGCGGTAGATCGACTCAAGCTTCAGCGCGGCGCCCGCGTCGGGCACCTCGGCGCTGATCGCCTGCTCCAGGTAGTGGACCGCGTCGTCCGAGCGACCGGCCGCGTCGCAGCGAACGCCGATCACGGTGAGCAGCGCGCTGCGCTCGGCGCCCGAGGAGGACTCCGCGAGCGCGGTGCCCGACTCGATGTACAGGCCCAGATCGTCGCCTTCGTCCGCGAGGGCGAACAAGCTGCGCAGCGAGTCACGGTCACCCGGGACCTCGGCGAGCACCTGACGCCAGGCGTCGATCGCGCGGCCCGGATCGGCCAGCTTGTGCTGCGCGACGTCGGCGATCTGACGGAGCAGCGCCACGCGACGCACGGGCGGCACCAGCACCACCTCGCGCTTGAGGACGGCGTGGAGCGTGTCGTGATCGCCGGTGCGGTCGGCGAGCTCGCGCAGGCCGGCGAGCGCCTCCAGGTCTTCCGGCGACACGTCGAGCGCGTCGAACAGGGCCTGACGGGCCTCGGCGTCCTGACCGTTCGCCAGGCAGACCTCGGCGATGCGGCGATGGTAGCGCGCGGCGTCCTTGGCCGAGGGGGCCGTGCGCGCCAGGTCCGTCAGGTACTGGATGGCCTGCGCCACCTCACCACGACGACCCGCGATGCGCGCGAGGCTCTCCAGCACGTCACGGTCGCCCGGCGCGTCCTCATGCAGCTTCTGGTAGAGCTCCCAGGCCAGATCGGCCTCGGCGAGCTTCTCGGCCAGCACCCAGCGGCGCTTGATCTCCAGGCGCGAGCGCTCGGACTCGGCGGTGGTCAACGCCAGACGCGCGGTCCACGCGTCGAACACGCCCTGCCAGTCACCGGCCTCGACCAGCGCGCGCTCCAGACCGAACGCGTCGAGCAGCTGCCCAGACGCCGCGGCCTCACGCCACGCCTCGACCGGCGGCGCGCCGCCAGCGGCCTCCACAGCCTCGGCCACCGCGCGCGGACCGTCCGCCGTCGCCAGCTCGGTCGCCGCCTCGACGTCACCCGCCGCCGCGGCCGCAGCCTTCGCGCCGTCCAGCGCCACGATGGAGCCAGGCCGGCCCGCCAGCGCCAGACGCCACGCAGCCAGCGCGCCCAAGGCGTCGCCCGCGGCCTGACGGAGGGAGCCGAGCCACGACGCGTGCAGCGCCTGCACCGAGCCCACGGACGTCCGCTCGACCACCAGCTCATGCGCACGTACCTGGACGTCCGCGTCGCCAACCGCGCCCGCGATCTGGGCCAAGCGGGCGAGCGTGGCCACCGGAGCGTCCGCGCGATCCAGCGCGCCGCGCAGGCCCACCAGGGCCTCCGCCGCGCCCGCCGCTGACGCGAGCGTCAGGCGATCGATCTCGGAGGCCGGCAGCCCCGCTTCGACGGCAAAGCGCAGCGCCAAGTCCGTGCGACCGAGCGACTCGGCCTGGCGCACGAGCGTGGGTGTGCCGACGCCCGTGGGCGCCGCCTCCAGCGCCGCGACCACGCGGCCGGCGTCCGCCATGCCCGCGAGCACCACGAAGGCCTCCAGGCTGAGCGTATCCGCGAGGCCGTCCGCGGCGACGCGATCGCCCCAGGCGACGGTGTCGACCGACGACGCGACCGCGAGGGCGCGCAGGGTCGACAGACCCTCGAAGGAGTCCTCGGGGAGCGGCTCTCCGGCCAGCATGGCGAGGGTGGCGTCCGCGAGGCGCGCCTCGACGCTGCCCGGGGACTTCAGCGCCGCGCGGATCACGTCCGGGCGACGGGCGCCCGCGACCTGCGCCAGGCGACGGGTCGCCTCGGCGTGGTCCGGCGTGATCGCCAGGAGGCGGTCGAGCGTGGCGATCGCGCTGTCGGCGCTGACGCCTTCACGCAGGCGCGCGGCCTCCAGCAGCATCGACTCGGCGCGCTCGCCCTCGGACGTCGCGGCGCGAGCCTCCAGGCGATCGGCCGCCTCAGACGGGCGACCGGCGCCGACGAGCGACGCGATCAGGCCCTCAAAAGCCAACAGATCGCCCGTGGGGACCGCCAGCGCCTTCTCGAACCACGCCGCGCCCGAGGCGGGGTCGCCTTCGGCCAGATGCAGGGACGCCGCCTCGAACGCGCGCGCCGCCGCCACGGTGGGGTCGGACTCGAGCGCCGCGAGCCGCTCGGCCGCGAACACGCGCTCCGCCACGCTGCCTGCCGCCGTCGCCGCACGACGCAGGCCGCGCAGGCCCGTCAAGTCGCCGCGATCCGCCACCACACGCCACGCCGCCACGGTCTCCGGGTCGGCCGGGGCCGCCGCGTCGCGCGCGTCGGCCAGACGGACCAGATCCACCAGGCGAGGCACATCCCAGGACTTCACGCGCTCGGTGTGGAACGCGATCAACGCTTCAGGGTCGCCGCCGGCGCGCAGCGCGCGCTCGACCGCGTCGGCCGCAGGACCAAAGCCCAGCGCGCTCGACTTGCGGTAGGCCGTGAGGACCTGCTCCGAGGCGCCACCCAGACGCTCCAACGCGGCGCCGAGCCGGTAGAACGCGGCCGCGGCCTCGATGCCGGCGCGCTCGCCCCAGATCTGCTCGATCGCCGCGACGAGATCGTCGGGCTGACCGGCGGTCAGGAGCCACGCTTCGCGCTCGATCGCGGCAAACGTCGACACGACCGAGGCGGTCGCAAACGACGCCGCGGCGCCGTCATCACCGGCCGCGCGCAGGGCGCGGGCGGCGAGCCACAGGGCGGTCGGGCCGCCGCCGCGAGCTGCTCGGGCCAGGTAGCGCTCGGCGAGCGCCGCGTACTGGGCCCCCGCGCGCAGCGCCGCTTCCAGCGCGACGTCGGCGTCGCCCTGATCGGGATCCAGCGTGAGCGCCTCGGCCCACGCGGCGATCGCCTCATCCATGCGACCCAGGCGGGCCAGCGCGTTGCCACGCTCGGTGTGCAGCGACGCGACCGCGGACGCGTCGTCGACCATCGCGCGGATCTCGAGCGCGCCGATCAGCGCTTCGTCGTCGCCGCCTCGGTTGAGCACGTCGACTAGGCGATCCAGGCTGTCGAGATCCGACGGATCCGCCGCGACCGCCTCGTGAAGCGCGGCGCGCACGGTGGCGGGGTCGGTGGAGGCCGCCGCGGCGCGACGCCACGCATCCGCCGCCGCATCGCCCGTCAGCGCGCCAGCGCGGGTGGCCCACGCCTCGTAGCCGTTGCTGGCGTCGGCCAGATCGGTGGAGAGGACGAAGACTTCGTCGCCCGTGGCACCCTCGGCCAGCGCCGCGGCGAGGCGCTCGCGCGCGCCGGAGGCGTCACCGAGCGCGCGCAGGCGCAGGTGCGCGGCCTGAACGAGCAGGTCCGCACGCGCGGCGCCCTCTTCGTTGGCCGCGGCCTCGATGGCCGCGAGGGCCTCGCGCCACGCGTCCAGGCCCTGCGGGAGCAGGAACTCGGACCGCGGGACGGCGGAGTCCCCATCGACAGAGTCGACGTGCTCAGGCGCGCCGGTCAGTTGGGGCGAGGCGCTCGCGGGGCGAGGACCGTCCAGCGTCTGGGGCAGGATGCTGTCGAGGTAGCCGCCGGCCGCACGGCCAGGCGCCACGTAGCGGGGCGGAGGCGGCGGGAGGCGCGGCGCGGGCGCGTTCGGGGCCGCAGCGACAGGCACCGCGACGACGGCTTCGGCCACGGCCTCGATGACCGGGGCGGCCGCGGGCTCGGGCGCAGCGTCCACCACGGGCTCGGGCGCGGCTTCCGCCACAGGCTCGGGCGCAGCGTCCACCACGGGCTCGGGCGCGGCTTCCGCCACAGGCTCCGACGCGGCCTCCACCACGGGCTCGGGCGCAGCTTCCACCACGGGCTCGGGCGCAGCTTCCACCACGGGCTCGGGCGCAGCTTCCACCACGGGCTCGGGCGCAGCTTCCACCACGGGCTCGGGCGCAGCTTCCACCACAGGCTCGGGCGCGGCCACGACCGGCGTATCCACCACAGGCTCGGTCACCGGGGCCGCCGCGACGGGCTCCTCCTCGGCGATCAGGGCTGGCGGCGCAGGCTCCGACGACTCGTCGACGGAGTCGGCGTCGTCGTTGAAGAAGTCGTCGTCATCACCAAAGAAATTGGCGACCGCATCACGCTCGTTGGGCTTTCGCGGACCTGCCAAGGTTCCCTCCTGATCGGGCATCGTAGGACCCTAAGAGACTAGCCCCAACAAGGGGCATCCACAACCGCCCGACGGTCGGATCCGGCGACAGATCGCGCCCTGTCGGGCATCGGCTGTGTGTCAGCGTCTCGTGTGAGCCTGTTCGACCGCTAGAAATTCAGCGGGAGGCTACCCAGAAGCCACTTGATGTCGTCGTCGGTGAAGCGAAAGCCAAGACCGACATAGCCGGTGAAGAAGCCGTACTTGGCGCCAAGGATGATCTGCTCGGCGCCGCCCTCGACGTACATGTTCTTCCAGGGCTCGCCGCGGACACCGACGCGCACGTTCGGGATGCCCCGGGACTCGATCGCCGGGTAGCTGCCGAAGAAGAAGTCGAACACATCGATGTTGGTCTGGAGGCGGTCCTTGAGCGCGTAGAACGTAGCGCCCACGCCGCCGCCGCCCTCCTTGATGCCCAGGCGGACGCTGACCGGGCCCCAGCGCTTCTCCATCTGGAAGGTGAAGCGGTACTTCTGGTCGCGGGTCCACTTGGAGGTCACGATGCCCGTGTTCTCGTGCAGGACCTCCTTCTGGCTGATCACGCCCTGCGGGTAGTCGTTGATCTCGAAGTCGTACCAGAAGTCCTCGTGCGTACGCAGCCGCAGGCCGATGTTGTTGGCGCCCGAGAACGCGAGCGGGTTGCCATAGTAGAAGATCTGCGTGTCCTTGGGCTCGGTACCAAAGTAGAAACGACCGGTGTAAGACACCTCTGGCCGGATCCCCGTGAAGGACTTCACGGCGCGCTTCACGTCGTGGATGGTTTCGTTGAGCGCGTCGATGGTCTGGTCGTCGTTGACGAGCGCGCCGATCGTGCCCTCGCCGCGGTCGATCTTGCCGGTGATCGACGTCATGTCCGAGGCGGCGGCGTTGAGCTGATCGGTCAGGTCCTGGAGCTTGTCGACCTCCTCGTTGACGTTGCCGCCGATGGTGTCGACGTGGCCCTCAAGCGCCTCAGACAGGCGGCGGACGGACTGCACGATCGCGGCGATGTCCGCCTTGTTCCCCGCCGTGATCTCGCGCAGCAGCTCGGTGAGCTGGTCGGCATTGGCGAGCGTGGACTCGACGTGCTGACGGTTGGCGTCGTTCTCCGCCATCTTCTTGAGCACGCCGGTGACCGCGGAGATGTCGTCGCTGATCTTCTCCAGGTTGCGGGTGATCTTGTCGATGTCGCCCGGGTTGCTGCGAGTCTTGATTCGGTCCATGTCCTTGAGCATCGTGTCGGACGTGCCGGGGTAGACGCGGACGAACAGATCGCCCAGCAGACCCGACGCCTTGAGCTCCGCGTCGGAGTCAAGAGGGAGCTGGTACGCGGTGCGGATCTTGAGCGTCAGCTCCGCGTGATCCCCCTCGATGGAGATCGCGTCGACCGCGCCGATCTCCACGCCGGCCAAGCGAACCTGGCTGCCCTCCCACAGGCCGTCGGAGCTCGCGACGTCCATGAGCAGCCGGTAGCTGGTCTCGTCCGCGCGCACGCCGTCGACCGACCACGCCCAGCCCACAACCACGAGCACGATCGCCACGAGGACGAACAGTCCGACCTTGAATTCGGTGGTCCACTTGGACATCGTCAGACCTTCATGGGGCCATCGAGAGAACCGGCGAGGAACTGTCGAATGAGGGGGTCTTGGCTGTGCCGGAAGTAGTCCGGCGTGCCTTCATGCGCGACCACGCCCTCGTTGAGCATCACGATCTTGTGGGCGATCGAGAGCACGGCGCGCATGTCGTGGCTGATCACCACGCTGGTCAGGTTCGGGTGGTGCCCGTCCGTCTCGGCGATCAGCTCGTCCATGGCCGCCGTGAGGATGGGGTCCAGGCCCGTCGTGGGCTCGTCGTAGAGCAGGAATTCCGGGTCGCCCACGAGGGCCCGCGCGAGGCCCACGCGCTTGCGCATGCCGCCCGACAGGTCGCCGGGCATCTTGTCCTCGACGTCGTGCAGGCCCACCGACGCCAGCAGCTCACGCACCTTGGCGCGCACCGCCGGCTCCTTGAGCTTGCTGTGCTCGCGGATCGGGAAGGCCACGTTCTCGAACACGTTCATCGAGTCGAACAGGGCGGCGTTCTGAAACACCACGCCAAAGCGCAGCCGGACCGTGCGTAGGGCGCGGTCGTGCATGGTGGTCAGCTCGTCGTCGCCCACCCAGATGTGGCCCTGGTCTGGTCGCAACAGCCCCATCAGCAGCTTGATCGTCACCGACTTGCCGGTACCCGACCGGCCGATGATGACGGTGATCCGCCCGCGCGGGATGATCAGATCCAGCCCGTTGAGCACGCGGTGGCGGCCGAACGCCTTGTGCACGCCCTGGTAGACGATGGCCGCGGGCTGCCCGGTGACGGGGTCGATCTCGGGGCGCTGCGGCGTCATGGCAGCGCCCAGGCGATGAAGAAGTTGCTGACCAGGATCAGCACCGACGCCACCACCACCGACGACGTCGTCGCGTTGCCGACACCCTTGGCGCCGCCCGTCGTGTAGTAGCCCTTGTAGCAGGCGACCACGCCGATGATCGCGCCGAACACCAGCGCCTTGAACAGGCCGGTCCAGATGTCGTCCCAGTCCACCCAGTCCTTGAGCCGGACCATGAACTCCGGGTAGCTCAGGTGCATGACGTAGACGCCGACGATGTAGCTGCCCAGGATGCCCACAAAGTCGAACATGGCGGTGAGCATGGGCAGCGAGATCAGCGCGGCCAGCAGCCGCGGCTTGACCAGGTAGTTCACCGGATCCACCGCCATCGCGTCCAGAGCGTCGATCTGCTCGGTCACCCGCATGGTGCCGATCTCCGCGGCGATCGCCGAGCCCGCGCGGCCCGCGACCAGCAGCCCGGTCAACGTCGGGCCCAGCTCACGGGTGAGCGCCACGCCCACCGTGCCGCCGACCATGCCCTGCGCGCCGAACATCTTGAACGCGCGGTAGGACTGCAGGGCGAACACGGCGCCGGTGAAGGCCGCCGTCAGGAAGATAATAGGCAGCGACTGCACGCCGATGAAGTCGATCTGCTGGAGCGTCAGCCGAAGCCGCAGCGGCCGAACGAAGAAGTTGGCGAAGCCCAGCGCGCCGATCCGGGTCGCGCGGCCGACCTCCTCCACGCTCCCACGCACCCCGCGCACAGCGCCCACGATGGGGCGCCCGAGGGCCTCGATCACGGCGATGATGGGCGACCCAGTCACGTGGAGAGTTCAGCGCTCGCGGCTAGTGGGAGGACCGGTGCGACGTCGCGGAGACGCTCGTTCGCACCACCAGGCCGGCCCCCGGGCCGGTCCACGCCGCCCCTAACGCGCCGGGCGTTGCCGGAGTGCGGCGCCCCGAACTTTGCCCCTGCGCGCCGACGATCCCACGTGGACCGTGCGGATCGGCCAGGAGACAGGCTAATCAGGCCTTGTCCCCCACCCCGGATCCCCGTGCATCGGCTCCCCCTCCTGCTGCTCGCCTCGCTTGGCGCCTGTGACGCGGTCGATGCCCCTGGGGACACCGACGCGGACAGCGACGTCGCGGACTCGGACACGGACGACACCGACCGCGCGACCACCGACACCGACCCGCCCGACACCGACGGGGGCGGGGGCACCCGCTGGATCGCCGGGCCCCAGGTCGTCTGCGCAGACCCATCCCGGCGCATCAACCGCCCGTACACCCTGCTCGACGGCGGAACCGAGTGGGCCGCCCAGCCGTTCAACGAGGCGTCCGACGGCGTCTTCGTCGGCGGCGGCGTCGCGGTCGCCGACTTCACGGGCGACGGCCTGCTCGACGTCATGACCACCGCCGAAGACGATCGCTTCGGCTACTGGATCCAGGCCCCGGGCCTCACGTTCATCCAGGGCTCGCTGCCGGTCACGCTGGAGCGCACCGCCGGTGTCGCCGCGGTCGACGTGGACGCCGACGGCGACCTGGACGCGTTCGTCGGCGTGTTCAAGGGCCCAGACTTCCTGCTGATCAACGACGGACATGGCGTCTTCACCGACGGCACCGCCGCCGCGGGGGTGGCCGGCCCCGACAACCGCCGCAGCATGTCGTCGAGCTGGGCGGACGTGGACCACGACGGCGACGTGGACGGCTTCGTCGCCGGGTACGGCCGCATCAACTCCCCCGACGGCGTCCCGCCCGGCGATGGCTCGTCGATCTTCCTCAACCAGGGCCACGGCACCTTCGTCGACCAGGTGCCCAGCATGCCCGCGCCCAGCGCGCTGCACGAGGCGCATACTTTCTCCGGCGCGTTCATCGACGCCGACCGCGACGGCTGGCTCGACCTCTACCTGCTCAACGACTTCGGCTGGACCTGGCCCGCCACGCTCCTGCACAACGACCACGGCGTGTTCAAGCCCACGCAGGACCTTGGCCTGGACTTCACCCGGGAGAACATGGGGCTCGGCATCGGCGACGTGAACGGCGACCTGATCCCCGACTTCCTCGTGGCGTCTTGGGAGGACAACGCGCTGTTCGTCAGCCGCGGCGCCGTCTGGTTCGACGAGAGCCGGTCCCGCGGCCTGCGGATGGACGCGTCGCGCGGCCAGGTGACCGGCTGGGGCGCCGACCTGTCGGACCTGGACAACGACGGCGACCTCGACGCGACCATCCTGTGCGGCTTCATCGCCGTCACCAGCAGCCACGAGAACCCCGAGTCCCAGCCCGACGGCGTGTGGACCCAGCAGCCCGACGGCAGCTTCGTCGACGTGGGCCAGGCGTGGGGCCTCGACGACGACGGCCGCCAGCGCGGCGAGGTGGTGGTCGACCTGGACCGCAACGGCTTCCTGGACATGGTCCGCGCCGACCTGCGCGGCCCCACCGAGATCTTCATGGGCGCCTGCGACGACAGCGCCTGGCTGGAGCTCACGCTGCGCGAGCCCGGCCCCAACCCCTTCGCGCTCGGCGCCGAGGTGATCGTCCGCGACGGCGATCAGGCCTGGATCCGCGACGTACACGCCGGCGGCACCAGCTACGGCTCCGCGGGCCCGCCCGAGGTCCACTTCGGCCTCGGCGACCGCGACGCCGTCGACTCCGTCGAGGTCCGCTGGCCCGACGGCGTCGTCGAGACCTGGACCGACGTCCCCACCCGCCGCCGCGTCACCGTGGAGCGCCGATGAGACTGCCCCTGCTCGTCCTGCCCCTGCTGTCGGGCTGCGTCATCGTCCCGTACCCGGGCAAGCTCCCGCCGCTCGACCGCGACACGGACCTGACCGCCGACACGGACGCGACCTCGCCGGACACCGACGGACCGTCGGACGACGACGGCGGCCCCACCGGCGGCGGAGACACCGACATCGCCGTCGACACCGACCCGGCGCCGGACACCGTCTGCTACATCGGCCCGCAGCGCGACCGCGCCGCGTGCTTCCCGATGGTGCCCAAGGGCGCGTGGGGAGCAGACTGGGACTGGCCTGCGTCGAGCGACGCCCGGTACATCGCGCCCACCCACTTCCTCGACCTGGACGCGATCGCCGCCGACGCCGACCTGGCGCCCAACTTCGTGCTGTCCGAGTTCGCGGCCGCCTACAAGGGCCGGTGGGCCGTTGTCGCGCCCAAGCTGGTCGAGCACCTGCAGGACGTCCGCGACGCGCTCGGCGGACCGCTGACGGTGACGTCGGGCTTCCGAAACCCCGCCTACAACACGGGCGTCGGCGGCGTGGAGTTCTCGCGCCACATCTACGGCGACGGCGTGGACCTGGACACGAACGCGACGGACCTGGACGGCCTGGCCGACGCCTGCTCGGGCGAGTCCGCCGACTACATCGGCTACTACGCCGACCACATCCACTGCGACTGGCGAGACGACGCGCTGGAGCCCGCGTTCTTCGGCGCCGCCGGGCCGATCGTGGTGATGCACCACCCCGAGCCCCGCTTCGCCGCCGAGCTGATCGTGGGCGACGTGTGGACCACCACCGCGGTCGGCTGGGACGAGGGCGAGCCGCTGCGCGAGTGGACCGCCGAGGACGCAGACGGCGTCGTGCTGCTCACCGCGCGCGCCGACACGTTCTCGCCGCCGCCCGGCACGGCCCGCGTGACCGTCGTCGTCGGACGCGAGCTCACTCTGTCCAGGGCGCCTTAGCGCTTGGACCGCGGGTGGAACTCCGCGTGGATCGACTTGAGCCGCTCGCGGGCGACGTGCGTGTAGATCTGCGTGGTCGTGATGTCCGAGTGCCCGAGCATCGCCTGGAGCGCGCGCAGGTCGGCGCCGTTCGCCAGCAGGTGCGTCGCGAAGCTGTGGCGCAGCACGTGCGGCGACACCTTGCCGTCGATCCCCGCCAGCCGGGCGTAGCGGACCAGCCGCTCCCACAGGTTCTGCCGGGTCATCGCCTTACCGTGGCGCGTCAGGAACATCGCCTCGGCGCGGCCGGTCGGGTCGAACGCGGTGCGGCCATCGCGCAGCCAGCGCAGCACCCAGCTCGCCGCCACCTCGCCGATCGGGATCAGGCGCTCCTTGCTCCCCTTGCCGCGCACCAGCACCAGGCCCACGTCCGCACGCACCTGATGCGCCGGCACGTTCACCAGCTCCGACACGCGCAGGCCCGCGCTGTACGCGAGCTGGATCATCGCGCGGTCGCGCAGGCCGAGCACCGTGCCTGGGTCGGGTGCCGCGAGCAGCGCCTCGATCTGATCGGCGCGCAGCACCACGGGCAGGGGCGCTGGGAAGCGCGGCGCGTCCACGATCGTCGTCGGGTCGGCCTCGATGTGGTGCTCGGCGACCAGGAAGCGGAACAGCTGCCGCATCGACGAGCGCGCCCGCGCGATCGAGCGCAGCCCCAGACCCTCCGCCATCAGGTCGCCCATGTGCGCCGACAGGTGCGCCGCCGTCACGTCGCCGGGCGACGACACGCCCCGCTCCTTCAGCCACGCCGCGAAGCGCGACGCGTCGTGCTGGTAGGCCGCGATGGTGTGCTCACTCCGCCCCTTCTCCACGCGCAGCCAATAGAGGAAGCCCTCGATGGCCGCGTCCATCAGAGCAGGCCCTTCAGCCGGTAGAGCAGGTCGTGCGCCTCGCGCGGCGAGAGCGCGTCGGGGTTGAGGTCGTGCAGCGCGTCACGGAGCGCGTCGGGTGCTGCCTCCTCGACCACCACGGTCGCCCCGGCCACCGGCGCCATGCCAAACAGCGAGAGCTGCGCGTGCTCGTTGCGCGGCGCGTGCTTCTCAAAGTGCGCGAGCAGCGACTGCGCGCGGCGGATCACCGGCCGCGGCACGCCTGCCAGGCGTGCGCACTGGATGCCGTAGGAGCGGCTCGCCCCGCCCTCCACCAGCTGGCGGAGGAACAGGATCTTCTCGCCCCACTCGCTCACCGCGATGCTCTGGTTCACCACGATCGGGCGCGTGTCCGCGAGCTCGCACAGCTCGTGGTAGTGCGTCGCGAACATCGCCCGGCAGCCGACGCGATCGACCAGATCCTCGGCCACCGCCCAGGCGATCGACAGGCCGTCGTAGGTGGACGTGCCGCGGCCGATCTCGTCGAGGATCACCACGCTGCGCGCGGTCGCGCCGTGCAGGATCGCCGCCGTCTCCGCCATCTCCACCATGAACGTGGACTGGCCGCGCGACAGATCGTCGGACGCGCCCACGCGCGTGAAGATGCGGTCCGCCACGCCCACCGTCGCCGAGTCCGCGGGCACGTAGCTGCCGATCTGCGCGAGCAGCGTGATGAGCGCGACCTGCCGCAGCACGGTCGACTTGCCCGCCATGTTGGGGCCGGTCAGCACGATCATGCGCCGCGTCGCCGCGTCGAGCGACACGTCGTTCGGCACAAAGCGCTCCTCGTCGAGCGAGGCCTCCACCACCGGGTGACGGCTGCCGCGCAGCGTCAGCACCGGCTCGTCGACCACCGTCGGGCGGCACCAGCGGCTGGTCTCCGCCACGTCGGCCAGCGCCACCAGCACGTCAACCGCGGCCAGCGCGCGCGCGATCCCTTGCAGCCTGCCGATCGCCAGCGCCACGCGCTCGCGAAGCTGGATGAACAGCGCCTGCTCCAGCTTCTTGCGGCGCTCGTCGGCGCCCAGGACCTTCTCCTCCAGCTCCTTGAGCTCCAGCGTGAAGTAGCGCTCGGCGTTGGCCAGCGTCTGCTTGCGGATGAAGCGGTCGGGCACGCGGTGCAGGTGCGAGCGCGTGATCTCGATGTAGTAGCCGAACACGCTGGTGTGGCGGATCTTGAGCGACGTGATGCCAGTCGCCTCGCGCTCGCGCTCCTCCACCTTGCGGATCACGCCCAGGCCCTCGGCGGCGAGCATCGACAGCTCGTCGAGCTCGGCGTGCGCGCCCGCGCGGATCAGGCCGCCCTCGGTCAGGGCGAGCGGCGGATCCTCGGCCAGCCAGGTCGTGAGGTCGTCGAGCACGTCCTGCGCTCGGTCGCCGGGGATCAGCGCCCCCACCGACGGAACGTCCGCCAGCGCCGCCACGATCTCCGGCAGCGACTCCAGCGTGCGCTTGAGGCCGAGCAGGTCGCGCGCGTGCGCCGACTGCTGCGCGACGCGCGCCGTGATGCGCTCCACGTCCGACACCTTGGACAGCGCCCGCGCCACCGTCTCGCGCACGTCGGGACGTTCGAGGAGCGCTGCGATCGCCTCCTGACGCGCGCCGATCGCGCGCAGGTCGAGCAGCGGGAAGCTCAGCCACTCGCGCAGCAGCCGCGAGCCCATCGCCGAGCGCGCCTTGTCGAGCAGCCCGAGCAGGCTGCCAGACCGCCCGCCGTCGCGCATCGAGCGCACGATCTCCAGGTTGCGGCGCGTGGCGTCGTCGATCACCAGGAAGGATCCGGGCCGCCAGGTGCGGATGCGCTGCACGTTGCCCAGCCGGTCCGCCAAGCGCTGCCGCGCGTAGCGCACCACCGCGCCCGCCGCGCGCACGCCCGCCTCGTCGCGCCGCACACCAAAGCCGGCCAAGTCAGCCACGCCGAGCAGCGTCTCCAGCTCGCGCCGCGCCTCACCCGGCTCCCACGCGCCCGCCTCGACCTCGCTCACCAGCGTGCGGTGGCGCTCCAGCGTCGCGCGGATCGCCGCGTCGTCGTCCGGCGCCAGCTTGGGACCGAGCAGCGCCTCCTTGGGCTCCAGCCGGTGTAGCTCGCCGAGCAGCGCCGCCAGATCGTCCACGCTCGTCAGGCGCAGGTCGCCGGTCGAGACCTCCAGCGCCGCCAGCCCAAAGCCCTTCGACGTGGCGACCACGCCGACCAGCCAGCTCGGCTCACGCGCGGCGAGCGAGGACGGGTCGAGCACGACGCCCGGCGTGACCACGCGCACCACCTCGCGGCGCACCAGCCCCTTGGCCGTCGCCGGGTCCTCCACCTGATCGGCGATCGCGATGCGGTAGCCCGCGTCGACCATGCGCTGGATGTACCCGGCGGCCGCGTGGTGCGGGACGCCCGCCATCGGCACCGGGTCTGGGTCATTCTTGTTGCGCGACGTGAGCGTGAGGTCGAGCACGCGCGCGGTGATCACGGCGTCCTCGAAGAAGGTCTCGTAGAAGTCGCCCATCCGGTAGAACAGGATGGCGTCGGGGTTCTGGCGCTTGAGCGCCATGAACTGGTCGAACATCGGCGTGCTCACCGACGCACCATCCGCGCGCCGTAGAACGCGTCTTCGCCGTTCTCCGGGGGCGCCGTGCCGCGCTCCAGCTCCAGGCTGAACTCCGGGTGCTTGGCCAGGAATTCCTTCACGACCGCCGGGCCCTCCTCGGGCTCAGCGCTGCACACCACGTAGACCAGGTGGCCGCCGATGTTCACGTGGTCCCACACGTTCTCGAGGATCGCGCGCTGCCGCACCGCCGCCTTCATGGGGTCCATCGGCGCGCGGCGCCAGCGGATCTCGGGGCGACGGCGGACGGTGCCCAGGCCGGTGCACGGCGCGTCGACCAGCACGCAGTCGAAGTTGCCCAGGCCGCGGTGCGGGCCCTCCATCCAGTCGTGCGTGTAGATCTTGATCGCGACCTTGAGCCGCTCCGCGGACGCCACGACGTGCTTGAGCCGCGACGCCGACTGATCGCAGGCCGTCACGATCGCGCCGCGCGCCGCGAGCCGCATGGTCTTGCCGCCGGGGGCCGCGCACGCGTCGAGTACGGTCTTGGCCGACTCCGGCACCAGGTCGCACATCCACGCGCTGGCCGCGTCCTGGATCCACAGCTTGCCGTCCGTCCAGCCCGGCAGCTCCTCCACCCGGCCGACACGCCCCTCCATGCGGAGCACGTTGAACACGGGCTCGCCCTGGATCTCCACCGCCTCGTTGCCAAAGCCCGCCGCGGTCAGCTCGGCCGACAGCGCGTCCACGTCGTCGCGCGCCACCACAAACAGCGGCGGCGGCTGACCGTTCGCCAGGCACCAAGCCTCCGTCGCCTCCTTGCCGTAGCGGGCGTCCCAACGGGCCACCAGCCAGGCCGGGTGGTCGAGCGCGTCCGACCGCGACAGGTCTTGCGCGGCCTCGGCGCGGCGCAGCACCGCGTTCACCAGCCCCGACGCCTTGCCCATGCCCAGCGCGCGCACGATCTCCACGCCCTGGTCGACCGACGCATGCACCGGCGTGCGCATGGCGATGCGCTCGTAGACGCCCGCGCGCAGCGTGGCCCGCACCGCCTCGTCCAGCGACTCGATCGGCTG
>CANJMY010000057.1 GCA_947475315.1 Pseudomonadota bacterium | reverse complement strand
TGACCTACGCGGCGGCGGCCGCGGACTTGGGGGCAAGGTCACCCAAGAGCCCCACCGCCCCTACCTCGGCCTCAACACCACCACGTTGTCCGGCACCTCCTCCTCCCCGCCCGTCCAGTCGATCGCCGGGATCCTCTCCACCGCCGCTCTCGTCGCGTCCGGTGTCGGCGGCGCGTAATGCTTCCCGCGCACCGACGCGGGCGCATGCCCCACGAGGAAGTCGATCACCGAGTCCCGCACCGCCACGCTCTCCAGGTACGCCTGGAACGCAGCACGGAACGCGTGGTCCGGCCTCCCGATCTTCCGGTTCGGCGGCTGCCACACCTCTCGCCTCACCTCGCCCGTCTGGGTCGCTCGCTCCCACCCCTTTGTCAGAGCCATCCCCGGCAGGTGATTCTTCCCGCTCTCCGCGTGCTGGTCCTTACGACGCTGCACCAGCTGCGCCGTCGGCGGCTGAGACGAGACCCGCGCGCGCAGCTCCTCGACGAGGTGCCGCGAGATCGGGATCGTACGCTGCTCGGCCTTCTCCCGTCGGCTCTTCCCGGTGGTCACGCGCAGCTCCGCGCGCGCCAGGTTCACGTCCCCGCATGTGAGGGCGAAAACCTGCCCCACCCGCAACCCCGTGAATCGCATGATGATCGCGGCGGGGCGTGCCACGTAGGCCATGCGCGGCGGCAGGTGCCGGATGCAGGCGTCGACCTCGGCGAGCGTGGGCGCGGGCGGCGCGCCGTACACGGGCGGCCGCGGGAGCACCCGGGACGGATCACGCGGCGCCATCGGCAGGCCGGGGTACGCCTCCGGCTCGTCGGAGGCCCACACCCACACGTCGTACCCGATGCGGATCGTCGTGTAGATGGTCGACTCGGCCAGGCCGGCTCGCCGCAGCTCCAGCGCGACGTCGGCGAACAGGTCGCGGGACAACACCGTGGTCGGCACCACGCGATCGTCGGCGATGCGCTCCCGTCGGCGAACGGCCGCGAAGAACCGCTTCAGCGCCGCGCCGTAGGCGCTCGTGGTCGACTCGGTGCAGCCACGGGCGGCCTTGTGACGGAGCCAGCTGAAGGCCGCCTGTTCAAGGTTGCCCACGCGGGCCACGACCCGCGCCTCCGGCTCGTAGTAGCCGACCGTCTCCAGCGCACGAACCACCTTGGCGTGCAGCTGGGCCGAGGCCTGCTTCCCGGTCACGGTCAGGGCGCGCTCGACGCGCCTCCGCACGCCCCCCTCCTCGACCCACTCCCGCCAGCGGATCTTGAAGCGCCCGTTGCCCAAATCGGAGACCGAATGACTGATCATGACACGTCCAGTCGGCTTGAGCCGCTCTGGCCCCAGCCTACCCTCTGTGTCCCCCGTGTGTCCAGCTGCTGGACCGACCGACCTCGGCAAATTGAACTACCGAGGTCAGACGCTACGAATCAGTCGGCATTTCGGAAAAACGTGGGGATGTCGTAGTCATCATGCATCCGATCAATCCCGCTCGTCAGCTCGCGACCACGACGCCCGCCCACCGCCGCCCGCGGAAACACGCGCTCGTTCACCACGCGCTCGATCGACGCCGTCTGCACCTGGCGCGCCTCTTCGAAGCCCGTGGCGATGACGGTCACGCGGACCTCGTCGCCCAGGGTCTCGTCGACAACCCAGCCGAAGATGACCTGCGCGTCCTCGTGCGCCTCTTCCTGGATGAGCGTGAGCGCCTCGTGCGCCTCGTACAGGGTGAGGCCCGAGCCGCCGGTGATGTTGATCAGGACGCTGGTGGCGCCGACCATGGAGATGTCGTCGAGGAGCGGCGAGCTGATGGCGACCTGGGCGGCCTCGGCGGCCTTGTGGGTGCCCTTGGCATGGCCCACGCCCATGAGCGCGACGCCCTTGCCGGACATGATGGTGCGGACGTCGGCGAAGTCGACGTTGACCTCGCCCTGGTAGTTGATCAGGTCGCTGACGCCCTTGACCGCCTGCAGGAGGACCTCGTCCGCGATGCGGAAGGCGTCCTTCATGCTGGTGCGGTCGTTCGACATGGCGATGAGGCGCTGGTTCGGGATGGTGATCAGCGTGTCGACGTTGGCGGAGAGCGCCTCGATGCCGGACTGGGCCTGACGACGGCGGCGGGCGCCCTCGAAGCCGAACGGACGCGTGACGACGCCGACGGTGAGCGCGCCGCACTCACGCGCGACCTGCGCGATGATCGGAGCCGCGCCCGTGCCCGTGCCGCCGCCCATGCCGGCCGTGATGAAGACCATGTCCGCGCCCACGACCAGCTCCGCGATCCTGTCGCGATCTTCGAGCGCGGCCTCACGGCCGACGTCGGGGTTGGCGCCGGCGCCGAGGCCCTTGGTGAGCTGCGCGCCGAGCTGGAAGCGACGGGGCGCCAGGCTGCGACGAAGATCCTGCGCGTCGGTGTTCATCGCGATGAACTCCACGCCGGAGAGGCCAGCCGCGATCATCGTGTTGATGGCGTTGCCGCCACCACCGCCGACGCCGATGACCTTGATGCGGGCACCAACGGGCGCTTCTTCTTCGACGATCTCGATCATGGAGTCCTCCGGGGGGCGGAAATGGCGGGCAGAGTGAGGGGCGGGCGTGCGGGGTGAGCGAAGCCTGGGAGGCCGCGACTCAAGGATGAGGAGCGCTCGGCGGAGGGTCCACCGGCGCAGAGGGATCAACGTGAGAGGCGTTGGCGTCCACCGCGGCGTCGTCCACCGGGGCGGCGAGCGCCTCGGCCTGGGCGAGCAGCGGATCCACCGCGAGCACGGGCGCGTCGGGCGCGCCCAGCGGGCGGACGATGGCGACGCGCTCAGGCGCGACGTCCACGTGGAGCGGCTGGGTCAGGTCGACGCCGCGGCCGATGAGGGCCGCCAGGCGCGCGATCTGCTGGTCGTAGTCGCCAAAGCCGAACAGGACCTCGGCCGTGGGGTGCTTGGCGGTGCCGCCCGACGTCTGGATGGTCCAGCCGCGGGTGCGCTCGAAGCGGATCTCAGACACTTGGCTGAGCGGGATGACCTGATGGCTGTCGAGCTCGGTTAGGATCCACAGGGCGTCGCGGATCGCCAGCCGCGGCAGCGCCGGGTGCGACTTCTCGAGCGTCGCGTCCACGCCCGTGATCAGCGGGTGGTCCAGGTCTTCCGACGTGGCGCGCAGGAAGGGCGTGCCCTCCTGGTCGACGTAGTACAGGCCGTCCGTGAACGCGAGCAGCGCGACCGGCTCGTGCTCGTGGACCGTGACGACGATGCGGTTGGGGAGGCGACGCTCAACCTCGACCGACTGGACCCACGGGTGACGCTGCACGCCCGCCGACACCGCCGCCAGGTCCGCGCCCCACAGGCTGGTGCCGTTGCGCAGGTCCGACAGGTGGCGCAGCTCAGAGCTGGTGGCGTGATGATTGCCCACGAAGTCCACGCGCTCCACGTAGAACTGATCCGGCCGAACGATCACGAGGATGATCGCCGGGACAGTAGCCAACGCGAGCAGGATGGAACGAACGCGGTTCATGGTGGACTTTGCCGCGCCGGGGAGGCGCATGCGGAGGGTCGGGTGCCGGGGAGGCGGGCGCACGTCGGGGAGACGCACGCTGGAGGGTGCCCCAAGCTACACCGATCGCCACGCCGGATCAAGACGATCCGCGGTGCGTTCTTTCAGTCCAGACGGGCTGCTTGCAACAGGCGCTCGACCAGGGTCGGAAAGTCAATGCCCACGCACCCGGCGGCCATGGGCGACAAGCTAGTCGCGGTCATGCCGGGGATCGTGTTGATCTCCAGAAAGACAGACGTCCCGTCCACCTGCACGATGAAGTCGGCGCGCGCGAGGCCTCGACAGCCGACCGCCTTGTACGCCACCACCGCAGCGGCCTGCGCGGCCTCGGTCACGGCGGCGGGGAGCGCGGCGGGCGCCTCGTAGCGGGTCAGGCCCTTGGTGTACTTGGCCTCGAAGTCGAAGAAGCCGGAGTCCGGCACGATGCGCACCACCGGCAGCGGCACGCCGTCGAGCACGGCCACGGTGATCTCCTCGCCGACGATCACCTCCTCGACGATCACCTCGCCGCCCTCCGCCACGGCGGCGGCCAGCGCGTCCGCCCACTCGCTCGCGTCGGCGGCCTTGCGCGTGCCCACGGTGGATCCACCGGTCGCAGGCTTGCAGATCACCGGGAAGCGAAGCGGCGGCGGCGGATCGCCCGCGACCGACACCGCGTCCGCCGCCAGGTGGATGCCGGGCTTGCCCACGATCAGCCGCTTGGTGGTGATCTTGTCCATGGCGACCGCGCTCGCGCGCACGCCAGAGCCCGTGTACGGGATGCCCAGGACCTCAAGCAGGCCCTGCACGCAGCCGTCCTCGCCGAACCGGCCGTGCAGCGCGATCCACGCGACGTCGACCTTGTTCGCGCGCAGCTGCTCAGCCAGATCGCGGCCGACGTCGATCTCCACCACGTCCCAGCCGCGCTCGCGCAGCGCGTCCGCGACCGCGTGCCCGCTCTTGAGCGAGATCGGCCGCTCCGACGACATGCCGCCGAGCAGCACGCCCACCTTCACCGACTTGGAAAACGACATCAGGGCCTCCCGATCCACGTCATCGCGTCTTGAAGCGAGACGCCGCGCTTGTCCTGGATCTTCTCGACGATCGACTTGTGCAGCAGCGCGAAGTCCTTCGCATTGCCGTCGCCCAGGTTGACCAGCAGGTCGGGCTCGGCCGAGGGCAGCAGGACGCCCCGCAGGCGCGTGGCGGACAGCCCGGTGTCGCGCAGCAGCTCGGCGGCGTCGTCGTCCTCCGCCTTGAACCAGCCATGCGGCACCACCGGCGGGCGCGCCTTCTCACGCGGGGTGCGGCGGATCAGCACCTCGGTGAACACCACGCTCCCCTTCCCTGGCACCTCATGCAGCGGGCAGGTGTGCTCCTGCGACCGCTGGATCCACTTCACCGACTCGACCCACGGCTCCCAGCCCTCGTCGGTCGCCAGCGAGGCGCCGACCGACCCGGCGGCGAAGCGCAGCGTCGACAGCGTGGTCTTGGGCGCGCCGCCGACAAAGCGCGCACCGATCAGCGCGAGCGGGGCCGCAGCGCCGATCCACCAGCCCTGCTCAACCTCCGTCACGCCCGCGAACGCGGAGCCCAGGCGCAGCACGACGCCAGCGGATCCACCGTCGCGGAACACCGTGCGGGTGCCCGCGCCGATCACGTTTCGCTTCCACTGGTGCTCGCGGCACACCGACAGCGCGTCGGCCAGGCCGTCGCGGCGGGTCACCACCATGTAGGCGTCCACCGGCCCGCCCACGCGCCACGGCGAGTGACGGGCCATCGGCTCGTCACGGCGCAGCACAAAGCCGGCGGCGCGCTCGGTCACGCCAGATCGCCAAGCCGGGTCAGCAGCTCGCCGCACACGCGGTTCACGTCGCCCGCGCCGAGCGAGATGACGATGTCGCCGGGGCGCACGATCGCCGCGAGCCGCGCGGTCGCCTCGTCCAGGCTGGCCACGACCTCAGCGCCGCGGTGGCCGCGGTCGCGCATCTCGGCGGCGATGCGCGTGGCGTCGATGCCCTCCATCGGCGACTCTCCAGCGGCGTAGACCGGGCACACCAGCACCACGTCGGCGCGGTGGAAGGCGGAGCAGAACTCGGTCCACAGCGAGGCGACGCGGCTGAAGCGGTGTGGCTGGAACACAGCGATGATCCGGCGGTCCGGGAAGCCGCCCTCGGCGGCGGCCAGCGTGGCCTCGATCTCCACCGGGTGGTGAGCGTAGTCGTCGACCACCATCACACCCGCCTTCTCGCCCACCACCGTGAAGCGGCGCTGCACGCCGGAGAAGCCGTCGAGCGCCTTCTGCACCGCGTCGAACGGCACGCCCAGCTCGCAGGACAGGGCGATCGCGCCGATCGCGTTCGACACGTTGTGTACGCCGGGCATCGCCAGGCGGACGGTGCCCAGCTCGTCGTCGCCGCGGTGCACGCGGAACGCGGTGCGCAGGCCGTCGCGCTCGACGTGGCTGGCCCGGTAGTGCGCGTGGCGCGCCATGCCGTAGGTCACCACACGACGCCGCACCTTGGGCAGCAGCGCGGCGACCTGCGGGTGGTCGATGCACAGCACGCTGAACCCGAAGAACGGCACCTTGTTGGCGAAGGACTCGAACGCTTCGACCGTGCGCGAGAACTCGCCCCAGTGGTCGAGGTGCTCGGGGTCGATGTTGGTGATGAGCGCGATGGTCGGCGACAGCAGCATGAAGGTGCCGTCGGACTCGTCGGCCTCGGCCACCAGGTACTCGCCCGAGCCCAGCTTGGCGTTCGTGCCGCCGAGCGAGTCCAAGCGACCGCCGATCACCACGGTGGGGTCGAGCCCGCCCGCCGCCAGGCACGCGGCGACCATCGACGTGGTCGTGGTCTTGCCGTGCGTGCCCGCGATGGCGATGCCGTGCTTGAGGCGCATCAGCTCGGCGAGCATCTCGGCGCGCTGGATCACCGGCGTGCCGCGCGCGATCGCCTCGACCAGCTCGGGGTTGTCGGCCTTCACGGCGCTGGAGTACACGACCACGTCGGCGTCGCCGATGTTGCCGGTGACATGGCCCAGCAGGACCTCAGCGCCGAGCGCGAGTAGGCGCTTCACCGCGACGCCGGCCTTGAGGTCGGACCCGGTGACCCGGAAGCCCAGGTTGAGCATGACCTCGGCGATGCCGGACATGCCGATGCCGCCGATGCCGACGAAGTGGATGGTGCGAACGGTCCCGCGAAACATTTAGGCTCCCGCGCGGGCCGGGGCGCGCTGCGCCACCTGCTCCGCCGCGATCTCGGTTCGACGTGTCTCCAGCCCCACGCGGAGCAGGATGGCGATCATCACCATGTGCGAGATGAGCGCCGACGCGCCGTAGGACATGAACGGCAGCACCAGGCCCTTGGGCGGCACGAGGCCCGCGACCACGCCCAGGTTGACCACCACCTGCGCGGCGAGCACCGCCGACAGGCAAGACGCCAGCACCATCTCGAACAGGCCCTTGGCGTTCATGGCGATACGCGTGCCGCGCCACAGCATGATGGCGTACAACACGATCAGCAGCGACCAGCCGAACACGCCCAGCTCCTCCGCCACCACCGCGGAGATCATGTCGGTGTGCGCCTCGGGCAGGAAGCCCTGCTGCGCGACGCCCTGCCCCAGGCCCTTGCCGAACAGGCCGCCCTCGGCGAACGCGACCCAGCCCTGCACCACCTGGTAGCCGTCGCCCTGCGCGTCGCCGAGCGGGTCGAGGAAGCCGACGATGCGCGCCATGCGGTACGGCTCCATCAGCACCAGGCCCGCGACAAGCGCGCCGATCACCAGGCCCAGCGCGCCCAGCCACTTCCACTCGATGCCCGCGACGAACACGCCCACGCCCACGATGCCGACGATGAGCGCGAGCGCGCCCAGGTCGCTCTGCAGCGCGATGCCAAGCAGCATGGGCGAAAGCCCGAGGCCGATCGGGATGGCGACCACGCCCATGAAGTCCTTGAGGTGGCCTTCGTTGCGCGCCAGATAGTTGGCCATGGCGAGCGCGAGCGCCGGCTTGGCGAGCTCAGACGGCTGCATGTTGAACGGGCCGATGTCGATCCAGCGCGGCGCGCCCTTGGCGGCGTGGCCGATGAACGGCAGGTGCACCATGTACACCATCAACACCGTGATCCCGTAGGCCGGATAGGCGGCGCGGCGGTACCAGCGCCACGGCGTGGCCAGCAGCACGAGCGCGACGACCACGCCCAGCACAAGGCCGACGACCTGCCGCTTGGTGAAGAACCAGGGGTCGTCGAACGCGTGCGTGGCGAACGGGCCGCTGGCCGACAGCACGTACAGGAAGCCCATGCTGATCAGCCCGGCGACCGATCCGAGCAGCCAGAGATCCCAGCCTGAGCCCTCGGCGCGCTCCGCGACCTTGTTGCGGGCAGAAGCCGGAACCGGATGATCGGCCACGACGCTCATGGGACCTCCCCGCGCGCGACCGCGGCGAACACGTCGCCCCGGTGCTCGAAGTTCTTGAACTCGTCGAAGCTGGCGCCCGCGGGCGACAGGAGCACGGCGTCACCGGGCCGCGCGAGCTGGGCGGCGCGCGCGCACGCCTCACGCATCGTCGGCACCACGATCACGTCCACGCCAAAGCGCGCCAGTTCGGCAGCGATCGCCGGGCCGGACGCGCCGAACCCGATCACCGCGCGGTGGCGCTTGAGGTCGTTCGCCAGCGGCTCGAACGGGTCGTTCTCCTTGGACAGGCCGCCAAGCAGCACCACGCAGGGGCGGTCGATGCCCGCCACCGCCACGCTGGTCGACGCGACGTTGGTCGCCTTGCTGTCGTTGATCCACAGCACGCCGTCGCGCTCGATCACCGGCTGAACGCGGTGCGGCAGCGCGGACAGCGTGGGCAGCGCCGCTTGGATGGCCACCGGCGACGCGCCCGCCGCGAAGCACAGGGCCGCCGCGGTGGCCGCGTGGTCCAGGTTGTGCGCGCCCTGCACCGAGACACCCGACAGGTCGAACGTGGCCTGGTGGTGGCCGAGCAGCACATGCGCGGTGCGGCCCTGGCGCAGCACGCCCGGGTGGGCGCCCAGCCAAGCGCGGTGCGCGCGACCCACGCCCTTGGACGCGGCGAGCAGGCGCTCGTCGCCGGCGGGCAGGAAGGCCCAGCCGCCGTCGCCCATGCGCGCGAACACCTTGGCCTTGGCCGCGGCGTAGCCGTCCATGGTGCCGTGTCGGCCCAGGTGGTCGGGGGTCAGGTTGAGGATCACCGCGGCGACCGGCGCCAGCTCGCCCGGCAGCTCCAGCTGGTAGCTGCTGACCTCGAGCACCAGCACCTCGGGCGACGATCCGAACGCGGCGTCGGACAGCGGCGTGCCCAGGTTGCCGCCGGTGAACACGCGCTTGCCCGTGGCCGCCATCAGCGTGCCCGTGAAGTGCGTGACGGTGGACTTGCCGTTGGTGCCGGTGATGGCGATCACGGGCGCGTGGATGAAGCGCAGCGCGAAGCCCAGCTCCCCCACCACGTCGACGCCCGCCTGCTGCGCCGCGACGATCTCCGGCGTGGCGGCGGCGATCCCAGGCGAGACGACGATCACGTTCGCCGACGTAAACGTCTCGACCTTGTGCGGCCCCAGCTCCATACGCGCGCCCGGCACCGGATCGGCGTTCACGTTGAGGTCGACCGCGATCACCTCGGCGCCCTCACGCAGCGCCAAGCGCGCGGCCGAGCGCCCGGACTTGCCGAGCCCCATCACCACCACGCGCTGACCGGAGAGGATGCCCACGTCGTTCACCGCAGCTTGAGGGTGGAGAGCGCCACCAGCGCGAGGATGACGCTGATGATCCAGAACCGGACGATGATCTTGGGCTCGCTCCACCCACGCTTCTCGAAGTGGTGGTGGATGGGCGCCATGGCGAAGAGTCGATTGCCGGTGCGCTTGAACCAGAAGACCTGGAGCATCACGCTCACCGTCTCGACCACGAAGACGCCGCCGATCAGCGCGAGCAGGATCTCGTGCTTGGTGAGGATGGCGAGCATGGCCAAGCCGCCGCCGAGCGCGAGCGATCCCACGTCTCCCATGAACACCGACGCCGGGTAGGCGTTGTACCAAAGGAAGCCCAGGCCCGCGCCAACGAGCGCCATGGACAGCACGAGCAGCTCACCGGCGCCCGGCACGTAGGCGATCTCCAGGTAGCTCGCGAACCTGGCGTTGCCGGTGACGTAGGCGATCACGCCGTAGGTGGCGGCGGACGTCATCACGGGGCCGATCGCCAGGCCGTCCAGGCCGTCGGTCAGGTTCACCGCGTTCGACGCGCCCACCAGGATGAACAGCGCCACCGCCGGGTAGAGCCAGCCGAGCATGTCGGGGGCACCCGTCCACAGCTCGCGGAAGTCGATCGCCGCGTCCTTGAAGAAGGGCAGCGGCAGCACGGGCTCGATCACGCCCGACAGGTGCCCGTAGATCAGCACCGCCCCGCCGATCGCCAGCTGGCCGAGGATCTTGTAGCGACCCGACAGGCCGGCGGTGGACTTCTCCATCACCTTCTTCCAGTCGTCGAGCAGCCCGATCGCGCCGTAGCCGAGCAGCACGAACAGCGTCATCCAGGTGGTGGGCGTGTCGAGCCGGGCCCACAGCAGCGTGGAGATGGCCACCGCCGCCAGGATCACCACGCCGCCCATGGTGGGCGTGCCGACCTTGGACGCGCGGTGCGAGTCGGGCCCGTCCTCGCGGATGATCTGCTCGAGCTTCTTCTTGTTCATCCAGCCGATGAACGCAGGGAAGATCACGTAGGCGAGCACCAGCGCGGTGATCAGGCCCCACGCCGTGCGGAAGGTCAGGTACCGGAACACGTTCGTGCCCGGGATGGCGTCGGAGAGCGGGACCAGCAGGTGGTAGATCAAGACGCCTCCGTCTTCAACGCATCGACGACCGCGTCCAGCACACGCTCGACGCGCGCGCCACGGCTTCCCTTGAACAGCACCCGATCGCCGGGCTTGAGGAAGGCCGCGATCTGCGGCGCGAGCGTCACGCCGTCCTCCGCCGCCAAGGCGCCCGTGCCCGCCGACGCCGACGTCATGCGCGGCCCCACCAGCGCCACCAGGTCCAGCCCGAGCGCGCAAGCGTGGGCGACCAGCTCCTGGTGCAGCGCCGCCTCACCGTCGCCCAGCTCCAGCATGTCGCCCAACACCGCCACGCGGCGTCCGTCCATGGCGGCGAGCGTGTCGAGCGAGGCGCGCATGGACTGCGGGTTGGCGTTGTAGGCGTCGTTGATCGCGAGCGCGCCGTTGGGGAGCGACACGGGCTTGAAGCGCATGCCGACCGGCGCGTAGGTGGACAGCGCGGCGGCCGCCTCGTGCAGGTCGACTTCGAGCGCGTAGGCCACGGCGAGCGCCGCCGCCGCGTCGAGCGCGATGTGCGTGCCGGGCGCGGGGATCACCGCGTCGACCACGCCCGCGGGCGTGTGGAAGCGGGCGCGGGTGCACCACGCGTCGGCGTCGACCACCACGTCGGACACGCGGATGTCGGCGTCCTTGGCCACGCCGAACGACAGGCGACGGCCAGGGACGGCGCGATCGCGCAGGTTCGGGTCATCGGCGTTGGTGATGCAGGTGTCGCCGGGGCGCGCGGAGCGGTGCAGCGCGCTCTTCTCGTCGCCCACGCCGGCCAGCCCGCCGAGCTCCTGCAGGTGCGCGGCGCCCACGTTGATCACCACGCGCACGTCGGGCGTGGCCATGTCCGCCAAGAACGCGATCTCGCCGGGCGAGGACGTGCCCATCTCCACCACCGTCACCGCCGCGCCCTGCGGGGCGGCGCACAGCGTCAGCGGCACGCCCAGGTGGTTGTTGAGGTTGCCGACCGTCTGGTGCACCAGCCCCATGGGCGACAGCGCGCAGGCGATGAGCGCGCGCGTCGTGGTCTTGCCGCTGCTGCCCGTCAGCGCGACGACGGGGCCGTTCAGACGGGTGCGCGCGCAGCGGCCCAGGTCTTGAAGCGCCACCGTGGTGTCTGCGACCTGAACCCACGGCCCCGTCCAGCCCGCCTGTCGCGACAGCACGGCGCCGCCCGCGCCCGCGGCCGCGGCCGCGTCGAGCATGTCGTGCGCGTCGAAGCGCTCACCGGCGAGCGCGACGAACCACGCGCCCACGGGGAGCGCGCGCGTGTCGGTGCCGAGCGGGCCGACGTGGTCGCCTTGATGCAGCACGCCACGCGTCGCCTGAGCGATCTGCAGGCCGGAGAACTTCATGGGGAGCCTGGGGGGCTTTGGAGGGCAGCGGAGCGGGGCGGGGTCACAGCGCCGGGCGGCGCCATGGAGGGGGCAAGCCCCTTCTACCTCCCGCCTTCCACCACGGGCAATGGCCCAACGCAGGGTCGGATC
Source organism: Pseudomonadota bacterium (assembly GCA_947475315.1). Classification (GTDB taxonomy): domain Bacteria; phylum Myxococcota_A; class UBA796; order UBA796; genus CAIOSP01. The sequence goes on along the minus strand of CANJMY010000057.1, from coordinate 9,547 downwards.
AAGTTTCCCAAAACCGCCGCGGAGAGCGTGTCCTGGAGCACCTCTCCGCGCGACTCCCGGCCCCGTCTCGACGCAGGGTCCGTCGCGCCCCCGAGCCACGTTCGGCGCGTCGGGCGCTACCGCGCGGCGAGCGCCTCGGCCGCGACCCGTCGATCGTCGAACGGGTGCTTCACGCCGGCGATCTCTTGGTAGTCCTCGTGGCCCTTGCCCGCGAGCAGCACGACGTCACCCGGCGAGGCCTCGCGGATGGCCAGATGGATCGCGGTGGCGCGGTCAACCTCCACCACCGCCGATCCTTGAGGAATGCCTTCAAGGATGTCGGCGAGGATCGCGTTTGGGTCTTCCGATCGCGGGTTGTCCGACGTGACGATCACGCGGTCGGCCGCGAGCGCGGCGCGGCCCATCTCATGGCGCTTGCCGCGGTCGCGATCACCGCCGCAGCCGAACACCACCCACACCTTGCCCTTCGTGCTCGCGCGCACCGACGCCAGCACCGCCGACAACGCGTCGGGGGTGTGGGCGTAGTCGACCAGCACCGCGACGCCGGTGGCGTTGGGCACGGGCTCCAGGCGGCCCGGCGCGCCGACCACGCCGCGCAACGCGTCCGCCATGGACTGCGGCACCTCGCCCGTCATCGCGCCGATCGCGAGCGCGGCGGCGAGGTTGTAGGCGTTGTGGCGGCCCAAGAGGGGCGTGTCGATCACGGCGGATCCAAGGGGTGTCTCGACACACAGCGTGGCGCCATCGGCGCGCGGGATCCACGAGGTGATCCGCACGTCCGAGCCCGCGTCAAAGCCGTAGAGCCAGCGATCCGTCGGGGGCCGCATCTGCCGCCATGTCCCATCGTCACCCTGCAAGAGCGCGCGTGGCAAGCCGCCTGGATCCCTCAGGCGATGCGTGAAGAGCGTCGCCTTGGCTTCGGCGTAAGCCTTCATGGATCCATGGAAGTCCAGGTGATCCCTGGTGAGGTTGGTGAACACGGCAAGCGCGAACGGGACGTCGTCGACCCGGTGCTGGATCAGCCCGATCGACGACACCTCCATCACCGCCACGCGCCCGCCAAGATCGCGGAGCTGCGCGAACACGCCGTGCAGCTCGGGCGCCTCGGGCGTAGTCAACATGCCGGGCAGATCCTGCCCCGCCAGCCGCGTGCCGGTGGTGCCCATGCGCGCGACCGTGCGGCCCAGCTTCTCGAGCGCGGTCGTCACCAAGGTGCTGGTCGTCGTCTTGCCGTTCGTCCCCGTGATGCCGACCACCGACAGGTCGCGCGCCGGGAAGCCGACCACCGCCGCCGACAGCCGCGACAGCGCCGCCTTGGCGTCAGCCACCACCACGACGATCACGCCCGGCGGGGCGTCCGTAGGCCGTTCGACCACGGCGACCGCGCCCGGCGGAAGCCCGGCGACGAACGCGTGGCCGTCACGCTGCGTGCCGGGGATCGCGACGAACACGTCGCCCGCCGCCACCCCGCGCGAGTCGCGCGTGACACGCACCACGTCCACGTCCACCGAAGGGGCAGACGCGGAGTCCAGAGAGCCGAGCAAGGTCATGAGGCGCATGCTCGGCGCTAACCCGCGGAGGGGCACCGGACCCGCAGGGGCGTCCGCCCAGGATGGGAAGACGGTCCCCCGCGCGGGGATGGATCCGGGCCCCTACCGACGCACCCTTGGGGGGTGCGGCGCGGCGGGGAGGGCGACGGTCCCGACGGGGAGTCGGGTTGGACGAACTACTGGAAGCGGAGCTGAACGGTCTCGCCGGGGACGACCCAGGTGCCTGGCATCGGATCCATGCTGGCGAGACGGCCCGTGCCCTCGACGTGCAGCGTCAGTCCGCTTCTCTGCAGACCGGCCAGCACGTCGCGCATCGGGCGACCGTTGAGATCAGGGAGCGCCCACGCGCCGTCCATCCAGGACATGCGCACCGGCGAATTCGGGGCGTCCTCGTCCTCCACGCGCGCGAGCGCGGCGGGGATCTCGGGGACGTTGGCGTCGACCAGCAGCAGGCTCGGGGCCAGCGCGGGCGCGTTGACGTGCGTGGCCTTGGGCACCGGCAGCAGCGCGGGGTCCGGCGCCACATGGTAGAGCCGCAGCGCCTCGCCGACCACTTCCGCGAACACCGGGGCCGCAACCACGCCGCCGTAGCGGCTGCCGACGGTGGCCTCGTCGACGACGATCGCCATGGCGAACACGGGGTCGTTGGACGGCGCGAAGCCGATGAAGCTGGAGTAGCGTGCCGCCGAGTAGGTGCCGTTCTTGGGCTTCTGCGCGGTGCCGGTCTTGCCCGCGACCTTGTAGCCAGGGATGGCGGCGCGCGTGCCGGTGCCGCCCTCTTCGATCACCATCTCCATCGCGCGCGTCACCTGCGCGGCGACCTGCGCGCTGACCACGCGGCGGACCTCGATGGGCTCCGACTTGCGCACCACGCGACCGAAGGCGTCGTCGATCTCGTCGATGATCATCGGGCGCATGCGCACGCCGCCGTTCGCGATCGTCGCGGTGGCCATGGCGAGCTGAAGCGGCGTGGCCGTGCAGCCCTGGCCGAAGCTGACCGTGGCGAGCTCGACCGGACCGGGCTTGCCCCACGGGTGACGCACGCCGGGCGCCTCGCCCTGGGTCTCGATCTCCAAGCGCGTGCCGAACCCGAACGACTCCATCGACGCGTAGAGCGCCTCCCCGCCCATCTTGGCCGCGATCTTCGAGGCGCCGATGTTCGAGGAGTACTTGATGATCTCCGACACAGTCAGCGCCGGATGCGGATGATCGTCGGAGATGGACACGCCATACATCTGGTAGGGCGAGCTGGTCTCGATGATGTCGTCCGGCGTCACCGCGCCCGCGGCCACCGCGCCCGCCATGGTGAACGGCTTGAGCACGCTGCCCGGCTCAGTGGCGCTGCCGACGGCGATGTTGTGCGTGTTGGTGAAGTCGTCTGTCAGGTGGTTCGGGTCGAACTGCGGGGCGGTCGCCATGGCGACGATGCGTCCCGTGCGGACCTCGACCACGACGGCGGTCGCCGAGATCGGCTTGGACTGCTCCATCACCACCGCCAGGCTGCGCTCGAGCGCCTGCTGGATGGTGTGGTCGATCGTCGTCTTGATCGCGTGACCGCCGGCGGTGCGCTCGTCGCGGCGGAACAGCTCGAGCAGGCTGCCCCAGCGGTTCACGCGGTGCACGGTCTCCAGCGAGCTGCCGGCGAGCTCCTCTTCGAAGTGCTGCTCCAGGCCCTGACGACCGATCCCGTTGTCGTCCACGAAGCCGACGAGCTGCGCGGCGAACCCACCCTGCGGGTAGAAGCGCCGGTAGTTCTCCTCGATGATCACGCCCTTGTCGAGCAGGCCGAGATCGCGGATCTGGTCTGCGACCTCAGGGTGCACGTTGCGCGCGAGGCGCACGTAGCGACGCTCGCTGTGCAGGACGGACAGCACCTCATCGAGCGGGAGCACCAGCACGCCCGCGAGGTCCTTGCCGGTCTGGTCGAGCGCCACGCGCGCCCCCTCGTCCGCCACGCGCTTGAGGGTGGCTTCATCCAGCCTGTCCTTCAAGTGTTCGAGCTTGACCGCTTCGAACGCGCGCTCGCGCATGGCGACCGGGTCCACCGAGATGGCGGGCTGCTTCACCGACTCAGCGAGCACGTTGCCGTCATGGTCGAGCACGGTGCCGCGCGGGCCCTGCGTCGACACGTTCTTCCAGCGCTTCTCGGCCGCGATGTCGAGGACGCGCGCGTCCGGGTCCAGCGCCAGCTGCACACCGCGCAGCCCGATGCCGCCCATGAACACCGCGAGCAGCGCGCCGACGATCCCTGCACGCTGCCGACCGCGCGCGCGCACCACCGACGCATCCTCAGTGGCGATGCGCGGGCGCGGCAGCGAGCTGTCAGGCGGCGTGTGCTTCACGGCGTGCCCACGTCCAGGTTGGTGTTGGCGACAGCGACGGTCTCGATCGCCACGGGCGCAGTCAGCCCGTAGAGCGTGGCGGCCTGCTGAAGGTGCGACGCGCCGCGGCGAACGTCCAGCTCGAGCGCGAGCTGACCGAGCTCGGTCTGCGCCCCTTCCGCGCGGTGCTCGTAGGTGCGCACGTCGGCCAGGTACGACTGCGACCAGAGCCGCACCGTCAGGTTGGCGGCCATGAGCACCACGAACGCGCCGAACCACGCGCCGTACCGCCAGAGCGGGACGAGCGGCCGGAGCGAGGTCGAGATCTCGGAGACAAGCGCGTCACGCGTCGAGGACGCAGCGCGCGCGCTGGGGAAGAGGTTCATCACGGCAACCTCACGCCCGTGCGGAGCCGGGCGGACCGTGCACGGGGGTTGGGATCAGTTGCAGAGGGGATCTGCGAGGGAGGGGCGGAGAGGCGGGGGGCAGTGACGGGATGCCCGTAGGCATTCCGAGGGGCGGTGCGACCAGACTCAAGAGCGAGGAACTGCTTGACGATCCGGTCTTCGAGGCTGTGGAAGGAGAGGATGGCGAGGCGCCCTCCGGGGAGGAGGGCCTCGACCGCGGCCGGGAGGAGCTTGTTCAGCTGTCCCAGCTCGTCGTTCACCTGGATGCGAAGGGCCTGAAACGTCCGCGTGGCGGGGTGGATGCGAGGCGGGCCGTGCGTCGGGACCACAGCCGCGATGGCTGCAGCGAGCTCGAGCGTGTTCTTGAAGGGTCGCTTCTGAACGATCGCGCGGGCAATCCGTCGTGCGTGCCGCTCCTCCCCGTAAGTCGCGATGACGTGGGTCAGGTCCTCCTCAGTCCAAGTCTCGACGAGGTCCGACGCAGAGAGCTCCGCGGATGGGTCCATCCGCATGTCTACTGCGCCGTCGAGTCGGAAAGAGAAGCCGCGGCCGGGTGTGTCGAGCTGGATCGACGAGACACCAAGGTCCGCTAGAATGCCGTCTACAGCGCTCCACCCGGCCTCGTCCAGGATCATCTTCAGATCACCGAACGATCCCTGTGAAAACTTTGCTCGATCGCCGAATCGGGCGAGACGCTCACGCGCGATCGCGAGCGCGTTCGGATCGCGATCGATCAGGAGCACGGCGCAGTCGGCCGCGTCGAGCAGCGCTTCCGCGTGTCCGCCGGCTCCAGCAGTGCAATCGACGAAGCGCTCACCCGCCTTGGGGGCAAGCGCGGCGAGGGTCTCGGCGAGCAGAACGCTCTGGTGTGGCCAAGTCATGTTCACGCAGCCTCTCCGACTGCACGAGGCATGCCGCCCATGGACGCGACGCGCTCCTGCGCCTCACGCATGCGGCGCTTCCACCGCTCGGGCTCCCACAGCTCAATGCGATCCAGCACCGAGATCAGGCGAACTTCACGGCCGATGCCGACCAGCTCCCGGAGCTCGGTCGGGATGCGGATGCGGCCGTTGTTGTCGATCGTGACCTCCTCGTTCGCGCCCAGGACGGCGTGCGTGAAGTCGAGCGCGTCCTGGCTGAAAGGATCGAGCGCGGCGAGCCGCTGCTCCATGGCCGAGGCGGTCTCATGCGACACGCCCCAGATGGAGCCCTGGTACGCCGTGAACACGAGGCTGTGGATGCGGGCGACGTCGAACGCCTTGCGGAGCTCAGACGGCACCGCGAGACGACCCTTGTCGTCCAGCGTGAGCGCAGCCTGTGTCCGAACACCCAGCACGTGGAGACCTCTGGTGGAGCACATCGTCTCCACGTGGATCCACTTGAACACCATTTTGCCCCACGTTCAACCCTTTTGTTCCACAAGTTGAACAAACCTTCGAACAGGACCCCCAAGTACGGCAGCGGCTTCAAATCACGTCGTTTCATCCGTACGTACCAGAGACACCACCGCTACGCCCCCAATCCGGTACCCGGGGGTTATCCCCAGGCCATCCCCTGCCCGTTCGGGGGGGCTGGTGGGGTTCCGGGGCGCAAGGGGGGGAGCGGTGGGAGGACCGGGTTACGGGGCGCCGCTCCCTGGAGACGCGGTGGCCGCGCCCGACACGATCCGAAACCTGGTGTCCAACCGCAAGGCGGGCTTCGAGTACCACCTCGAGGACCGCTACGAGGCGGGGATCGAGCTGCGTGGCAGCGAGGTCAAGAGCCTGCGCGCGGGCAACGCCAACCTGCAAGAGGCCTGGGTCCGCCTGGACAAGGGCTCAGCGTGGCTGGTGGGCTGCCACATCTCCCACTACGACAAGGCCAACCGGAACAACCACGAGCCGCTGGCCGAGCGTCGCCTGCTGCTCAACGCCCAGGAGATCGCCAAGCTGAAGAAGGCGATCACGATCAAGGGCAAGACGATCGTACCCGTCCGAATCTACCTCAAGGGCAGCTGGGTGAAGATCGAGATCGCGATCGCCGTGGGCAAGAAGCTCCACGACAAGCGTGCGACACAAAAGGACCGGGACGCCAAGCGCGAGGTCCGCGAGTTCCGCTGACCGCTCGCCCCGCTCCCCCTCCCCCACGCCCCGGCGAGCGTGGCCGCGGGGCGATCCTTGGGATACCCACGCGCCCGATCACCGTGGCCACCTCATCGCCACGGTCTTCGCGTCGGAGCCGTCACCGATGGACTTCCTAAGCAAGTTCGGTTTCTTCGTTCTGGCCGGTGTGAGCGTGGTCGTCTGGGGCGTGCTGAACGCCCAGGGCAACGAGTACGCGATCATGGGCCTGCTGGGCGCCGCTGTGGCCGTGGCCGCGGGCATCACGCAGCGCGACCGCCGCTGGGGCATCATCCTCACCGCGGCGCTGGCGCTCGCGTGCAACGCCTACCTGCTCAAGCACAAGCTCGACGCGGCCGCCGGTCCGTCGATCTGCTCGATCAACGCCACCTTCGACTGCGACAAGGTCAACAGCTCGGACGCGTCCATGCTGGCCGGCGTGCCGGTCACGGTGTTCGGCGTCGGCTTCTACGCGGGCCTGATCATCGCGGGCCTCACCGCCAAGAAGGGCGAGAAGGACGAGGGCCGGTTCGACCAGGCCGTCGCCATCTTCTCCTGGCCGGCGGTGGTGTTCTCCATCTACCTGGCCTACGAGTCCAAGGTGCTGGGCGCGTTCTGCGTCATGTGCATCACCATCTACCTGGCCAACCTGATCCTGTGGTTTGCGGGGCGTCAGGGGCTCAAGCAGCACAACCGCTCGATCACGGACCTTGCGGGCTTTGTGTCCAGCTCGGACACCGGCACCATCGTCGTCGTGTTCGCCATCGCGTTCGTCGGCCTCAACTCGATGAAGCCCGAGGACGCCAGCAAGCCCAAGACCGACGCCCAGGGCCGCAAGGACTACTCGGCGCTCTACGGCAAGCCCACGGGCCCCGTCGAGCTGGTCGGCAACGAGCCGATCCTCGGCAACCCGAACGCGCCCATCACGGTGGTCGAGTACGCCGACTACGGCTGCCCCCACTGCGCCCACGCGTGGAAGGAGGTCAAGGGCCTGCTCCAGGCGCGGCCCGACGTCCGCATCGCCTACAAGTACTTCCCGCGCAGCTCCAACTGCCACCCGGCCATGGGTGAGCCCGACGAGCGCGGCGCCCTGTGCGACGCCACCTACGCCGCCGAGTGCGCGCGTCAGCAGGACAAGTTCTACGAGATGAGCACCCAGCTGTTCACCAACCAGGGCGCGTTCGCCCCGGAGCAGCTGCGCTTCATGGCCAACGACATTGGCCTGGACATGGCCAAGTTCGAGACCTGCCTCGCGGACCCGACCACCAAGGCCACCGTGGTCGCGGCCGCGGTGTCGGGCGACGCCGCCGGCGTATACGGCACGCCCACCCTGTTCGTGCGCGGCCTGGTCGGCGACGGCTGGATCCAGCTCACCCGCGGCTTTGACGCGGTCATCCAGCTGGCTGAGGCGAAGGACGACCACGTCGACCTGCCCCTGCCCACGCAGCCCGTCCCCGACCCGTGATCGGCGCATGACCTGGCGACAGCTTGAGCTCGCACCCGTGGACCGCGCGGCGGCGGAGTCCCTGAGCGCGGTGCTCGTCGGCCTCGGGGCGTCCGGCGTGCAGGAGGACTGGCTCCCGGGCGAGACTCCCCCGCCCCGCCAGCCGTGGGACGACGGCCCCGAGGGTCCGCTCCCCTCCCACGTGTCGCTCAAGGCGTGGTTCGAGGACCCGGACGAGGCGTCCGTCGACGCGGGCGTCGCGCGCGCGTTCGGGCCGGCCTCCAAGTGGACCGACGTCGAGGACGTGGACTGGGAGACGTCCTGGCACTCGGCCTTCCCGGTGCTCCACCTGTCGCCGCGCGTGGTCATCGCGCCCCCGTGGGATCGGGTCGACGGCGCGGTGGTGATCGATCCGGGCCAGGGCTTCGGCACCGGCTCGCACGAGACGACCGCTGCCGTGTGCCGCGCGATCGACGCGCTCACCGCGGACGACACGCTGCGCACCGCGCTCGACGTGGGCTGCGGCTCAGGCATCCTGGCGCTGGTCGCCGCGCAGCTTGGCCTTGAGGTGCGCGGGATCGACATCGACGCCGCCGCGATCGAGAACGCCGTGCACAACGCCGCGCTCAACGGCCGCGCCATCGCCTTCTCCACCGACCCGATCGAGTCGGTCACCGAGCCCGCGGATCTGGTGCTGGCCAACCTGTTCGCCGAGACGCTCGCCGCGCTGTCGACCGATCTGATCCGCCTGACGCGCCGCCACCTGGTGCTGGCGGGGATCCTGGGCGCCCGCGAGGCGATCGTCCGCGCGGCGTTCGACCCCACGCTGGGCGAGCCGGTGCGCGACGTGGACGGCGAGTGGGTCTGCCTGCACTACGCGGTCGGGGCCCGGGCGTGACCCGAGCGCGCGTCGCCGCTCCCCTCCCCGCCCACGGTGAGGCGGTCGCACTCGACGACGAGAGCTCCACCCACGTGCTGCGCGTGATGCGCATGCGGCCGGGCGAGGTCCTCACCCTGTTCGACGGCGAAGGGTTTGAGGTCGAGGCGACGCTGGAGAAGGGCCCGAGCAAGGACGTCGCGTTGGCGCGCGTCACGGGCGCGCTGCGCGAGGTCCGCGCCCCGCACCACGTCCACCTGCTGCTCGCGGTGCTGAAGGGCCCGGCGATGGACGACGCGGTGCGCATGGCGACCGAGGCCGGCATGACGCACCTGCACCCGCTCGCCACCACCCACGCGGTGCCCAAGGGCGAGCGCCCCGAGCGCTGGCAGCGCATCCTGGTGTCGGCCTGCGAGCAGTGCCGCCGCGCCGACGTGCCGGTCGTCTACCCGATCGTCTCGCTGACCGACGCCATCGCGCGGCTCGACGGCGTGCCGGATCGGCGGGTGGCCACGCCTGGCGGCCCGCGCGGCGTCGCGGCCAAGGGTCCCGTCGCGTTGCTCATCGGGCCTGAGGGCGGGCTGTCGGACGCGGAGCAGGCGCTCGCCGAGCGCGCGGGCTTCGCGCCCATCGGCCTGGGACCGTTCGTGCTGCGCGGGCTGACCGCAGCGGCGGTGGCGGTCGCGTCGGTGTGGTGAGGGATTCGCCGGTCCCACGCGCCCGGGCGGCGCCCCGACGCGCCGAGGGATTAGGGGGCGGAGGAGGCCTGCCATGACCGACGCCCCCCTGCCCTCGCAGATCCGCTACATCATCGGCAACGAAGGGTGCGAGCGGTTCTCGTTCTACGGC
>CANJMY010000056.1 GCA_947475315.1 Pseudomonadota bacterium | reverse complement strand
GCCGGGCGGCCGGGGTGCGCGCGCTGGTCTACACCAGCAGCCTGGACGCGATCGACGACGGCGCGCCGGTGGTCGACGGCGACGAGTCGATGCCTTACCCGCCGACGTTTCCTAACGTCTACAGCGAGACCAAGGCCGTGGCCGAGCAGCTCGCGCTCGCCGCGCAGAGCGACACGCTCCGCGCGAGCGTGATCCGGCCCTGCGGCCTCTACGGCGAGCGCGATCCCTACCACCTGGGCCACGTGCTGAAGATGGCCGCCGCCATGCCCTTGGTGCGCATCGGGGATGGTCGCGCGCGGGCGCAGCACGTGTACGTGGGCAACACCGCGCACGGGCACCTGCTCGCCGCGCGCTCGCTGCTGACCGACGGCGTCGCGACGGGGCGCGTGTACTTCGTGACCGACCACCCCGCGGAGAACTTCTTCGACTTCCTGGAGCCCGTGGTGACGGGCGTCGGCTACCGCGTCCACCCGTGGTCGCGCGCGCTCCCGCACCGTTTCGCCTGGACGCTCGGCGCGTGCGCTGAGGCCATCGCGTGGGCGATCAGCCCCGCGGTGACCTGGCGACCGGGCCTGTCACGCTACGCGGTGAACTGGGTGTGCAAGGACCTCACGTTCTCGTCCGCGCGCATCCGCGGCGAGCTCGGCTACGCGCCGCGCTACTCGCACGAGGAGGCGACGCGGCGGACGATCGCGTGGTTCCGGGCGAACCCGGTGGCCTGAGCGCCGCCGCGCAGGTCCTCGATTCCGCGCTCACCTCATGGAGCCTTGGGCGCGCTCGGGTCCCGCCGCGTCGGATGCGACAGCGAGATCATGCGCAGCATCTTGAGGTTCAGCCACACGAAGCGCCAGAGCTGCCAAGGCAGGAAGCCGCGCATCCACAGCGTCGTCGCGGTGGGGGTGGGGACGGTGATCTTGGCCACGTAGGTTTGGGTCGTCATGGGCGTGTCCTTGGTGGTCATTCCGGCACCATCCACCAGAAAGGCTTCGCTCGGGCTTTGTAGAGGAACAGGTGGTGCAAGACCAGCTTGATCCAGTGGCCTGCCGTGCCCACCTCCCCGAAGGTGAAGCGCTCGTCGCGCCCCGCTCCAGGCCAGCGGGTGTAGTCGGGGACGATCGGGAACATGGTCATGGCGACCGCATTGCCTGCCCAGAAGCCGGACCCCGCCGACGCGACGCACGCCGCGCCCATGTTGGCCATCGACGACAGGCGCTCGGGCTCGGTGGCGCGGCCGAGGATCATGTCCGCGATGTTCTCGGCGACCGCGCGGGCCATGGACGCCGACGGCATGCCGGTGCGCGGTGGCGCGGGGCTGATCACCGTGCCGCGAGGGCTGGTCCGCGGGCGCGAGATCGGATGCGGCGGCGCGAACGCGATCCCCACGGCGAAGACGTTCTTCCACGTGGGGTTCCGGTAGGTGCTCGGCCAGTCGGTGGGCTTCCACGCCTCATAGGGCTTGGGGGTGTAGTCGGCGTCGACCTTGGTGAAGCCGCTCGGCGCGAACAGCGTGTCGGTGATGTCCTCGCCCTGCGCGCCAAAGGCCTTGAGGCCGACGCCGGTGAACGGCGGCAGGAGCATGGCGAAGTCGTACCGCTGCTCGTGATCGACGCCGTCCAGCGTCTCGTACCGGATCAGGCCCGGCTCGATCGCCTGCACGTGCGCGCCGAGGATGGCCTGCACCGATCGCTCGGCGAAGAAGGAGCCCGCGAACACGCTGCTGGGCGTGTGGAAGCCGCCGTTGCGGATCACCAGCCCGTCGACGCCAAAGTCGCCAAGCTCGGCTTCGTTCGTCAGGTAGACCAGATCGGCCAGATCGCGGACGCCGTGTCGGCGCAGCTCGTGCTCGACGTTGAACGTGTACTCGAAGGCCGCGCCCTCACACGTGCACGTGCCGTGGCCCATGCCCACCACCAGGGTCTGACGTTCGCCCGCCTTCATCCGTTGGATCGCCGCGTCGAGCGCGGTCGCTGCGTCGACCGCGTGTCGGTCGGTGCAGACCGAGTGCGTGTGCCCACCGTCCGGGCCAAGGCCAGGAGTTCGGTCGAAACGAAGCTTCGGGCCGGTCGCGTTGATCAACCAGTCGTAGGCGACCTCCACGCTCTCCGTCGCGGCGCCGGGCGTGGTCGGGGTGGCGACGATGTACGGGCCCGGGTGGTTCGGGTTGCCCGCGGGGTGGATCTCTGTCGCGGAGGCTTGGATGAACTCGATCCCCAGCCGCGCGTAGATGGGCGCGAGGGGGACCACCACCTTCTCCCGCGCCATCCGACCGACGCCAACCCAGATGTTGGAAGGGATCCAGTTGTAATACGGCTTTGGCGACACCACGCAGACCACGTGCTCCTTGGGGAGGGTCCGCCGCAGCACCATGGCCGCGGTGTGTCCCGCGATCCCGGCTCCGAGAATGACGACGCGCGCCATGGCCTCTCCTGAAGCGAAGCGGCTTGAGCCGAACGCATACATAACGTATGCGGAATACGTAATGTGTCAAGCGAAATCCGCGACTCGCTGTCGTCGAGCGGACGGAGCCGCTGAGCTGGACCATGCCCTGCAGGGACGCGACGTGGATCTTCTTGCCGACGGTGCCGTGGTCGACGCACAGCGCCGCCTTGACGCGCTCGGCGATCGGGCCGTCGCCATGGCGCCGCGCTTTCCGCGCGGACCCCCGCGCGTCCACGCTACGATGGAGGTGGGCCTCGGTCCCGGCGTGGGCACGCGCCGTCCGCTGCGCCTCCAAGGTGCTCCATGCGACAGCTCCTCCCCATCCTCCTCTGCGGCGCCGTCGTTGTCGGCTGCCCCAAGCCGTCCACCGAGGACGACACCGACGTGTCCGATACGCACGTGGTGGGCACCGAGGTCACAGGCCCGTCCAAGATCTTCGACAGCTGCGGGCCCACGGACGGCCCCGCGCTCGTGCTGTCGCCGGGACAGACCGAGGACACCTGCTTCACCGCGAACGACGGGGCGTCGACGCACCCGCTGCGCCTCGACCTGATGGTGGGGCTCCCCACTGCCGACGCGCTGCCGCACACGATGACGCTCGGATCCAACTTCGGCGGCGGTGGCATCGCGACCTACTGCGTCACGCCCGACACCTGCGTCAGCGCGACGTCGGGGAGAGTCACGTTCACCGCCTACGAGCATGGAGTGACGGCGGTCGGCACCTACACGGTTACGCTGCCGAACGGGCAGGTGCTGTGGGGCGCGTTCGACGCGGGCTGGTGCACCGTCGAACTGTGGTGCGGCTGAGTTGAGGCGCCGCGTCCCGCCTCAAGAAGCTCCTCGCCGGAGGATCGGCGTGTCGATGGCCTGACGGGCGTCGCTCTAGTTGCCCGCCGCTTCCGCGGCGGCCTTGGCCTCTTCCTTCGCGCGCTTCTTGAAGAAGCCTCGGAACAGGAAGTTGTGCTGCAGCGCCTCCAGGTCGTCGTTGAGCAGCAGGCTGCCGCGCTCCAGGTTGTCGAGCGTGGAGCGCAGGTCGCCGCCCGCGGGCTTGTCGTGCAGCAGCACACCGACCGGCGTGCTCGGATCGTCGAGGCTGCGGCCCAGGCTGTCAACCACCGCGCCGGCGCGCTCGCCCACCTGCTTGAGGCTGGCGACGGTGCCCGTCAGGCTGGCGTAGGTGGTCTGGTCTGTCGCCAGGTCGTTGAACAGGCTGCCCGGCTTGTTGAGCTTGGCGGAGAAGGTGGCGAGCGACGCGGTCATCTGGCGCGCGTTGGTCGACGCGACCTGGAGCGTCTGCACCGCGTCGGTGACGTGGGTGTAGAGCGTGTCGTCGCTCAGCAGCTTGCCGACCGTGCCTTCGCCCGCGGCGATCTTGGCGGTGATGCCCTTGAGGTCCGTGGTGATGGCGAGCAGGTTCTTGTTGTTGGTCTGCAGCATCGTCATGATCTCCTCGGTGGAGACCGTCGTGCCGATCTTGAGCTCGTCGCCATTCTTCACGGCCGGCGCCTCGGCGGTGCCCTCGTAGATCACCACGATGCGGTTTCCGATCAGGCCGTCGCTGCCGAGCTTGGCGAGCGCGTTGTTGTGGATGAACGGCGTGGCCTCCTGGTCCAGGTTCAGCAGCACCTCCACCTTGGAGCCGGCCACAAAGGTGAGCTTCTTCACGGTGCCGACCTTGAGGCCAGAGAACCAGATGTTGTCGCCGGCCTTGAGGCCGCTGACCTCGTCGAACACCGCCCGCACCACCACCTTGTGCGTGAACGTGTCGTTCAGATCGCCGATGGTGAGGATGCCGCCCGCGAGGATGAACAGCGCGACGGTGACGAACAGGCCGACGATGACCGCTTGCCGCTGGGGAGAGGGGTTCATGGCGAATCTCGGCGTGTGAAGTTGTAGTCGTGGAAGCTCTTGATCCGAGGATCGTCCGTATCAAACACGTCGTCGAAGCTGCCGATGCGGAGCACCCGTCCGTCCAACAGCATGGCCACCCGGTCGGCGGTGTGGCGCGCGCAGGTCAGGTCGTGCGTGATGATGATCGACGAGGTGTGGTAGTTCTCTTGTACCTGGTTGATCAGGTCGTTGATCTCGCCGCTGGTGATGGGGTCCAGGCCGGCGGTCGGCTCGTCGTAGAGCATGATCTCGGGGCGCAGGATGAGCGTGCGCGCGATGCCGATGCGCTTGCGCTGACCGCCCGACAGCTCGGACGGCATCTGCTTGAGCGAGCCCGCCAGACCCACCGCCTCGAGCGCGTCGCGGATGCGGTCGCGCACCTCGCCTTGGCTCAGGCCCTTGGTGTTCATGCGGAGCGGGAACTCCAGGTTCTGCTCGACGTTCATGCTGTCGTACAGGGCGCTGTGCTGAAACGAGAAGCCGACGCGCCGCCGCATGCCGTCGAGGTCCTTGCGCTTGAGCTGGTGCACGTGCTGTCCGAACACCGTCACGTCGCCCGCGTCTTGCACCAGCAGGCCGACGACGATCTTGATCAGCACCGACTTGCCGCTGCCGGAGCGCCCGAGGACGACCACGTTCTCGGCCTTCTGCACGTCCAGATCGACGCCGCGCAGCACGTCCAGGTCGCCGAACGACTTGGTGAGCCCGCGGATGGAGATCACCGCGTTGGGATCGACCTCGGCTGACGGTGGGGGGTTGAGGGCCATCACCAGTTCCGGATCCAGTTGATGATCTGCACGATCAGCATCTCCTCAATGAAGATGACGAACATGCTCATGACCACCGACGCGTTGGCCGCCTTGCCCACGCCCTGCGTGCCAGACGTGGCGTTGAAGCCTTTGTAGCAGCTGATGATTCCGATGGTGAAGCCGAACACGAACGACTTGGTGACCGACGACTCGACGTCGAGGAAGCTGATGTTCGCGAAGCCGGCCTTCAAGAACTTGGCGAGGCTGGTGCCCTCCTTGCCGTGCACGTTGAGGTACGAGCCCGCCATGCCCACGAACGAGCAGTACAGCATCAGCGTGGGCACCATCAGCGTGGTGGCGATGGTGCGCGTGACGACCAGGTACTTGAACGGGTTGATCGCTGAGACCTCCATGGCCTCGATCTGCTCGGTCACCTTCATGCTGCCGAGCTCGGCGCCGATGTTGCTGCCCACCTTGCCCGCGCAGATCAACGCCGTGACCAGCGGCGCCAGGCTGCGGACCAGCGCGATGGTGATCAGCCCAGGCAGCCAGGACGTCGCGCCGAACGCAGCGAGCGACGGGCGGGACTGCTTGGTGAACACGATGCCGGTGACAAACCCGGTGAGCGTGATCAGCGGCAGCGACCGGTACCCGACCTCGTAGCACTGCTTGATGATCTCGCGGACGTGGAACGGGCGCCACAGCGCCTCGACGAAGAAGCGCTTCAGGAAGCTGGCGCCGTCGGACATGCCGATGGCGAAGGCGTCCACGCCGGGGCTGATCACCGAGGGGCGGCGAGGCTTGGGCGCGGTCGCCTCGGCGGCGGTCGGCGTGATGGTCTCCATCGTGATCTCTCTCCCCCTGGGTGCACACGCACGAACCGTACCGGACTAGCGCTCCCGAAACACCTCATCGGTAGTAGCCTCATCCATCGGGATCCCCCAATCGACGGCGGAGGCGGCCTCCTCGGGGGAGCGCACCCCGGCGGCGGACTTCACCTCTGCGGCGCGGTCTACAGGCAGCGTGCCGTCCAGCTCACGGCCTGCGCGATCGCGGATCCGCTCCACCTCGCCAAACGCCGTCCCGATGTCGATCTCGCGCTGCTTGAGCTGCTCGGCGACGTCCCGCATCTCGCCGTAGGCGTCGTCGAGCACCCGCTTCACGTCGTCGTGCTCCGCACCCTGCAGGCGGCGCGTGGCGCCCGAGAACTGCGCCGCGACCGCCGACAGCTTGGCGGCCATCGACGCCTCGGCGACGGCCTGAAAGTGGGCCTCGTCGACCGGGTCTGGCGCCTGCGCCTCGGCGTCCGCCTGATCGGCGCGGCTGAGCGCGTCCGGCGGCTGGGTCACCCGGGGCTGCGCCGACGGCAGGCGCGCAGGCGCGTCGACGGGCGGCGCCTCCGCCGACGGCGGGTCGGCGATCGTGGCGGGGGGGCGCGCGCCATCCGCGGGCACGTCGGGGCCCACGTCCAAACCGGACATGGTCCACCACGCCATGCTGCCCACCAGCAGCAAGGCAGCGCCCGCGGTGAGGCTCCGGCCTACGTTCATGGACGTCCTCCCGTGGTGCGTGGGCGCGGCGCGGCGTTCATGGCGCCTGCTCGGGCAGACCTAGCCATGCGGCGAGCCTCATGGCCACTGCGGGCTCCATCGCGGACAGATCGTCACGGGCAGGGTCCGCCCAGCGCAGCAGCCGAGGGTGGCCTCCCACGTCGTCGAGCATCCACGGCCCGTCGACGATGGCCATGCGCGGCGGGCCGTAGAGCGTGCCGGACAGGGTGGTCATGCCGACACCCTTGCTGCGCGTCAGGTCCATGCCGGGCAGGTCGGGGCGGAGGCCGGCGAGCGCCTCGAGGGTCGCGGCGAGGTCGGTCAGCGACGCAGGGCCCGAGACGGTGGGGAGGGGATGCGGCGCGCGGATCACCAGCGGCACCCGGGTGACCTCGGGCGCCAGGGTGTGGCCATGCTCCAAGCCCGCGTCGCCCAGCGCCTCGCCGTGGTCGGAGGTGAACACGACCACGGTGTGCGCCGGGTCCAGCGCGTCGAGCAGGCGCCCGATCGCCTTGTCCACGGGCTTGGCGGCGTCGGTGTAGGCCTGCCGCAGGCACGCGCGCCCCGCCGCGGTGCGCCACCAGGCGTCATCCATCAGGCGCCCGCGCGCGCCCGGCGCGCCCAGGATCTCGGGCTTGCAGGTGGGGTGGTCGTACGGGAGATGCACGTCCATCAGGTGGAGCCACAGGAAGCGCGGCCCCTCGTCGCGTGACAGGCGCGCGATCGCGCGGTCCACCATCGCGCCTGCGTCGTCGGGCGGCTCGGCGCGGGACAGCAGGCGGGAGAACAGCGGGCGGGCCGCGGCGTAGGGGCTGCGCATGCGCGGCAGCGGCGACGCGACCGGCTCCCACGGGTGCCACAGCTCGTCGAACCCCCGGAGCAGGCCGTAGCGGGGGCCGGTGAAGGGGTTGCCGGCGGCGTAGGCGATGGTGCGCCAGCCGCGTGCGCGCAGGCGCTCCGCGAGCGTGGGCAGGTCCTTGGCGAGCGGCGTGAAGGTGCCGTGATCGTGGCCTGCGCCGGTGGCCCATGCCGGCTGCCCGGTCATCGTCGACGCGAGCGACGGCAGCGTCCACGACGACGCCGCCCAGCCCTCGTAGGCGCGTCCGTGGGTGGCCAGGCGCGCGTAGCTGTCGAAGGACTCGCCGACGTCGGCGCGCAGCGCGTCGACCGTGATCAGCACGATGTCCGGGCGCGCGTCGCGTCGGGTGAACGCGGGGTTGTCGGTGAGGCACGCGGCCAGCACCACCAGCGGCACGATCAGCGGTCCGCGGTCGCGGCGCAGCGTCCGCGCGAAGGTCACGACGGCGGCGGCCCACGCGAGCAGCGCCCACCAGACCATGCCGTGCGGGTCCATCAGCGTGCCGATCACGGCGGAGGTGATCAGCGACCATGCCGCCAGCCCCACGGGCCCCAGGCCCAGCAGGAGCGCGCCGAACGCGACCGCCAGGACGACGCTCGCGGCGGCCGTGGCGGCTTCATACGCGCCGCGCTCCAGCGCAGGTGGGACGGCGATGGACAGCGCGATCAGCAGCGTGGCGCCGCCACCGATCGGGCCGTGCCACGCGCGCCGCCACGACGCGACGGCGCCGAGGGCCACCCACACGACGATCGCCAGCGCCAGCTCGTCGACGTGCAGCGCGCCCGACGTCACCCGCGCGAGCAGCGCCTCGCCGCAGGCGAGCACCACCAGCGCGCGCAGCGACGCGCTCATCCGGCGACCCGATCCAGACGGTCGCGCACGAGGCGCAGCACGTGGCGGGACCCGGCGCTCAGGCGCGGGTCGCGCAGCGCGGTCTCCAGCGGCATCCAGCGCGCGTCGAACTCGTCGCTCGGGGCGGGCGACGGGCGCGCGTGGGTGAGCCAGACGTGCGCGGAGATCTGGTACGGCGTCGCGGCGCCCGCCCACGCCCGCGTGATGAACCACGGCGCGATCGGCGGCGCGGTCAGGCCGCACTCTTCGGTCAGCTCACGACGCGCGGCCTGCTCGGCCGACTCGCCGGGCTCGACGTGGCCGCCCGCGGGGGCCAGCGTGCCGACGCCGGCGCCGGTGCGACGGATCCCCAGCAGCACCTCGCCGCGCGCCGGGTCGACCAGCAGCGCCGACGCGGCGGCGGTGAGCCGATCCTGATGCCACGGCGCGGCGAGCGTGACGGTGACGGCGTCGCGGGTGGTGACCTCAAAGCCGAGCGCGACCCACGCGGGCGAGGCGGCGGCCTCGACCACGATCGCGGGGTGCGCGGTGCCCGCCAACGTCCCAAACGTCCACACCGGCGTCGGGTCGCTGTCCAGGCCGGTGGGCTGCACGTGCCACGCGCCGCTCCACGTCACGCAGGCGGCGACGAGCACACCGCCGTGCCACACGCCCAGCGCCTCGCCCATCACGCCGCGCGCGCGGAGCTTGCCCACGGCCGCGGACCACGCGTGCGAGGCGCGCGCCAGGTCATGCTCGCCCATGCCGATGAACAGCCGGTCGCCGACCCGCACGGCGACGGGGTCGGCGGGCGCCTCACGGCGCGCGGCGAGCGAGGCCTCCAGGCTGGGCGCGTCGAACGCGTCGTCGGCGATCGCGTCCACGTCGATCCACACCCGCGCGCGACCACAGCGGGGACCGTCCACCCGGGTCCACGGGCCCGCGTGTGCGTCGGTCAGTCGGGGCGCCAGGACCTGGGAGACCAGCGCGTCCGCGACCTCGTCGCGCGTGCCGTCGACGCGCGCGGAGCCGTCCGGCCCCACCAGCAGGATGGGGTGGCGGCCCTGGCGCAGCTCCATCAGGTCGTTGGCGACGACGTGGTCGAGCTGGTTGTCGACGAGCTGACGGCGCGCGGTCGCCTCCAGCTCGGCGCGCGACACGTCGGAGAGCAGCTTGAACCCCACCAGCGTGGTGCCGTCACCGCAGCGTGCGCGCAGCCGGGCCAGCAGCTTGGGCGTGCGCTTCATGTCGACGACGAGCTGGTCCTTGTCTGAGCGGATCTTGCCGTGCGCGCGGTCTGGGGCGTAGTCGGCGACGGCGGCCGCCATGAACCACAGGTCGGGCGGCTCGCGGAGCACGTCGTCCATGACCGCGTCGAGGTCGGCGTGGCTGCGGAAGGCGAGGGTGCGGACGCCGGGCAGCGCGCCGTCTCGCGAGGCGAGCATGCGCTCCGATCCGAGCACGGTCACGTCCACGCCGCGCGCCGCCAGGGCGGACGCGATCGACGCGCCAAAGCGGCCTGTGGAGCCGTTCGACACCGAGCGGACGTCGTCGATGGGTTCTTCGGTGCCACCGGCGGTGACCACGGCGCGCAGCCGACGCATGGGGCCTCCGTTCCTTGGGGTACGACGCGGCCTGGGCCCGCGCAAGCCCGTCGTGGTCGACGTCTGCGTCGATTGGGCGGAAGTCTGGGCGTCTTGGTCCGATTCCGCCTTGGTGCGAAGGAAGGGCCCGCTCTAGTCTGGGCGAGGATGAGGGAGCCGCGATGTGGACTCTGGCGTGGTTGGCGTTGGCTTGGTCCCAAGAGGCCGAGGTGGTGTGCGCACCGGACGCCGCTGAGGTGGTCGTGTCCTCCGCCCAAGAGGTGGAGACCGCCTGGTACGGTCTGGACGAGGCCGCGTTCGCCGCCGCCCGGGAGCGCATGACCCAGGGGCTCTCCTGTGTGCAGGTGGTGCTGGACGTGCCGCAGGCGCTGGCCCTGCATCGCGCGCGGGCGATCGCGGCCTTCGTCGACGGCGACATGGACGCCGCCAAGCGCTCGCTCGCGACGCTCCGCACGTTGGACCCGGCCTGGACCCCGCCCGCCGACCAGATCCCGCCCGACCACCCCCTGTGGAAGCTGTGGGCGTCGTCGCTCGATGGCGAGGCGCCCAAGACCGTGGAGATCACGGTGCTCCCGGAGCACGGCTGGGCCGTAGACGGCACCCGTTACAACCCGGCCGACGCGGTGGAGGACGTGCCGTACACGCTTCCGATGGACCGCGCGTTCGTGCTGCAGGTCTTCGAGGACGACACGCGGGCGTCCTACACCGGCTACCACCTGAGCGCGGTCGACGTGCCGGTCGACAAGATCGTGCTGTCGGACGAGCTGCGGCAGCTGCACGCGCGGCGGACCAAGCAGGCGCGGATCTGGAGCAGCGTCGCCAGCGGCCTGCTCCTGGCGGGCGCGGGGACGATGTTCGGCATGGGCTGGACCACGCGCGAGCAGATCACCAGCGGCCAGACCGAGCTCGTGGACATCGAGGCGGTGGCGGCGCGCTCCAACCTCTACGGCGACGTGGCCTACGGGCTCGGCGGCGCGGGCGCGCTCGCGCTGAGCGTGGCGTGGTCGGTCCGCTGGTGAGCGGACGTCAGGGCGCCTGCTGCATGGAGGCCCAGACGATGGCGCCCGCGAGCGCCAGGCCGGACACCGCCAGCACCACGGCCGAGGCGATGAGCCAGCCGTAGGGGAACTCGTCGACCTGTCCGGCGGGGCTGACCGAGTCGGGGTCATACTCGTCGAACTCGTCGATCTCCGTGAACTCCTCGATGTCGGTGATCTCGAGGTCGAGCTCCTGCGGGGTCGGCGTCTTCTTCTTGCGCTCCGGGCGGCGGGCGGCGGGCGGCAGGGGCTTGGGGCGGCGCGTCTCGGGCGGCGGCTGGAGCTCGCGGCGGCGCACCAGCACCACCACGTCGTCCTCCTCCTCCATGTCCTCAGGGCGGGCGTTCTTGCGGACGCTCAAGGCGTCAGCGTCGGTCAGATCGTCGCCCACCACGCGCAGCACGGCCGTGTCGTCGTCGCGGTCCAGGTCTGGCAGCGACGGCACTCGGCGAATGTCCTCCATGCGCGTGGCCATCGTGGTCTCGGCTTCCGTGTCGGCGCGGTCGTGGTCGGTCGCGGGGCCGCGGAACAGGGCAGGGAAGGCGCCGTCGCGCGCGCCGGACGCGCGGTTGCGGGTGACGACCACTGGCGTGCCCGTGACGGGGTCCGCGGTGCGGACGGGGGCGGGCACGGCGTAGTGGCCGACCACCTGTTGGAGCGTGGCGCCCACCAGCTCGTAGTCGCCTTGGAGGGCCCAAAGCAGGTCGGAGACGCGGCGGTCGCCAGGGCGCTCCTGGTCCAGCACGTCGAGCATGCGGCGGCCCTTGAGGAAGGCGCCGCACGCGAGCAGGGTCTCAGCGACGGTCAAGCGCTCCGCGAACGGCGCCTCGGCGGGCGGCAGGTGCGCGGGCGGCGTGCGGGGCGTGGCGAGCGACGCCTCGCTCAGGGCCAGCACCTCGGGGTCCTCCGGCGCGAGCACGGTGGCCTGCTCCACGGCCTCGCGCGCGCGGTTGGGCCAGCCGCGCTCGACGAACATGCGCGCGGTCAGCTTCCAGCGGCGCAGGGCCTCAGGCGTGTCCTCCGGAACGGCCTGCAGGCGTGTCCACGCCTTGTCCATCACGCGAAGGTCGAGCAGGGCCTCGATCTGGGCGAGACGCGCGCGGGTGGTGGGCGCGCCTACCTGACTCCAGCGCTCCACCGTGGACACGAGCATCCGCAGCTCACCACGACGGGCAAGCTCAAGCGTGGCGGCTTCAAGCTGGTCCGCGCTCGGCGGGCTGGCCTGGCTGCGTGGGTCCAAGGTCTCTCTCCGATTGTCGCGCAGCCTAGCACGGCGTCCCCTGCGGGGGGTATCGACGTGTGGCCCCGGGGACGTTCATGGACTCTTGGTCGTATTGGCTGTCGCACGAGAGCGACGTGAACGCGGTGATCGTGCGGCTGCTGCAGCTCGCGCTGGTCGCGGCGTTGGTCGGGCTGCTGCGCGCCTGGCCGCGGGGCGCGCGCGACGCGGTGGGCGTGTTCCTGGTGACCGCGTTCGCCGTCACGCACCGGCTGACCTGGGCGCCCGTCCTTCGGAACGAGAACCAGCACGGGTGGATGGCGTTCTCGGACGTGGCCTGCGGCCAGCCGATCCACGACACCTACGGCTTTGGGTACTTTGCGCTTCACACGCCGTTCATGGGGTGGTTCGGCGCCAACCTCGACACGCTGCTGTCGGTGCAGGTGGTGGTGAGCGCGCTGACGCCGTGGATTGTGATGTCGCTCGCGCGTGGCCTCGGCTGGTCGCGCTCGGCGTCGGCGCTCGCTGGGATGATGGTGGCGGGGAACGAGCTGATCGCGCGGAATGGTCGCTCTGAGGACCTCCTGGTCCCGGCGATCGCGCTGACGTTGCTCGGCGTGGGTCGTGCGCTCGCCTGGTTCGGTCCGCAGGACGACGACGGCGCGCCCGTGACCGCGAGCCCCGTGGACGCGGTCGCCGCGATCGGCGCGCTGGTCGCCGCGACCCAGACCCGCCCCGAGATGGTCCTGTTGGCACCCACCCTGCTGCTGGCGGCGGTGCTGTCGACGTCCCACGCGCGCGCGGGGCTGCTCGACCCGGCGCGTCGACGCGATCACCTGGTGGTGGCGGGCCTTGGCGCCGTGTGGATCGCGCTGCCGCTGCACAACCTGCTCTACAAGCTCACCCACGGGGAGCGGACGGCGGCCCACACCATGTTCGACGCCCAGGGCTCGTTCCTGGCGCGCTTGGCGAACGTGGGCCTGCCGGCGGGCGAGGTCGGCAACGTGCTGCTCGTGGACGCCATCGTGCCGCTCGTGGTGGTGGTGTCGGCGGCGGTGGGCCTTGGCGCGCTGCTGTGGCGCAGGCCCGCGCAGGGGGTCGCGCTCGGGTTGTTCTGGCTGTTGATCCTGCGGATCTGGATCCCGACGCAGGGCACGCCGGAGGGCGCGGCGCGGCTGCAGCACTTGCCGGTGCTCATCGCGTGCCTGCTGGCCGGGTACGGCCTCGGCGAGCTTGGCGCGCGCCTGCTCCCCGCGGCGGGGGACCGGCCGCCGATCGTCGCGGTGGTGGTGGCGGTGCTGCTCGGGGGCCGAGCGATGCCCGGCGGGGACAGCGCGCTGTCGTCGAACGGCGTGGTCGCGCAGCGCATCGCGCGGGCCGGTATCCGTGAGCTGCCCGAGCACAGCGACGTGGTCCTGCCGCTCGGCGATCGCGTCGTGAACTCGTCGTTCCTGGAGTGCGAGGAGACGCTGGTCGCGCGCGACGTGCGCGTGGTGCGCATGCTCCCCAACGACACGTTCCCGACCGCGGCGCCGGGCCGTCCGCAGATCTTCTGGCAGGGGACGCCGTGCTGGTCCTTCGCCGACGCGGCGTCGGCCGCGGGCCACACCATGCGCTCGGAGTGTGAGGCGGCGCGTCAGGTCTGCCCGCTCGCGTTCGAGGGCCTCGACGACACGGTGCCCAATCACAGCTTGGACATCGTCACGGTGCCCGCGGATCGGGTCACGCTCGGGTTCTACGCCTGCGGGCTGTGAGCATCACGCCGGTCAGGGCACGCGGGAGACGGTGAGGGCGAGGACCCACGCCCACGTCACGCCGTGGGTGGCGTCGTCCCAGGCCTGCTGGCGCTTGAGGGTGACCTCCAGCATGACCCGCGACAGCGCGCCCATGCGGCCGCTGGGGTCGTTCGGCATCCACGTCTTGGTGCGCAGCTCCGGCGTGTCGTGGGTGTCGGTGAGGAAGGTGCAGCAGGGCATCCCGCCTTGTCCGACCTTGTCGACCCAAGCCTGGTAGGCGCGCACGGCCGCGGCCTCGTCGCGGAACTCGCCCAGGTCGGCGATCAGGCGGGGGCCCTCCGCCCCCGCGCTCGGGACGCGGAGCACGACTCGGGTCGCGCCGTCGAGCGTCAGGTCGGTGGCGTAGGCGTCGGGCGTGCCGAACCCGTCGTCCGTCGCGTCGCCCAGGTGGCCGTGGAACCCGTCGCCCCAGGCCCGCAGCAGGCCGTCGAGCTGGCCGCCGAGCGCGGTGGCGGCCACGGCCGGGGTCGCGGGCGCGACCGCGGGCGCGCGCAGCGTGGGCGGCCCGGAGAACCCCGTCAGCTGCAGGACGTACTCGCCCGCCTCGCCCGCCTTGTAGGACGTCACGAACACGTCGCAGGTGCCCGCGGCGATCACCTGCCCGTTCGCCAGCGCGCCCTCGCCGAACGTGGCGTCGTCGTTCTGCACGGTGTCCTGCCCGGGCATGTCCAGGCCGACGTAGGTGTCGAAGGCGGACGAGGTCGCGCGCGCGGACACGACCGCGCCTGCCGCGCAGTGGAGCGCGTAGACGTCGATCCACTCGCCGGAGTCCATGCGACCGTCGCCGGGCGCGAGGGCGCCTTGGACGGTCACCGGGTCGGCGGCGAGGGCGGCGGCGAGCAGGGTGGGGAGAAGGATGGGGGCCTCGGGGCGCGGTCTGCAACAAGGTCGTTGTACAACAGGCCTGTTGGGAACGCGAGGACGCCGACACGACCCCCCAAACGACACGCGCCACGCGACCGGGTCTCCCCGGAGGCGTGGCGCGGCCGCGACCGAATGGTCGAGCTTGGACTAGTCCAGCTTCTCGAAGCGCTTCTGCAGCTCGGGCGCGGCCGCGAACAGGTCCGCGACGAGGCCGTAGGTGGCGTGCTCGAAGATGGGCGCGCCCGGATCCGTGTTGATCGCGACGATCACCTTGGAGGTGCGCATGCCCGCAAGGTGCTGGATGGCGCCCGAGATGCCGACGGCGATGTACAGGTTCGGGTTGACGGTCTTGCCGGTCTGGCCGACCTGGAACTCGTGGGGCGCGTAGCCCGCGTCGACGCAGGCGCGCGACGCGCCGGGGGTGGCGCCGATCGACTTGGCGAGCGGCACGATGATGGCGTCGTAGTTCTCCTTGGACTTGACCGAGCGGCCGCCCGACACGATGCGCGAGGCCTCGGACAGGTCGACGGCGGTGGTCTCGGGCTTCTTGCGCTCGACGAGCGTGAGGCGCTCGGCGGGGGCGGTGAAGGCCACGGCCACAACCTCAGCCTTGGCGCCACCGGGGTTAGGCTGGCTGAAGCTGTTGGCGCGCACGGAGAAGATCGCCGGGGACTTGGAGATCTTCACGTCGCACAGGGCCTTGCCCGAGAAGACGGGACGACGACCGACGAGGGCGCCGCCCTCAGCGCGCAACGACGTGACCTCAGAGCCGAAGCCCGTGCCGAGCTTGGCGACAAGGCGCGGGAGCGCGTCCTTGGCGAGGTAGCTGGCGGAGGTCAGGAACGCGGTGGGGCCCGCGGCGGCGACGCCGGCCGCGAGGGCCGCGACGACGACGTCGGTCTGGTACGACGAGAAGTCGCCCGCGATCTGGTAGGCCTTCTTGGCGCCAAAGGCGCCGAGGTCGGCGGCGGGGGCGTCGCCGAGCACGAGGGCCGCGACGTCGGTGCCGAGCGAGGCGGCAAGCTCAGAGGCCTTGCCGAGGAGCTCAGACGCCGTCTTCTTGAAGACGCCGTTCTCGTGCTCCGCGAGGACGAGGATGGTCATGTTGGACTCCGGATTCTAAAAGGGGAAGGGGGGTATGGCTCAGAGGACCTTGGCTTCGTTGCGGAGCAGCGCGACGAGCTCGTCGAGCTGCTGGGGCAGCTCGCCCTTGAGGATGCGGCCCGCGGGGCGGGGCGGCGGCTCGGAGTAGGCCGAGTAGGTGGCGGCGGGCGCCACGTCGTCGGCGGACAGGCCGAGGTCCGCGACCTTCTTGATGTGCACGGCGGCCTTCTTGGCGGCCATGATCTGCGGGAGCTTGGCGTAGCGCGGCTGCACCATGCCCTTGTCGCAGGTGATGACGGCCGGCAGCTTGCCGGTGACGACCTCTTCGACGCCGCCGCCGACGCTGCGCGTCGCGGTGAAGGTGTCGCCGTTGATGTCGAGGGCGCACACGAACGAGACGAGCGGGTAGCCGAGCAGCTCGGCCAGCATGGCGGGGACCGCGACGTTGTCGTAGTCGATGGCCTGCTTGCCGGTGAGCACGAGGCCCACGTCCGGCGTGGCCTTGATGGCGGCGGCCAGGGCCTTGGCGACGCCGAGGGCGTCGGCCTTGGCGAGGGCCGGGTCGTCGATGACGGTCAGGTCTTCGCAGCCGAGCGCGATCGCGCCGCCGCGCAGCGCGCTGACGGCCTCGTCGGTCTTCACGTCGGTGGACGCGACGGTGAACAGGTGGACCTTGGCGGCCTTCTTCTGCTCGATGAGGACGATGCCCTCAGTCACGGCGAAGAGGTCGTAGGGGCCCGGCTCGTACTTGATGCCGGTGGGGTCGATGCCAGAGCCGTCAGCGCTCGGCTTGATCTTGGGCGTGGTGGTCGGGGGCGCCACCTTGATGCAGACCGCGATGTTCACGAGACCTCCTGGGATGCGGGTTGAGGGGCACGGACGATGCCGTGGAGAAAGGTGTCGGCGACCGCGCGAGCGGTCTGGTCGACGGTGAAGCGACGGGCCTTGCGGGACAAGACCCACTGCATGCCGAGCTCATCCAGCGCGCCGAAGATGGCCCACGTGGCGAGGAACGGCTCTACGTCCGGGCGGAACACGCCGGTGGCGGCGCCGTCACGGATGATCTCCTCCAAGATGCCTAGGTAGTCCCACAGCTTCTTGGGTCGGTACTCCTTGAGGAACTTGTTCGAGAGACGCAGCTCGACTTGCAAGACCTCGGCCAGAGCCTGGTTGCGATCCACCTGGCCAAAGTGGAACACGGCGAAGGTGCGGATCCGCTCGACCGGATCCACGATGCCCTCGAGCGAGGCCTTCAGGCCCACGATCAGCTCATCCATCTTCTCTTCGAAGATGGAGAGGAGGATGTCTTCCTTGTTGCGAAAGTACAGGTAGATCGTGCCGTCTGCCACGCCGGCGCGGCTGGCGATGTCGCTCACCCGGGCCTGATGGAACCCCTTCTCAGCGAACACCGCGATCGCCGCGTCGGCGATCTGCTGGTGCCGGACACGCTGACGCTCGGAGCTGTCGTCCATCCTGGGCCGCCGTGGGGGTGACTGAGGGACCGTTCATTTACCCGCCCGGTCGGTCGGGGCAAGGGCTAGCAGCGGTTCCCTTAGGTGCTGGGTGTTATCGGCCCCCGGTACGGGCGTGGGGACGTCCGTACGCCTGGGGGAACGGTGCTGCTTCCGGCGAGCTTGTTGGGCACGGGGACCGCCTTGCCGAGTCGAGTCGTGTCCACCGCCGAGGTGGCCGCGGCGGCCTACCCGGACATACCCGCGGCGGACCTGATCCAGCGAACGGGCATCCGCGAGCGCCGTTGGGCGGTAGACGGCGAGACGCACGCGACCCTGGCGATCGAGGCCGTCCGGCAGGCGCTCGACGCCGCGGGCATGGCGGCGAGCGACCTGGAGCGCATCGTCCTGACCTACTGCACGGGCGGCGACATGCACCTGCCCGCCACCGCGAACGCCGTGGGCGATGGGCTCGGCCTGCACGGAACCTGCGACCTGTTCGACGTGAACAACGCGTGCACTGGATTTCTGACCGCGCTCGACATGGCGGCGCGCTGCGTCGCGACCGGGATGGGCCCCGTCGCCGTGGTCGCGACCGAGGTCTACTCGCGGCACCTGCACCCCTCTGAGCGTCGCTCCTACGCCGTGTTTGGCGACGGCGCGGCCGCGGCGATCGTCGGTCCGGCCAAGCCCGGCACCGGCGCGGGCATGGTGTCGAGCTTCTTGCGCAACGACGGGGTGCGGCGGGGGAGCGTGTCGCTCGCGCACGCCGGCCTGACCGGCGTGCCGGAGTGGGTGAAGTTTGGGGTGAGCAACAAGGCGCTCTCCGGCGAGGCGACGGACGCGCTGGTCGACGCGGTGCATCAGGCGCTTGGGCGGGCCGGGCTCACGATCGACGACATGGACTGGGTGCTCCCGCATCAGCCGAACGGGCGGATGCTCGAGATCGTCGTCGATCGGCTCGGCGTGCCCGCGGACAAGCTCGTGCCGGTGGTGGACTGGGTGGGCAGCATCGGGTCGGCGTCGGTGCCGGTCAGCCTCGACGTCCTCATGCGGTCCGGCCGCGTCCGCCCTGGACACCGGGTGCTGTTGGCCGCCGTCGGCTCGGGCATTGGCTACGGCGCGGTCGTCTGGCAGGTGGGCGCATGAACCAGGTGGAGCCGGGCCGTCGGGCGCGGGTGGCAGAGAGGCTGCGACAGGGCCGCGACGCGCTCCGGCTGGTGTCCTCGCGAGACCTCGCCTCGGTGGCGCAGGCGCCGGGCACGCGCGTCGGTCCGGGTTGGGAGCCGTCGCCCGCGCAGCTGCAGGTGTGGCTGGCGTGGATGCGCAGCTGGCGCTGGAACTTCCGGTACTCGGTCGAGGGCTTGGAGCACCTCGACACGCCGCAGTCGAGCCTGGTCGTCGGGTACCACGGACGGCCGGTCGCCTGGGACGTGCTGATCCTGCACGAGGTCCTGTACCGGCGTCAGGGCCGGCTGCCGCTGGCGATCGTGCACGACGGCTTTCGCGACATGGCGTTCACGCGCTGGCTGATCGAGGGCCTGGACTGGTCGACGGGGGACGGCGAGCACCTGGCGGCGGCCGCGCGCAGCGGGCGCCACGTGCTGATCACGCCCGGTGGTGACCGGGAGGCGACCCGCCCCGGCTGGATCCACAACCGCGTCGACTGGGGGCAGCGCACCGGCTTCGTGCGGGTGGCGATCGAGCACGGCATGCCGATCGTGCCCGTCGCGGCGAGCGGCGTGGACGACGCCTACTACGGGCTCAACGACGGCGCGGTCTTGGGCCGCAAGCTGAACCTGAAGAACCGATCGCCGTTCTGGATCGCACTCGGGCCGCTGGGCTTCTACCCGTGGTCGCCGCCGTTCCCCGTGAAGGTCCACCAAATCGTCGGCGAGCCGATCGACGTGCGCGCCACCTTTGGCGTGGTCGACGTGCGCGACCGCGAGGGGCTGGCGACCGTCGCCGAGCACGTGCAGGAGCGCGTCCAGCGCCTCCTCGATCAGGCGACCGCCGTCTCACGGCTTCCGCACCTCCAACCACCGACTTGGGCCGTCCCTGGGAGCTTGTTGCCATGAGCGCTGAACGTTGGGCGTTGATTCTGGGTGTGTCGTCCGGCGCGGGCGCGGCGATCTCTCGCGCGCTGGCCGCAGATCCGGGCCTGAACGTGATCGGCATCCACCGAGGCAACCACCCCGACGGCGTGCGGGCCGTGGGTGAGGCCGTCGTCGCGGCGGGGCGCCGCTTCGAGGTGCTGGTGGGCGACGCGGGCAAGGCGGACACGATCCCCGCGCTGGCCGACACCGTGCGCGAGATCACCGGCGAGGGCGGCGTGCACATCGTCGTCCACGCGATCGCGAACGCGTCGATCGGCTACCTCGCCAAGCAGGAGCCGTTCATCCACCCCAAGCAGATCCAGAAGACGTTCGAGTCGATGGCGCATTCGTTCGTGTACTGGACCCAGGCGTTGATCCGCACCGGCGCGATTGGCCCGGGGTCGCGGATCTTGGCGCTCGACAACGCGGTCAACGAGAACGTGCTGTCGAACCTCGGCGCGATCGCCGCGTCCAAGGCCGCGCTCGAGTCCTACGTGAAGTACCTGGCGTGGGATCTGCGCGAGCGCGGCATCCGCGTGAACGCTCTCAAGTACGGCACCGTGGAGACGGCGGCGCTGCAGCACATCTTCCCCGCCGACGTGTGGACCCACGCCCGTGATCTGCACCACGAGATGTTCGCCGCGGGCCGCATGGTCACGCTGGAGGAGGTGGGCGGCATGGTGTCCGTGCTCGCCGGCGAGAAGGGCGCTTGGTTCAACAGCGCGATCATCGACTTCACCGGCGGGCAGATGCACGCGATCTACCAACAGCTGATGGACCGCCACCTCGCCAGCGTGGAGCGCTAGACCGTGTCACCACGTCGCGTCGCGCTGGTCACGGGGGCGTCGAGCGGGATCGGCTTGCGCGCCGCCGTGGCGCTCGCGCGTGACGGCGTGCGCGTGTTCGCGGGGATGCGCGACGTGTCGCGGGCAGCCGACCTGATCGACGCGGCCACGCAGGCGCGCGTGACGGTGGAGCCGGTGGCGATCGACGTGCGCGACGAGGCCGCGGTGCGTGAGGTGGTGGCGCGCCTCGAGCGGGACGCGGGCCGCCTCGACGTGGTGGTGAACAGCGCGGGGGTACTCTGGTCTGGCTTCGCGGAGGACACAAGCGCCGACGAGCTGCGCGAGCAGTTCGAGACCAACTTCTTTGGCGTGGCGAACGTGTGCAGGGCGGTGATCCCCGGCATGCGGTCGCGTTGGTACGGGCGGATCCTCAACGTGTCGAGCCTGGGTGGCCGCGTCGCGAGCCCAATGTTCAGCGGCTACGACGCGTCGAAGTTCGCGGTCGAGGGCTACAGCGAGGCGCTGCGCCACGAGCTCCGCGCGGCGGGCGTCTTTGTCAGCCTCATCGAGCCGGGCATGGTGCCGACGCGCATGGTGCGCCACGCGTGGCGACGCTCGGACGCGTCGGCCGACCCGCAGGGCGCCAACGCCGTCGCGACCGCGCGACTCGAACGCCTCTTCCAGGTTGGGGCCGGTTGGTCTCACCAGACGACGAGCGCCGACGCGGTGGCGCGCGTGATCGCGCGGGCGGCGTCCGCACGTACGCCGCGGCTCCGCTACGTCGTCGGCCTGGACGCCTACGCGACCCTGTGGCTCTCACGCGCGGCGCCCCAGGCGTGGGAGCTGTGGAACGCGTGGTTGGCGCGGCCCGAGACGCGCTAGCGCTCAGCGCGCGGCAACGGTCAGCTCGCGCGCGACGGTGGCGAGCACCTCAGGCACATGTCCCGCCAAGCGCGACGCGTCGGTCCAGGTGGCGGTCAGCGCGATCTGACCGTCGAACGATCCGGGGATGAACACCAAGTCCTGGCTGGGAACCATCGCCGAGTAGACCCCAAACCGCAGGCCGAATTCGGAGACGGTGGGGAGGTGCGCGCGGCCCATGTTGCTGAGCACCACGCGCGTGCCGGGCACCGACGGCGCGTTGCCCGCCATCTGACGCAGCTCGGGGATGGCCATCCACGGCGCCCACGCGTGAGACGCCAGCGACGCCGCGCCCAACGCGGACGCGCGCTTGGTGGGGGTCACGCGGTCGCGCGCCTGCCGGGCCACCGTCCAGAACGGCTCATTCCCCCCGGCGGAGAATGCGTGGGTGGGCGCCCACGCGTAGATCCCGAGGTCGTTCGGGTCGACCGGCGGGTT
>CANJMY010000055.1 GCA_947475315.1 Pseudomonadota bacterium | reverse complement strand
GAGGTGCTCTCGAGCCAGAAGGTCGACCCCGCCGAGCACGTCTCCGTCGACGTCTCCGGGTGCGGCGCCTGCGTGGTGGTGGCGGTGGACGGCATCGCCGACACGCGCCTGCTCGACGTGTCGCTCACCGCGCGCGATCCCGCGGTCGCGCCCCCTGCCCCGCCCGAGCCCATCGCCCGCGGCGAGCAACACCCGACGCTGGGCGTGGTCGAGGGCTTCTACGGCCACCCGTGGACGTCGCTGGAGCGGTCGCGCATGGTCGACATGCTCGGCGCGCACGGTCTGGGGACCTACATCTACGCCCCCAAGGAGGACCCGCTGCACCGCGCCGAGTGGCGCACACCCTACGACGCGGCCTTTGTCGACCGCTTCGCCGCGCTCGCCGCCGATGGCGCCGCGCGCCACGTCGACGTGCTGTTCGGCATCAGCCCCTTCCTGGACCTCGACCCGAACGATCCAGCCGACCTGGACGCGCTCACCACCAAGCTGGGCACCTTCGTCGACCGCGGGATCCCGGGCATCGCGATCTTCGCCGACGACATCGAGCTCGTCGGTCCGCTCTCCGTCGACGGCGCGCTGGGCGCTGAGCAGGCGGGCGTGGTCAACGCGGTGGTCGACCGCCTGCGCGTGGGCCACCCAGACCTGATCGTGTGGTTCGTGGGCACCGTCTACAGCGACGCGCGCCTGGACAGCTTCCCGGACGGCGGGGCCTACCTGGAGGCGCTGTCGGCGCTGGATCCGGCGGTGCACGTCATGTGGACCGGCACCGACACCTTCGCGCCCACGCTGTCACCCGACGACCTGACCCGCGCGTCCGACCTGGTGGGCCGGCCGCTCGCGCTGTGGGACAACGCCTGGGCGAACGACGGCGGCGACGGCTTCCTCGGCCGGATCCTGCTGGGGCCGTGGTCGGGCCGCACGGCCGACCTGCCTGACGCCCTGACCGGCGCGCTCATGAACCCGTCGATGCAGGGCGGCCTGTCGCGCCTCAACGTGGGCACGTTCGCGTCGTGGATCGAGCGCGCGGACAACGGCCTGGCCGGGGAGGACGAGCGCGCCCAGCGCCTGGACGCCGCCACGGCCGAGCTGCGCTACACCGCAGGCTTCGCCGCCGACGCCGACCTGGACACGCTGCTGATGATCCGGGTGATGGAGTCGTTCGACGCCAACAGCGCGCAGACCCCGATCGACCGCGACCTGGCGACCCAGGCGAACGCGGTCGCCGACGACCTGCAGACCTCCACCCTGCCCTACCTGCAGTCGGTCACCGCGCTGGCCCAGCGCGCGACCGCCCTGGCCGCGCTGCGCACCCAGATCCACCACAGCGGCCTGGCACCCGAGCTGGTCGACGAGCTCGACTTCCCGCTCCGCAAGGTCAGCGCCGAGGCGGGCCTTGTGTTGGCGGCGCTGGAGCTGATCGCCCGACGCTCCGGCGGCGAGCCCGACGGGGACGCCGCGACCACGCTCCAGGCCGCCGCCGACAACCTCACGGCCAGCGCACGCTTCCAGGTGGACCAGGCCGCCCTGGAGCGACTGGCGGACACCGCGCTCGCCTACGCCCCGATCGGCGCGCTGCCCCTCCCCACCGCCACCGGCACGCTCCCGACCACCTGCCGGGTGGGCGAGCCGCTCCGGCTGGAGCCGTTCACCGGCGCCGAGACCTTGCAGGTCGCGGGCCTGCCCGGAGCCGACGTCGTCGGCACGGTCGCGCGCTGGACGCCCCATTGGCCGGGCACCTACGAGGCCGTGATCCTGGGCACCGGCACCCTGCCCCGCATCGTCCGCTTCACGCTCGTCTGCCGACCCTGACCCACTAAGCAAGCGCGCCGCCCGCCGACCGAGGTCGAGGGGCGGCGCGTCACGCCAAAGGCGCGAACGGTCAGGCTACTGGGGCGTGCCGCACTGCGCGGGGTCGACAGGCTTGGCCGCGGACGCGTCCTCCTGGATGACGCCCGAGCAGCCCTTCAGGCCGGCGTTGTCCTGGCAGAACTGCTTCTGCACGTCAGGCGCCGCGATGGCGTTGAAGGTGCGCTTGTTGTTGGACAGGAAGGTGGGGCTGCCCGTGATGTCGAGCGAGGTGGCCAGCGCGAACGAGGCGGCCAGAAGCTTCTTGCCCTCGTCGCCGTTCGAGCAGGTCTCGATGGTCTTGACGTCCACCGAGGCTTCCTTGGCGCAGTCCTTCCAGTCGACCTTGGAGTAGTCCCTGCTGATGCAGGCCATGTACTTCATGAACTGCGCGGGCTTGGGGTAGTGCGCCTGCACGCAGATCTCGTGGAGGTCCTCCTCCACCTCCTTCGGGCCGTGCATGGACTTGAGCTCGCCGCCCTCTTCGGAGCCGATGAAGTGGATGGTGAGGTCCATGTCGGCGCCGAAGGTCTGGAGCGCGTCGTTGGTCGCGATGAGCGCCTTGGCGCCGTACGGGCAGTGCGACATCACGAACAGGTCGAGCTTCTTGGGCTTGGACTCGCGGCAGATCATCTTCTCCTTGCAGGAGGCGTCCGCGCAGTCCGCCTGACCGTTGCCGTCGTCGTCCGTGGTGTTGTCACAGATCTCGGCCTTGGGGTCGAACGAGCCGCCGAGGCGCAGCTCCTGGTACTTGCCCAGGGGCTTGAGGTAGCGCTGCACGTCCGCGTAGGCGTCGGCGTCCTGCTTGGGGTCGTCGACGAAGAGGATCTCGGGCAGCAGCTTGAACGTGGGCTCGGCGGTCTGGAGCTCGGCGTACAGCGCCTTGCCTTCGTCCGTGCTGTAGTCGACGTACTTGACCTGGAGGCCGGCGAACGCGCTCTTCAGCTTGGGCTCGATCTTCTTGAGATCGCAGTCGGCGCCGCAGCGGGCGTCGGAGAAGAAGATGGCGTTGATGGCAACGGGCTTGGGCAGGTCCTTGCAGGCCTGGGGGGCGTCGTCACCGAACACGGCGCAGGAGGCCAGCATGAAGTCGCGGGTCTTGCGGCCGCTCTGGTAGGGCTGGCCGTTGAGGAAGATGGTGGGCGAGCCCTTGGCGCCGCGGTCCTTGGCGATCTGGAACGACGCCGCGAGGAGCTGCTTGCCCTCGTCACCGTTGACGCAGGCGGTCAGCGCGTCGACGTCGAGGCCGACCGACTTACCGCAGTCCGACCAGTTGGTGTCCACCGACTTCATGTCCTTGTTCTGGCACAGGATCATGTCGAAGGACTTGGTGGCGTCCTGCTTGGCCGCGCACAGCTGGGCGATGTCACCCGCGACCTCGGTCGGGCCGTGCATGGAGGTCAGCGCGTCCGCGCCGCCGTCGCCGATGTAGTTGATCTTGAGCTCAACGGCGTCGCCGAGCTTCTCCTTCACGGGGCCGAAGGCGTCCTCGACCTGGACGCCAAACGGGCACTTCGACATGACGAAGAACTCGAAGACGGCCTTCTGCGAGGGAGCCGCGGAGGCCGAGACGCCACCCGCGCCGCCGTTGCAGGCGGCCACCATGAGGGACAGGAGCGTGGCTGGAACGAGGGACTTCATGGGCCTTCCAGAGAGGGACCGAAACATTTCGGTCGCATGACGCGCGCGGATAACCTGTCCGATCGTGGTTGGCGGTAGGCCGGACGAGACGAGACGAACGAGCGACCTTTCCCAACCGTTTCCCAGGCGCCCGCACGCGGGAGATCCGGCTAGGTGCAAGGCCCCACGGAGTCCCAATGCGCCTGTGCGTCCGCCCTCACCTCGTCGCGCTGGCCCTGCTGGGCTTGGCCACAGGCTGCGCCGATCCGGACGACACCGACGCCAACCCGCACCCCGCACCTCTCGCCGAAGAGCTGGGTCAGATGCTGATCGTGGGCTTCCGCGGCAAGATCGTCGACGACTCCTTCGCCATCACCCAGCAGATCGCCGCCGGGCAGGTAGGCGGCGTCGTGCTGTTCGACCGGGACGTGATGAACGGCGACACCAACCGCAACATCTCCACGCCGACGCAGCTCCAGACGCTGGTGACCACGCTGAAGTCCTACGCGGACGGCTCGTTGATCGTGTCGATCGACGAGGAGGGCGGCATGGTGGACCGCCTCAAGGAGAAGTACGGCTTCCCGCCTACGCAGTCCGCGCAGGCGCTGGGCGAGTTCGACGATCTGGACGCCACGTTCGGCGCGGGCCGATCGATCGGACAGACGCTCCAGCAGATGGGCATCAACCTGAATTTCGCGCCGGTGGTGGACGTGAACGTCAACCCCGACAGCCCGGCGATCGGGGCGCTTGAGCGCAGCTTCTCGTCTGACCCAGCCAAGGTCATCGCCCACGCGGAGGCGACGATCGAAGGACTGGCCGAGCAGTCCATCCGAAGCACGCTCAAGCACTTCCCGGGCCACGGCAGCGCCGCGTCCGACTCCCATGCGGGGTTCACCGACGTGACCGCTACGTGGACCGAGATGGAGCTTGCGCCCTACCAGCAGATCGTCGACGACGGCTTGGCCGACGCGGTGATGACCGCCCACGTGTTCAACGCGGAGCTCGACCCGGACTGGCCCGCCACGCTCTCCCCCACCATCCTCCGGTCGCTGCTCCGTGATCAGATCGGCTACGACGGCGTCGTGGTGTCGGACGACATGCAGATGGGCGCGATCCAGCGCGAGTTCGGGCTGGAGGAGGCGGTGGTGGCCGCCGTCCTCGCGGGCAACGACCTGCTCACCTTCGCGAACAACAACCCCGACGTGTACGACGAGCAGATCGCCCCCACGGTGATCGAGCTGCTCAGGGCCGCCGTGAAGGACGGGCGCATCGGGCGCGACCGCATCGACGAGGCCTACCTGCGGATCCAGGCGCTGAAGGCGCGCCTCTAAGAACCCCAGCGGTACTGACCGCCGCCTCGTCGACGACGCCGCGAGCCTACGACGCCAGGCTGAACTGCCGCTCGACCAGCTTGCGGTAGATGCCGTCCGCCGCCATCAGCTCCTGGTGCGTGCCGACCTCGGCGACCTGACCCTTGTCGAGCACGACGACCCGGTCGGCGTTCTGGATGGTCGACAGGCGGTGCGCGATCACCAGCGTGGTGCGGCCCTGCATCAGCCGGTCGAGCGCCTCCTGGACCAGGTGCTCGTTCTCGGCGTCCAGCGCGCTCGTGGCCTCGTCCAGCACCAGGATGCGCGGGTCCTTGAGCACGGCGCGCGCGATCGCCACGCGCTGCTTCTGGCCGCCCGACAGGCGCACTCCGCGCTCGCCCACCAGCGTCTCGAACCCAGCGGGGAACGCGTCGACGAAGGTCTCGGCGTTGGCGGTGCGGGCCGCGTCGCGCACGCTCGCGTCGTCCGCGTCGGCGCGCGCGTAGCGGATGTTGTCGCGGATCGACGTCGCGAACAGGATCGGCTCCTGGCTCACCAGGCCGATCGCGCGACGGACGCTGTTGGCGTCCAGGTCATTGAGCGGCTTTCCGTCGATCAGGATCCGGCCCGACTGCGGTTTGTAGAAGCGCAGAAGCAGCTGGGAGATCGTCGACTTGCCCGCGCCAGACGCGCCCACCAGGGCGACCACCTCGCCGGGGCGGATCTCCAGGTTCACGCCGCGCAAAACCGGCGCGTCGCTGCGCGTCGGGTAGGCGAAGTGCACGTCCTCGAAGCGGATGGCGCCCGCGACCTCGCCGATCGGCGCGCCGCCTGGGGCCTCGATGCCGTGGGGTCGGTCCATGAGCTCGAACACGCGCTCGCTGGCGCCGATCGCGCGCATGAAGTCGCCGTACAGACCCGCGAGCGCGCCGAGCGCGAACGCCGCCGACAGCGTGTACAGCAGGAACGCGGTCAGATCGCCGATGGTCATGGTGCCCGCGAGCACCATGCGCCCGCCGACCCACACGATCAGCGCCAGCGCGCCGTAGCCCGCGAAGCCCGCGACGCCGTTGAACATGCCGTAGCCAAAGGCCCGCTTGGCCGCCAACTCGTAGCTCTCCTCCACCGCCTGATCGTAGCGCGAGATCTCGCCGTCCTCGCCGGCGAACGCGCGCACGGTCCGGACCCCGCTAATCGCCTCCTCCGCCACCTCGTTGGACCGCGCGAGCGCATCCTGCACCTGGGCGGACAGCAGGCGGATCATGCGCCCATAGACCGCGGCGCCGATCGCCACGATCGGCACCACCAGCATGGCGACCCCGGTGAGCGTCGGAGAGCTGTAGAACAGCATGCCCACTCCGCCGAGAACGCCCAGCCCGTACCGCAGCGCCATCGAGAGGTTCACCGTCACCGTGTTCTGCAGGACCGACGTGTCTGAGGCGAGGCGGTTCGTGAGCTCGCCGGTGCGCGTCTCGTCGAAGAAGGCAACCTCCTGGTGGAGGATGGACGCGAAGAGCTGGCTGCGGAGCCTGGTCACCACGCGCTCGCCCGCCTGCGTGAACAACCACGCCCGGAGCATGGAGAACACCGCCTGCACGAAGAACACGCCGATCAGCAGCAGCACCACCTGATCGAGCTTGGCCGTGTCCTTGGACTTGGTGACGAGATCGACCAACCAGCCGACGAGCGCGGGGAACGCGAGCGACATCGCCGAGCTGATCAGCAGCGCGACGGTCGCCAAGCCGAGCAAGCGAATCTCAGGCTTGGACAGTTCGAACAGGCGACGCCAAGGGATTCCACGAGGGGTCGCCATACGAACTCCAGGACAGAGCGGTGTCTGTAGGCACCCCAACCGCCGCGCCAAGCCCGGCGGCTGGAGCACGCCCCCGCAGACCTAGTCCTTGTGCTCGAAGTGCCGGAAGTCGATCAGGAAGGTGGCGGCGAGCATCAGGGCGCGCACGCCCGGCGTGGTGCCCTGGAAGGTCAGGCCGTAGGTGTCGGCGTCCGTGAACATCTCGCGGCCCAGGCCCGACCAATTCTTGCTGATCTGCGCGACCTCCTTGCCGTCGATCTTCACCAGGAAGGTCCACGGGCGGAAGAGCGGCCCGACCAGCGACGCGAGCACGTTGCCCGACGGATCCTTGAGCTCATACAGCCGGGTGAACCAGCCCCAACGCTCCTGCACCTCGCCCAGCGGCGCGCCGTCGCCGGTGAACACGTCGATGTGCGAGAAGAAGAACCGCCACGGGCGCTGGATGCGCATGGCCACCGATCCGTCGCGGGCGCGCAGCTCCATGGTGAACGGGCGCGCCGACTTGAGGAACCAGCGCGCGACCACGCCCAGGAAACCCTGGCTGATCTCGGCCGCGGCCCACAGCTCGCGGCCGTCCGGCGTCGACACGCTGAAGCGGCTCACCGTCTCCAGGTCCGTGAAGACCTCGGTCCAGCTCTTGGCCTGCTTGACGATCACCGTGCCCTCGCCCGCCAGCGTGGACGACACCGCCGACGAGGCCTCCAGCGCACCACCACCGAACATATCTTGCATCGCTCCCCTCCCTCGACGACGTGACGCCCACGCCGGGCCCCACCCCACGCGCCCCGGAGACTAGCACACGGCCCGCGCCGAGGTGTGTGGAGCCCGGCGCAACCGGGTATTGGTCAGGACCGCTGGACTGTCTATGCCCGCCGTCACCGACACACCGAAGCCCACAGTGCCGACGACCGTCTGGGCGCTTGGCCTCACCAGCCTGATGATGGACGTGTCCACCAACATGGTGAACGGCCTGCTCGGCGTCTACATGGTGACGATGATGCACACGACCGTGGGCACCTTCGGGCTGGTCACCGGGCTGGGCGACGCCACCGCGCAGATCTTCAAGGGGGTGTCGGGGCGCTGGGCAGACCGCGCGCGCAGCCGAAAGCTCCTCACGCTGATCGGCTACGGCCTGTCCGCGATCAACAAGCCCGCCTTCGCGCTGGCCTCGTCGCCGTTCATGTTGCTGGGCGCCAACGTCACCGATCGCCTGGGCAAAGGCATCCGCGGCGCGCCACGCGACGCGCTGATCGCGGACGTCGTCGACCCGCACAACCGCGGCGCGGCGTTCGGCCTGCGGCAGTCGATGGACACGGTGGGCGCGGTGCTCGGACCCGTGCTCGGCACCGTGCTGATGGCCTACACCGGCGGGCACTACCGGACGGTGTTCGCGCTCGCGACGATCCCCGCTGTCGGCGCGGTCCTGGTGCTCGCGCTGTTCGTCCGCGAGCCGAAGCGCGCCGAGCGCAACGACGAGGTCCGGACGACCGCGTGGTCCGACGTGCGCACGCTGCCGCCCGCTTTCTGGGGCGTCGTCGCGTTGGGCGTGGTGTTCGCCATGGCCCGGCTGGGCGAGGGCTTCCTGCTGCTGCGCGCGGAGAGCGTGGGCGTCTCCGCGTCGAACGTGCCGTTGCTGCTCGCGGCCATGAACGTCGTCTACGCGGGCACAGCGTGGCCGGTCGGCCGCCTGGCGGACAAGGGCTTGAACCGCGCGCTGCGCCTGGCGGGCCTGGCGGTGCTGGTGGCGGCCGATCTGACGCTCGCGTTCGCGGGCGGCTTCTGGACCGTGCTCGCGGGCTGCTTGCTGTGGGGGCTCCAGATGGGCCTGACGCAGGGCGTGCTCGTCGCGTGGGTCGCGGACATCGTGCCGTCGGAGCGCCGCGGCACCGCGTTTGGCGCGTTCGCCATGGCGAGCGGTCTATCGGCGCTGCTGGCCAGCGCGCTCGCGGGCGCGGCCTGGGACGTGTGGGGGCCGACGGCCGTGTTCTCCGTGGGCGCCGCCGGCGCGATGTTGGCGCTGGGTTCGGTCACCTTGAGGGATCGCCGTATGGCGGCGTGAGGGAGTCTGGGGATGGGCACGCTCAAGAAGTTGGGGATCGGCCTCGTGTTGTTCGTCGGAGTCGGCGCGGCCGGCCTGGGCACCGTGATGTGGTCCACGTTCCATGGGATCGCGCCGATGCCCCCCCGCACCGAACTCCCGGACGGCGCGCTGCTGATCCAGGACGGCTTCGTCGGCGTCGGCATCGTCCCTGTGGGCGAGGGCAAGGCGGTGCTGATCGACTGCGGGAGCGACGCGGCGGCGGTGAACGTGAAGGCGGTGCTGGAGCAGGCTCACCTCACCCCGATCGCGGCCCTGCTCACGCACGGTCACCCCGACCACGTCGGCGGCTGCAACGCGTTCCCCGGGATCGAGATCGCGGGCATGCCCGGCGACGTCGCGCTGGCGGCGGGCCAGGTGGCGTCGGGCAGCCCGATCGGCGGCATGATGGGCAAGTCCAGCACCGTCGTCCACGTGACGCGTCAGGTGAAGGACGGTGAGCGGGTCGAGTACGGCGCGGCGCGCTTCCGCGTGTTCGCGGTGCCCGGCCACACCCAGGGCAGCGCCGCTTACCTGGTGAACGGCGTGCTGTTCATGGGCGACAGCGCCGCCCAGCGTGAAGACGGCGCGATCATCCGCGCGCCGTGGATCTTCTCGGACGATCTGGACCGCAACGTGGGCGCGCTGCACCAGCTCGCGACACGAATCGCGCCGTCCGAGGTGCGCGTGATGGTGTTCGCGCATAGCGCGGTGTCAGACAAGGGCCCGGCCGCGCTCGCCGCCGTCACCCGCTGAGCCCGGAGGATCGCATGGACTCGTGTGCACGTTGTGGGAAGCCGATGGCGGTGTGCGTCTGCGCCGAGGTGACGCCGCAGCCGACGCGCCTGCGTGTGGTGGTCCTGCAGCACCCGCAGGAGCCGGACGTGCTGCTGGGCTCGGCCAAGCTGGCGACGCTCGGCCTGGAGCGCGGCTCGCTGCGCGTGGGCCTGTCCTGGCCCAACCTGTCCAAGGCGGTCGGTGACGCGGCTGAGCCCAGCAGGTGGGCCGTCGTGCACTTGGGCGGCAAGGAGTCGTCGCGCGCGATCGTCGCCGAGCCCGGCAAGGCGCTGGCGCTGGTCGACCGCCACGGCGCGGGCGAGGTCGACGCCAGCAAGCTCGACGGCGTGATCGTGCTCGACGGCACCTGGTCGCAGGCCAAGACGCTGTGGTGGCGGAACGCCTGGCTGCTCAAGCTCAACCGCGTCGTGCTCTTCCCCAAGCGGCCGTCCGCCTACGGCAAGCTGCGCCGCGAGCCGCGCCGCGAGTGCCTGTCGACGCTGGAGGCGATCGGCCTCACGCTCACCGAGCTGGGCGAGGCCGCGGACGTCGAGGCGTCGCTGCTCGCGTCCTTCGACCGTCAGCTCGCCGCCGTGAAGGCCTCCGGCCTGTACAAGGGCGAGGCGCCGCGTCGTCCCCGCCCGCGCGGCCCCAAGAAGCCGGGCGCCAAGGGCGCGCCGCCCGCGGGCGCTCCCCCCACGTCCGCGCCGCCCGCGGCCTAGAAGGTCGGGTCGCCGCCCAACGCGAACGCGGCGACGCCGTCGCGCAGGGCCTCGGTGGCGTCGGTGAACAGGTGGTAGCCACCCTCCACCGACCACAACGCGACCGGTGCGGGGCATCCGTCGTACGCGGCACCTGACGACTCGTCGCCGCGGATCGTCGACGCCAGGTCCGCGGTCCCCACGTCATGCGTGGTCGCGTCGCAGCCGGCGCGCTCCGCGTAGCGACGCACGGTCTCCGCGGCGCCGACGGTGGCGACGCCGCCGAAGCTGCCGTCGTACGGGTCGTAGCCGATGACCTCGTCGTAGGTGCCGTGCAGGTGCAGGAGCGGGATGTCCTTGCCGCCCACGCAGCTCGGGGCCTGAAGCGGGACGGCGCCCGCCACGGTCACCAGCCGATCGACCGCCTCGGGCGCGTCGCACGCCAAGCGGTACGCCATATACGCGCCGTTGCTGTGCCCGACGACGGCGACCTCGGTGAGGTCGTAGCCATCGCGCAAATCGGCCACCAAGCCCGACAGGTACGCGACGTCGTCGACCTTGGCGCCGAACCAGTTGCAGCAGTCGTCGGTGGCGTTCCAGAACTGGTTGCCGGTGAGGTCCTCCTTGCCGTCGGGCATGACGAGCAGGAACCGGTCGGTGTCGACCCGCTCGGCCAGGTGGAAGATGATGTCGGTGTCCTCACCCCACGACGAGTAGCCGTGGAGAAGCACCACCGCGGGGAGCACCTCGCCCTCGACGAAGTCCGCGGGGCGGATCACGTCGGCCGCGCGCTTGCCTCCGACCGTGGCCGGGTACGTCTTGATGACCGCGCCGTCCGTGGTGTCGCCCCCGGCGTCGTCCGACGCGGGGTCGCAGGCGACGAGCAGGAGCCATGGCGCGAGCGCCAGCGACGACGTGCGGAGCGAGGCGCGCATGGAGTCCCCAGAAGAGTACGCCCCTGTCTAGCCGAACCCAGGCGCGGCCCCAAACTGCCGCCGTCCCAGGTTGTCATCACGCGCGCAAAGGGGACCCACGCGCGGCGGCCGGAAGAAGCCAGCGCCCGCCGCCGTGAGCGAGCCCACGCTTGACCAAACCCTGCCCGCGCGGCGATGGTGCGCCCGAGGTCCTCATGCTCACCCTGCTGCTCGCGCTCTCCCTGTCCACCGCACACGCCGACGTCCCCCCGCCGGAGGCCGAGGCCTGCTCTGGCAAGGAGGTCGGCGACGCCTGCCCCGATGCGACCAGCCGCGGGCGCTGCGTGGAGAGCACCTGCAGCCGCGCCACGCCCGACGGCGAGAGCGAGTACGGCTGCGTCGTCTGCAAGTTCGGCGGCGAAGGCGGCGACCCGCTGCCCCCTTCCAAGGGCTGCGGGTGTGACCAGTCCGCGCCCGAAGGCGCGGTGATCGCGGGGCTCGCGGCGCTGCTGATCGTCACGCGGCGCGCGCGCCCGACGGCCTGACGCCTACTTGGTGACGGTCGCGTCCTCGACGATCACCACGTACGAGTAGCCAGCGCCGAAGTCCTTGTCGGTGGTGACGGTGCCCTTGACGGTGACCACGTCCCCCACGGCGGCGGTGCCCTGGGTGGTGATGGTGATGTCGTTGTCGGGGCCGGCCGCGGAGCCCGTGCCGTCGCGCAGGTGCAGCCAGTTCTTGCCCATCACGCCGCTGGTGGACTTCACGACCTTGCCGTGGATGGTGACCGTGCCGCCCTTGAGCTTGGCCTTCTCGGCCCACAGCTCGGCGACGGTGCGGGCGTCCGCGCCCGTGGCCTTGGTCACGTTGATCGGGGTGGT
Source organism: Pseudomonadota bacterium (assembly GCA_947475315.1). Lineage (GTDB taxonomy): Bacteria > Myxococcota_A > UBA796 > UBA796 > CAIOSP01. Next base: position 10,157 of record CANJMY010000055.1, on the reverse strand, counting down.
GTCGACGGGATCAGCCGCAGGCATGGAGGGCATGGCCACCATCGGTGAGTCGCCGGCCGGGGCCGCAGCGCCAGCCGCGCCGCCGAGCTGGCCGAACAGGATGCTGTCGAACGTGCGATTCAGCGTCTTGCTGGTGAAGTTCGTCATAGTCATCGGGTTGACGATCGTGATGGACTCACCGACGGCGGTCTTGGTCTCAGGCACGGCGGCCCAGACCTCACCGGTCTCCGTCTTGATGCGGACGTAGGTGTAGGTGGCCGCGTTCATGGTCTCGAGCACGGTGCCCGTGACCGAGCCAGCGGCGGCGGGGGCCGCGGCGGCGTCCACAGGGGGGGCCTCGGCGGCAGGGGCCGCGGGCGCCTCAGCGGGGGGCGTGGCCTCGCCGCAAGCGGCGAGCGTGGCGAGGGTGGAGGCGAAGAGAGCGAGCATTCCGTAGCGCATGGGCACCTCGTGAAGGGGTGCGGTCTACCCTGCGCGGACGGCCTTGTCAGACGGGTTGATCGAAGTCGTACCGAGATCCTCGGGTGAGACGCCGCGGCAACAGGTCGTCCGACGCGCGACGCACAGTGCTCCCCGCTCACCGACTCAGCACCCGCCCGACGATCGCCCCGTACACCGCCTCGGGCAGCCAGTTCCGCGCCCCGATGCGGATCCACGCCGCGCGGCCAAGCACGTGCCGCAGCCGCCCGTCCGGTCGCTCGATCAAGTCGACGATCGCGCGGTTCACGATCGCCGGATCCTCGGCGCGGTCCTGCGCGATCCCGTGCACCATCTGCTCCAGCTTCACGACGAACGGCGCGTAGGGGCTGTCCGGGTCGAGCGCGCGCCGCGACAGCGAGCGGTTGCGGCCCCAGATGTCGGTCTTGAAGGGGCCTGGCTCGACCAGCTCGACGTGCACGCCGAACGCGCGCGCCTCATGCCACAGGGCCTCGGTCATGCCCTCCAGCGCGAACTTGGACGTGGCGTAGGCGCCGAGCCCCGGCATGGCGACCAGGCCGCTGACGGAGCCCACGTTCACGATCACGCCGGAGCGCTGCGCGCGCATGGTCGGCAGGACCGCGCAGCACAGCGCCCACGGCGCGATCACGTTGATCTCGAGCACGTTGCGCAGCTCGTCCTCGTCGATCGTCTCCAGCGGCCCGCCGAGCGCGACGCCCGCGTTGTTCACCAGCGCGTCGATCCGGCCGTGGGTCGCCACGATCTGGTCGACCGCCGCCTGCCGCTGGACCGCGTCCACCACGTCCAGCTGGATCGGCCGCACGTCCAGGGAGCCCGCCGCAGCGCGCAGCTCGGCGTCCGTCGAGAGGTCGCGCAGGCCCGCGTAGACCGTGTGGCCGCGACGGGCCGCCTCCACCGCGACGCCGAGGCCAAAGCCCGACCGGCAACCCGTGACCAGCACGATCATGCGACCCTCCGTCGCGCGGGCGCGCCGCGCGTGGGCGGTGTAGCCTTGCAGGGCATGGGAGGCTGCATGGACGAGAGTACGCTCTACGAGCTGGTTCACGACGCGGTGCTGGCGGCGATCGAGACGCGCGAAGGCGGGCAGGACATCCGCATGGCCAAGCGCATGGTCGGCGGGCGCGTCCTGTTCGAGGACGACCAGGGCCGCGAGGCCAAGGCCTTGCCGGTCGAGGCCATCTTCAAGAAGGTCACGTCCATCCGCGACAAGTTGCGCGTGCTGGAGCAGAAGATCAACAGCCACCCCGGCCTGGACCTGGCCGACAAGGCCGAGATCCAGGGCTACGTCACGCGCTGCTACGGCAGCCTGACCACCTTCAACTTCCTGTTCGAGGACGAGAAGGACAAGTTCACGGGGATGGGCAGCTAGGCGTCGCGGTCGGCGTGCCAGGTCGCTCGCGCTGGGGCGGCAGCCGTCATCGCCGCCTCCGCGCGTCGGCGAACCCAGTCACAGGTCCTTGAGTTCCTCGGCGAGCAGCGCCGCGAGCTCGGCCTCGGTCGCGTCGACCGGCAGGTCCGCGGCGGTCACGGCGGGCGTCGGCGCGACGACCACCTCGGGCGCCCCGCCCAGCACGAACCGCGCGAGCGCCCGCGCCGTCGGGTGGTCCCACAGCGCGGTCGCGCCCAGCTCCACGCCCACGTCGCGCGAGAGCAGCTCCGCCAGCTCGACGGCGCCGACCGAGTCCAGGCCCAGCTCGCGCAGCGGCGCGTCCGGATCGATCGCGTCCACGTCCACGCCCAGGCGCGCCGCCACCCGGCCCGCGATGTGCGCGACCAGCAGGCCCTCGCGGGCGATCGTCGGCGCCCCCGCCAGCCGCGCGGAAAGGTCGACCTCCACCGGGGCGACCTCCTCCGGCGCGTCCCAGCGCGCGACCAGCTCGTGCTCGCCCAGCAGCAGGCGCTCGCGCGTGCGACGGCGCATGATCTTGCCGCTCGACGTCTTGTCGATCGTCGACGGCTTGATGAGCGCGATGGTCGCCGCGGACAGGCCGTGCGGGACCAGCGCCTCGCGCACCGCGGCGAACACGGCGTCCGCGTCGCCCACCTTGTCGACGTAGACCTCGGCCACCACGCCCACCGCGTCGGTCGCGCGCTGCTCCAGCGAGAACGCGGCGACGCAGCTCGGTCGGATGGACGGGTGGGCGTTCTGCACGTCCCACTCCAGGTCCTGCGGGTAGTGGTTCTCGCCACGGACGATGATCAGGTCCTTGTGGCGGCCGGTGACGAAGACGTTGCCGTTCCACACAAAGCCGAGGTCGCCCGTGCGCAGGTAGGGGCCGGCGTCCGTGTCGGAGGTGCGCGCCTGGAAGGTCTCGACCGTGGCGTCGGGCTGGTGCCAGTAGCCCTGCGCGACCGTCGGCCCGCCCACCCAGATCTCGCCGACGCCGTCAGACGGGCAGGTGCGACGTGTGTCGGGGTCGACGATCGCGACCGTGGTCTGGGCGACGCACACGCCGCAGCCCGCCAGGCGACGCGCGCCCGGCGAGTCCGCGTCGACGAGCACGACCTCGTGCCGCTCCAGCGCGGCGGAGTCCACGTCCAGGAACACCGGCAGCGTGTCGACCGGCTCCTTGGCGATCACCGCGGTCGACTCGGACATGCCGTAGGCGTGGCGGATGGTGCGCCAGGTCACGCCCGACGGCCCGAACGCCTCGACAAAGCGCGCCTCGGTGTCGTAGCGGATGGGCTCGGCGCCGTTGAGCGCCACGCGCCAGCGCGACAGGTCCAGCGCGGCCCGCTCCTCGGGCGTCGAGCGCGTCACCGCCAGCTCGAACGCGAAGTTCGGTGCGGGCGCGTGCGTGCCGTGGAAGCGCGCGATCGCCTCGATCCAGCGCATGGGGCGACGCAGGAAGTGCAGCGGGTCGAGCAGCACGCCGCGGAAGCCTCCGTACACCGGCATGAAGCCGCCGTAGACCAGGCCCAGGTCGTGGAAGGTGGGCAGCCACGACACCATCACGCTGGACGCGTCATGCCCAAAGTCTAGGTCGAACGTGTGCAGGTTGTAGAGCAGGTTGGCGTGGCTCACCATTACGCCCTTGGGCGCCGACGTGCTGCCCGACGTGTACTGCAGGTAGGCGAGCGAATCCGGGCCGATCTCGGGCGGCGACCAGTCGTCCGCGAGCGAGAGCGAAACCCCGTCGGTCGCGAGCCAGTCCAGGCCGCGCAGCGACGGGCTCAGGCCCACCACCGCGCGCATCTCGTCGACCAGCTCGGACGTCGTCCCGCCGATCGCCACGCCGCCGTCCGCGACGATCGCCTCGAGCTTGGGGAGCGCCGAGCGCGCGCGGTGCTTGCCGGGCGGCTGCAGCGGCACCGCGAGCACGCCCGCGTACATGCAGCCGAACAGCGCCGCCAGGAAGTCCAGGCCCTGCGGGTAGAGCAGCAGCACACGCTCGCCCGGCTCGACCCGACGACGCATGGCGACGGCGATCGCCCGCGCGCGCTGGTCCAGCTGCCCAAACGTCCAGGTGACCTCGTCGCGGTCGCCGTCGCGCAGGAAGGTGAAGGCCGGCGCGTCGGCGCGGTCGGCCGCGCGCGCGCGAAGGAGGGAGACGAGGGTGTCGTGGGTCATCAGAATTGGAAGTAGATGAAGTCGTTGGCGCCGTCACGGTAGAACACGAAGATCGCCAGGATCTCCAAGCTCCAGAACGTGGTCAGCACGGGGAGGAACCACGGCGACGAGCGGATGCGCGGGAGGATGTGATCCTCCACCCAATACGACAGGTTGATCGGCAGCGTGCCCAACACCGCCATCGCCAGCACGATGCCAGCGGCGATGCGCTCCTCTTCGCTGGCACCAAACCAGGGCTGGTTGAGGTGCTGCCAGACGCGCGTCAGGCTGTGCTCGCGGAAGAGCAGGCCGGTGGGCTGCAGCACGACCAGCGTGTGAAAGACCCAGGCGACAAACTGCGCGGGGAGGTTCTCGCGCAGGCGGCGCGGCACGAGCGGCGTGACGAACGTGTAGAAGACCATCCAGAAGCCATTGTACAGGCCGAGCAGGATGAAGTTCCAGGACGCGCCGTGCCACAGGCCCACGCAGAAGAAGGTGACCATGATGGCGCCGACCGTGCGCCACCAGCTGGGCTTTCCGGTGCGGAGCAGCGGCGTGTAGACGTAGTCGCCCACCCAAGAAGACAGGCTGATGTGCCACTTGCGCCAGAACTCAGGCGTCGAGAGCGCGCTGTACGGCCGGTTGAAGTTCTCCATGAGCTCGAACCCGAGCATGCGCGCCACGCCGCGCGCGATGTCGGTGTACGCCGCGAAGTCCGCCAGCATCTGCACGCCGAACGCGAAGCCCGCCGCGAGCACCATGAGGAAGGCGGGGTTCTTGGTCATGAAGATCTCGTCGACGTACGGCGCCAACGTGTCCGCGATCACGACCTTCTTGAAGCCGCCCCACAGCGCCAGCCCAAAGCCCATCAGGAAGCGGTCGAGGTCGAAGTGGCGCTTGCGCTCCACCTGCGGGAGCAGCGCCGAGGCGCGCTCGATCGGGCCCGCGACCAGCTGCGGGAAGAAGCTGACGTAGAGCGCGTAGTCGATGTAGTTCGTCCGCGCCTTGAGCTGCCCACGGTACACGTCGATCGTGTAGGACATGGTCTGGAACGTGTAGAACGAGATGCCGACCGGCAGCAGCACGTGGAGCACGAACAGGTCCGGGTGCACGCCCAGGCTGCCCAGCGCCGCCGAGAAGTTCTCGACGAAGAAGTTCCAGTACTTGAAGAAGCCCAGCATGGTCAGGTTGGACGCCATGCTGATGGCGAGCAGCCAGCGCTTGTGCTGCGGGTTGCCCTCGATCGCACGCGCCGCGAAGTAGTCGACCGTCGCCGAGATGTAGAGGAGGATCAAGAACCAGGGGTGGATCCAGCCGTAGAAGACGTTCGACGCGATCCACAGCATGATGTTCTGCAGCTGGCGCGGCAGGTCGTCGTGACGTCGCTCCCAGGCCTCGCCCGACTGCCCAAAGAGCTTGCCGAGCGCGAAGGTCCGGCTGCGCAGCGGCTCATGCCCCAGGAGCTGGAAGCCCCAGTAGAGCGCCAGCACGACGAGCATGAACCCGAGGAATTCGACCTGGACGAATGTCATTCAGTTCTCGACCCGCACGGCCTGGGCGGCCGGATCGGGCAGCAGGGTCCACCGGCGATCGCCGTCGACCAGGACGAGGTCGCGCAGCATCGAGAGGGCGCTGTCTTGGGGCACGATGACCTCGATCACGATCGGTCCGGGAGCGGGCGCCCCAAGGTACACCCTCGCAGCGGACCATGCCTCACCTGGTTGGAAAATCCGCTCGACGTCGCCCATTCTCAGCCTCGGACGCCCCTGCCCCGCCGTGCGGTCACCCCGTAGCTCGGTCAGGTGGACGTCGATGAACGCGCCCGGGTCGGTCCATGGGAGCGTCCACGTCAGCGTGGTGGTCGTGCCCGGGTAGGCCCAGGTGACCCGCTCCCCGTGCGGCGCGACCATCGGGATGTCCGCGCTTAGCGACACCGACACGTCGTCGAGCGCGCCCTGGCGCGCCGTCGGGAAGGTCACCGACTCGCCGAGGTGCGCGAAGCAGGCGTCCAGGCAGGCCGGATCGGAGAGCCCCCGACGCGAGCCCGCCGGGCGCAGGTCGCGATGGCCCACCCGCACGCGCACCGGCGACACCCAGCCCAAGCCCCGCTGGGCGAGCGCCGCGTTGCTCACGACCCACAAGCTCGGCAGGCGGACCGCAGCGACGCCGCCCTGCACGGTCACGGAGCCCGCATGCACCGCAGGCGGGGCGCCCGTGCGGGTCACCGAGTCCGGCGGACGCACCCCGTCGACCGGGCGAGGGTCGTCGAAGAGCGAGGGCCCCACCGCGACGCGGTCGGCCTCCCCAGGCGCGAAGGTCGGCGCTTCGACAGGGCGCTCGCCCTCGGTCGACACGCCCAGCGCGCTGGTCTCGATAAACGGCGAGCTCTCGGACAGCGCGCCCATCACCCACAGCCAGTAGGCGTGGGGGTCCGGGTTGGACAGGACGACGCGCACGTCCTCAAGCCGAGGCGGCAGCGCCGGGCTCAGCACGCGCCGACGGAACTCGCGCTCGCCGCCCGCCTGGGCCTCGATGTCCTCTTCGTGCACCAGCACGCCGCCCGCGCGAAGCTCGACGTGCAGCCGCGCGCCCGCCTTGGCCAGGAACGGGTCGGCCGCGACCTCCAGCAGATCGGCGCCACGCAGGAAGGTGCGGAGCTGTTCGGGCGGGAGCACCACCTCCACCTGATCGCCTGGGTAGATCCAGAGCGAGTCTCGCAGCGGGGTCGTGTTCTGCACCTGCGTGCGACGCTCGCAGATCCGGTCTGGATCCAGGCCCACGCGGTAGGTGCGACCGTTCGTGAGCGGGTTGGACGCGTCGCTCGCCGAGAAGAACAGCGCGTCGCCCGCGTGGCAGCTCCGCCCGTCCTTGAGCGTCGCCATGTCCAGGCAGGTGAAGTGCGCGTGGTCGAGCATCACGCCGTCTTCGTAGACCCGCAGCGGCGAGCAGCTGTCGACGTGCGAGGCCTTCTGGTCGGGCCCGTCCGCGAGCGAGGAGAACGCAGGCAGCGACCACACCGCCGTCCCTCTCGGGGACTGACGCGGCGCGCCCGGCTGGGCGATCGCGGGGGGCGCCGCCGAGAACGTCGACACCACCTGCGTGTCCTCCTGTCGACCGCCCACCAGCCGGGCGGACGCGCCCGACAGCGACTCCGGCAGCCCGATCACGTGGCTGGTGTAGGGCGACGCGCCGATCGCCACGTTGCGGAGGAGCAGGAAGGGCCCGCCCGCCGCGACCTCGATGTGCACCGTCCACGGCCGATCGACGGGCGCCGCCGGCGGCTTGAAGTCGGCCCACACTCGACCGCCGTCCTGGGTCAGGGGGACGCGCTGGTCGAACACGGTCACCCGCACCGACGACGCCGCGCCCGGCCCCGCCAGGTCGCCGAGCAGGCGCGCGGTGAAGGCCTCCGGCGCGTGGCCCCAAGGGTCGTCAAAGCGCAGGTCCAGGCTGGAGCCCGGGTAGACCCACCAGATGGGCGCGTCGTCGCCGAGGCGGGTGACCGGGCCGTCGGAGACCCAAGACACGGTCGGCGCGCCGACGACGGCGGGGTTGGACGCGTCGCCCTGGCCGCCCGTGGGCGCGCCAGGCGCACCAGCATGTCCGCCGGACACGACCTGAGCGGGCGCACCGCCTCGGACTTCGCGGACGCTCCGGGAGGCAGGGCCCGCCTCTCCGGCCGCCGTCACCACCCACAGGCGCCCGTCCGCCACGCCGAAGCCGGGCTCGCAGGTGCCGTCCCGACCCGCGCCCGCCCGCCAGGGGAGCGCCACGCCGCCCGCCTCCACCCGCACCGGGAGTGCACCGGTGGCGTCCAGCGCGTCGAGCGCGCCGTCCGTCAGGCTCGCCAACGCTCCCGCGGGCGCCGACCACATGCAGCCGCCGTCGGACCGCAGCGCCCAACCGTCCGCGGGCCGCAGCGTCCGGGTCACGGAGGACGGTCGGACTGCGTGGCCGGACCAAGCCCCGCCGCCGGCCATGAGGTTGGCGTCCACCAGGGTCCGCGCCAGCGCGCGGGTGAACAGCGCGGCGCCCTCCACCGACATGTGTCGCATGTCGCGGAAGTAGGTGTCGCTCAGGTTCAAGCCACGCAGGTCCACGTAGAACGCGCCGCTGTCGGCCATCACGTCGGACGTGATCCGCTCGACCTCGGGCGGCACACGGTCGTTGTCCGCGTTCGACGGCGGGAAGGGCGTCCGCACGAACACCGCGTGCGCCTGGTGCGCGGTCGCCAGCGCCGCGATGTCGGGGATCAACGAGTCGCGCGCGATGTCCAAGCCCGTCAGGTCGATCTGCTCGACCTCGCCGACGTAGAGCCCGGTCGGCTGCGCGTCGTGCAGCTCGTACTCCATGGCGTCATCGGCGAAGACCGTCTCGTTCGCGCGCTGCGCCAGCCTTGACCCGGCCTGTCGCTCAGAACGACCGAGGAAGAGGCCCGCGAGCGCCACGTCGCGCCAGCCCTCGACGAGCAGGTCGCGGAGCAGGCCCGCGCGCTCCCGCAGCGACAGCAGCGCGAACTCGTAGGGCCCGCGCGACTTGAACACCTTGGCGGCGATCACGGGCTCGTCGTCGGAGAGCAGGTTGACCAGACGCTCGCCGTTGGTGTCCATCAGCACCTCGGGCGTCACCATCGTCGTGAGCGCGCCGACCATGATGACCAGCCGAGGCCGATAGCCCGAGGCGAACACGCGGTTCTCAAGGATGGCGTACCAGTGGGCCGCGGTGGCGTTGGGGAGCGTCAGCAGCGCGATCCGTCGACGCGGGATCCCGAGCTCGGTCGCGAGCACATCCAGATCCACGTTCGTCCGCGCGAGGCTGCTGCCCAGGACGACCACGTCCGGCGGACCGGCCTCCAGCAGCTCCCGATCCATCGCCAGCGCCTTGCCCGTGGCCCCGTCTGGACGCCCGAGCGCCGACCATCCCGCGCCCAGGACGGCGAGTGGCAGCACGATCGCCAGCGCCAGGGCGCCGAACCGGGAGGCACGCGCGCCGCTCACCGCGAGCGGCCCTAGCAGCCGAGACCGGCGGCGACCTCAGCCGCCTCCTGCACGGTCCGCGCGAGCGTGCTGCGCACGCGGCCCTCCTCCATCCGGAACAAGCCGGCGATGGTGCAGCCGGCGGGCGTGGTGACCCGGTCGCGCAGGGCCGCGGGGTGCTCGCCGGTCTGGAGGACCAGACGCGCCGCGCCCTGCATGGTCTGCGCGGCCAGCTCGATCGCGACGTCGCGCGGCAGGCCCATCATCACGCCGCCGTCGGCGAGCGCCTCCAGGATCACGCAGGCAAAGGCAGGACCGCTGCCCGACAGGCCCGTCACCGCGTCCATGTGCTTCTCTTCGAGCACGCGGCAGCGGCCCACGCTCTGGAACATGCGCTTGGCGAGCGCCAGATCTTCGGCCGTCGCGGTCGAGCCCGGCGACAGCACCGTCATGCCCTCGCGGATCAGGGCGGGCGTGTTCGGCATCGCGCGAACGACTCGCGCACCGGGCGCCCAGGCCTCGAGCTGCGCGATCCGCACGCCCGCGCACAGGCTGATCAGCATCTTGCCGCGCACCGCGTCGGCCATGCCGGGGACGGCGAACACGGACGCGGCCATCTGCGGCTTCACGCCCAGGATGACGACGTCTGCCCGAGTGGCCTCCGCGATGTTGTCGAGGCTGGTCTCCATCGGCAGCTCAGCCGCCAACCGCGCCGCCGACTCCGCCGAGTGCGTCGTGGCGCCGAAGGACCACCCCTCGCCCTCGCCGCTCGCCAAGAGGCCACCGACGACCGCGCGTCCCATGGTTCCACAGCCGATGACAGAGAGATGCAGAGACACGAGGACCTCCAGGGGGGAAGGCCGGTCTAACGGATTTTGAGACGGCGGTCAGCGGACTACGGCAGCCGTCGGCCAGCAACGCGCATCCGGTCGCCGACGAAGGCGCGTCCCCGGTTGACCACGCCCGGCCGACAGCCGACCACGCCGGCCGGTCACGCATCAGCCGGGCGGAACGGCATCACGACCGCCCCGGTCCCCGGCCACCGCAGAAAGCGAGAAACCCCCGGGAGTCGTTTCCGACTCACCGGGGGTTTCAAAATGAATGCTGGCGAGACCTACTCTCCCACCAAGTTGCCTTGGCAGTACCATCGGCGTGCTCGCGTTTCACTTCCG
>CANJMY010000054.1 GCA_947475315.1 Pseudomonadota bacterium | reverse complement strand
GGCCGTGCCGCGGACGTACGTGAAGGCGCATGAGGTGCTGGCGGTGCACGAGCACTGCGGGTGCGGGCCGAGGTGACGCGTCCACGGACGAGGCACCCGGGCCAAGGAATGGACCATCGCCCTGCGCCTGCACGGACCCGTCCGCCGAACAGGGAGCGCTCCCGATGGCCGGGACTCGGTGCGTCGGGCGGGCTGACGCGCCGCGGCCTCTGTGGGTCTACCCGAGGACACGGAGAGAAATTTCCGCCACTTGGCCGCCACACACACCAGCCCAGGCCCCCAACTTTGCCAACATCGCCAACGTCAAATCAAACGCTACAAACGTCACTTGCGTCGTCTCAACGCTTGGCGGACCGCCTCCGAAGCCGAAGGTCACAGGTTCGACTCCTGTACCGCGCACGCCTTTCGACCTCGGCCTAGACGGCGCTCCAAGCGCCGCGGCCGAGGCTCCACGCTCCGCCTCACCAGCCGCAGGTGCGGCCCTTGTTCTCCTCGGCGAGCCAGCCCATCAGCGGCTGGAAGTACTCGACGATCGGGCGAGCATCCATGGTTCGAGAGCCGGTGATGGCCTCCAGCGCGTCCGGCCACGGCTTGGAGGCGCCCATGGCGAGCATCTCCTGGAGGCGGGCGCCGGCCTCCTTGCTGCCGTGGATGGAGCACGTGTAGAGCGGGCCGGTGTGTCCGGAGGCCTTGCACAGCGCCTCGTGGAACTGGAACTGGAGGACCGCGGCCAGGAAGTAGCGCATGTACGGGGTGTTTGCGGGGATGTGGTACTTGGCGCCCGGATCGAAGAACTGCTCGCCGCGGTCCTCCAGCGGCACCAGCCCCTGGTACTCCTTCACCAAGGCCCACCAGGCCTCGTTGTAGCGCTCGGGCGGGATCTCGCCGGAGAAGACCTGCCAGCGCCACTTGTCCATCATGCGGCCGAACGGGAGGAAGGCGATCTTGGCGAGCGCGACCGACATCTGCTTGTTGAGGTTGGCCTCGGGGGACTCGCTGACCGTGTCCAGGATGCCGAGCTCCTTGAGGTAGGCCGGCGTCACGGAGAGCGCGAGCGTGTCACCGATGCCCTCATGGAAGCCGTCGTTGGCGCCCGACTGGTACAGGTACGGGAGGGTCCGGTAGGCCTGGTAGTAGTAGTTGTGGCCGAGCTCGTGGTGCAGGGTGAGCAGGCTGTCCTCGTCGACCTTGATGCACATCTTGATGCGCAGATCGCCGCGCGTGGACACGTCCCACGCGCTGGCGTGGCACACGACCTCGCGGTCGGTCGGCTGCACGAACATCGAACGCTCGTAGAAGGTCTGCGGGAGCGGGTCCAGGCCGAGCGACGTGAAGAAGCCCTCGGCCGTCTTCACCAGGCGCTGCGGCTCCCAGCCCTTGGCCTGCATCGCGGCGGTGACGTCCAGGGACGGTTCGGCCGGGTAGGGCGCCAGCAGAGGGTAGAGCGCCTCCCAGCTCTGCGACCACATGTTGCCCAAGACGTGCGCCGGGATGGGGCCGGTGGTCGGCACCCGCTTCTTGCCGTAGTGATCGGACAGCTCGGCGCGCGCGTAGCAGTGGAGCTGATCGTAGAGCGGCTTCACCTCCTGCCACAGCCGCTCCACCTCGCCGTCAAACTCGGCGGGGGTCATGTCGTAGCCGCTGCGCCAGAGCTCGCTCATGTCCGCGAACCCGATGTCGCGCGCGCCCTCGTTGCCCAGCGTGACGAAGCGCGTGTACATGTCGCGCATGGGCGGCGAGATCGTGCGCCAGCCGTAGTAGGCGTCGACCTGATCGTCCCACGCCTTCTTGGCGCTGCGTGCCTTGGGCGCGTCCGCGAGCACCTGCTCGAGCTGGCCGAGGTCGCGGCAGGTGGTCTCACCGGGGCGGCAGTACTCGCCCTTGCCGTACATGCCGTCGAGCTCCGTGACGATCTGCGCGAGCTCGGCGCGGCGGGCGGCGTCGACGGGCGCGGGGATGGTCGGGCTGACGCGGATCAGGTGGAGCAGGCGCGCCGTGTCGGCGTCCAGGCCGGGCACGTCCTTGTACTTGGCGGCCTCCTGGACCAGCCGGGTCGCGACGGCCATCGAGGCGTCTGACTTGGCCGACAGCACGGCTTCGTGTGCGTCGGTGATGTCGGTCTGGTAGTCCCAGGCCGCCTGCGCCGCCTCGATGCCGACCGCGCGGAGCTCGTCGTCCGCCGCCAGCGCGAAGGCGCGCGCCTCCTCCGCGGGGGTCGGCAGGGCAGGGGCGGGCGCGGGCTCCGGGGCGACGGGCGCGGCGGGCTTGGGGGCGCGCGCCAGCGCGATGCCGGCGCACCCGAGGAGCGCGGCGGAGACGACGAGCGAGGACAGGACCGAGTGACGCATGGTTGTGCTCCAACAGCCTGCGTTCATAACGGCGAGCGTGCCGGCGACGCCACTGCACGACGGATCCACCGCGCGGTGCCGCGCCGACCTCGTCGGGAGCCGCGTCAGCGCGGGCTTGTTCGGTGTGTGCATTTCTGTGCCTTGCATCCTGAGTGGGGGTTGTGCTCTGCTCCGCGGGTTCGCACCGGTTCGGCGCCATGTCTGGCGCACGCGCGCAGTTGCCCTCCTCTGCCTGGGAAACACATATGAACCTCTCTCGCCTGGCGCGTCGCGCGCGCAGCGTGCTCCCGTGGTCGTGGTCGCGCTGACGGTCTCGACGCCGGCCTCGGCGGATCCATTCACGGACGCGGTGGGCGGCCTAGTCAACGGGTGGAACTCGCTGGTGAAGCTGGGCGGCGTCGCCATGGGGACGCTCACCGGAGCGGTGACCAGCGCCGGGAAGTCTGTCGGCAACCTCATCGTGGACAAGGTCGGCGCGCCGGTCGCCTACGAGGTGGTGCGAGGGACGCGGCCGATGATCCGGGCGACCGCGGCGGCGTAGCCGGAGATCGAAGTGTACGCGCCCTGAGGCCCTGACGACTTGGGAGGGCGCGGGCCACCACCCCGCCCTCCCAAGCCGCGAGGTCTCAGCCCTGCCCGTGGCTCCCCAGAACCGTCGGGTAGAACTGTCGGACGTAAGACCTGTACCGTCCGATCGGGCCGTCGCCCTGCACCACGCGCGGGCGTGGCATGACCTGCCTGTGCTCCCACATGGAGCGGTCCTGCTCGACGTCGTGGCTGACCGAGTGCAGCACGAAGCGGTTGGCCACGTCGCGCACCCACGGCGCGACCGCGTTGAGCAGCAGGCCGCCGCGCACGCGCACCTGCGTCACCGCCCGCAGCTCGACCTTGCCCACGTCGCTCGGCGAGGCGAGGATGAAGAGCCTCGCCTCGAACGGCATGTCGATCACGCCGAAGGTGACGATGGAGAGGCCCAGGCCCCACATGTCGACCGCGAACTGCACGGGCATCGATAGCCGCGTGTTCGGGACGGAGCGCACCATGCGGTAGGTGATCGAGAGGCGCTGATCGGCGACCTCGATCGGCTTGTGGATGTGGACGTCCTTGTAGCCGTGCGCGGTCGAGAAGTGGCCGAGGTCGACGCTGTTCTCGCTGGTGTCCTGCGGGTGCGTGGAGACGCGCGTATGCACGCCGCGCACCGCGCTGAAGCCGGACTCGTCCCAGTCGGGGAGCGCCCACTCGGGCGGGCCGCCGCGCGGGTGACGCCAGGTCATCAGCAGCCCGACGCGCTCGAGCACCGGCGTGGGCTCCAGGTCCGCGCCCAGGTGCGGGCAGAGTGCGTCGAGCATGCTGATCGCGCCGGACTCGGTGCGGAGCAGGACGTAGTCGCGGCCGAAGAAGCGCAGCGGCTTCGCGGTTCCCGGCGCTACGTCGGCGGAGAGGCCGACGCAGAACCAGCCCGCGATCTCGTTGGAGAGCGCGCCGCTCATCGCCGTCATCCCGGCGGACAGCTCGGGATCGAGTAGGGCGCTCACGCGGCCTCCCGCCGGAGAATGTCGAGCTGCGAGAGCCAGCGCTGGAACACGGCACGATCGAAGTCGTGCGACGGCGCGCCCTCGTCGACGTGAAGCCGCTGCGTCCACCGCTGCGCGTCGCGCCGCACGTCGCGGCGGAACGCCCACTGCACGATGCTGTGCACCGCGAACCGGGCGAGGGGGCTCGTGAAGCCGAGCTGGCGGTGGGTCTGCTCGCCCATCCGCGCGGACACGCAGAGCGTGATGCGCGTGTGGTGCTCATCGATCGGCGTGGGCATCACGAGGTGGCGCGAGTGGCTCATGCCCGCGAGCTGGCTCACCTCCGTGATTTGAAGGCCCAGCCCGTGCGCGGTGGTGCGGAACTCAACAGGAATGGAGGGGACTGCCTGCTCTCCCTTCACGCGCGCGCCGGGGGCCAGCCTGGACGCGACGTGCCCGCACACGTTCCGTGCGGCGCAGACGCGCCCGCCCTGCGTTCGCCACACGATCAGATCCTGGCCGCACGCGCTGACCCGGCGCACGTCGCCCGGGCGTAGGTCCGCGGCGGTCGACGCCGTGTACCAGGACGCGCGGTGCGGCGGGCGGCGGTGCTCCCGGTCCTCGGGCCTCGCCGACTCGATCCCGCGGCGCGCGGTGCCGGCCCGGGCCTCGCAGGTGTCCTTGAGCGCCTCGGCCATCGCCTGGAAGCCGAGGTGCAGCGTCTCGCCATAGAGGCTGCGGGTCATGCCGGCGAGCGGGCCCGCGAACACGTCCTGCGTCGAGTAGCGGGTGCGGCCATCGGGCAGCGGCTCCAGCCACTGTGTGCGGACCCCGCGGACCAACTCGCCGCCGAACGCGCCGCCGAACGCGCCGCTCCACACGAGCTTGCGCTCGGGGACGATCTCGTAGACCTTCTGTTCCTGCACCCGGATCCGGGTGCCGACGCGCGCGGTCAGCTGGAGCGTCTCGCCCTCAGCGGGCTTGCCTGTGACCTTCGGCGTCATCGGGTTCCACTTCCCGTACGCGTCGATGTCGGTGAGCACCCTCCACACCAGCCCCACTGGTGCGTCGATCTCGATCGAGAGCCTCGCCTGTTGCGCCATACAACCTCCCCAGGTCTGGTGCGTCTTGATCGTACTGAAGGCGGAGCAAGAATCGTTGCCGAGAAGCAAGATTGGTTTCGGCCCCGTCGCGCGTCATGGGCGTGTAAGGTCAGGCTCCGGTGAAGGAGGGGTAGGGAATCAATCGCCTCCGCGATGTTCGGTTCGGCCGAGCAGCGTGGCGCGGACAGGATGAGCTGCGGCTCTGCCGTAGTTCGGTGCGCGGTTCTCTCGCGGGGGCCTGCGGTCCGGCCGGGCCTCCGCCTGCCCGCGTCCCGGGGTGGGGGCGTGGGGGCGGCGCGCACGCGACGCGCGCATCGGTCCCCATGGCGGTCGGTGCGAGTGGGCTTTCGGCGTGCGGGCGCGGGGGCCGCCGCAAGATGTCTTGCGCAGCGCCGGGCGCCGCGGAGACGGGCGCTACGGGACGCAGACCGCCGGGTCGGTGGCGCAGTCGATGCGGGAGGTCTGCCAGGACCAGGCCCCAGTGGTGTCCACGTAGACAAACGCCTCGCCAAAGAAGGCGCGGTACCAGCCGGAAACGCCCTCGAGCGGCAGGTTGATGCTGGTCGCGCAGGCGGTGCAGCCGCCGGACGTGATGTCGTCCTCGTTGGGGATCGTGAAGTTGGGGTCGATCAGCTCGCAGTGATCCTGCCCGTTCCCGGCCACGTCGAGGGCGGGCAGGTACGGGCCCGTCTCGTTCGCCGACAGGTAGATGCGCATCGCGGTGCCGCCGCAGTGCACCAGCCCAACCCACAGGCCCTGGACGGCGTCAAAGCGCACGATCTGGGTGCCGGAGCAGGAGAGCGCGTCCGGCGGGACGCTGAAGTTGGATGCGACCCACTCATCCGGGGTGCAGGTCTGGCCGCTCGGCGCGTCCGTGTCGGCGGCGTCGGTGTCGGGCGCGCCTGCGGTCGTGTCGCTGTCGTCCTGCTCGGCCGTGTCGCCGAGGTCGGCGCCGTCGGACAGCAGCTGCCCGAGGTTCCCCGCGAGCGCGTCATCTTGGCCGCTGCCGTCCGGGTTGGGCGTGGAGTCGCCGACGTTCAGGTCCACGGCGCACGCGATGGACAGGAACGGGACGCACAGCAGGATGGGTCGCATGGGGCCTCACATGCCGACATCGTAGACCAGATCTCGGACGACGCCGCGTCATGTTTGGTGGCGCGTACGGCGTCCCACACCCGGTGAGTCGACGGCGCCAAGGCGCTGGGTCGCGTACGCCCGGTGGTCGCGGTATTGCCGTGGCCGGTGGTGGGAGGCGTGCGGATGCGACGTGTTCTGGTAACCGGGGCGACGGGGTTTGTGGGCACCTCGCTGATGGCGCGGCTGGCGGCGGAGCCGGGCTTTGAGGCGGTGGGCGTGGACCTTCGCGCGCCCGCGCAGCCCTACAAGGCGCCGACGGTGCGCTTCGAGCAGGCCGACCTGCGCGACGAGGCCTCGCTGGAGCGGATCTTCGCGGAGTTCCGTCCGACCGCGGTGGTGCACCTGGCATCGATCGTGAACCCGCCGCCCGGCATGACGCGGGAGGACATGCGGGAGATCGACGTAGGCGGCACGGAGCGCGTCGTGCGGCTCTGCCTCGCGCACGGCGTGTCGCACCTGACGGTGACGACGAGCGGCGCGGCCTACGGCTACCACGCGGACAACCCCGCCTGGCTCGACGAAGACTGCGCGATCCGCGGCAACGTCGAGTTCGCGTACTCGGACCACAAGCGCCAGATCGAGGAGCTGCTGGTCACCGCGCGCGCCGAGCACCCGGAGCTTGCCCAGCTGCTGCTGCGGCCGGGGACCATCCTGGGCAAGTCGGTGGGCAACCAGATCACGGCCTTGTTCGCCAAGCCGCGCGTGCTCGGCGTGGTCGGGTACGACAGCCCGTTCGTGTTCATCTGGGATGAGGACGTGGTCGAGATCATCGTGCGCGGGCTGCGCGACGAGAAGACCGGCTGCTTCAACCTGGCGGGCGACGGCGCCATGAGCATGCGCGAGATCGCGGCGGCGCTCGGCAAGCCCTACATGCCCATCCCGGCCTGGGCGCTGCGGGCGGCGCTGACCGTGCTGCACCCGCTGGGGGTGGTGCCCTACGGGCCCGAGCAGGTGGGGTTCCTGCAGCATCGGCCGGTCCTGTCGAACGCGAGGCTGAAGGCGGGGTTTGGCTACACTCCGCGCTACACCTCAGCCGAGGCGTTCGCCGAGCTGCTGCGCGCCCAACCCAACCTGCGGGCCGGCGCGTGAGGCGCCCGGGGCTAGGGTTGGCGCTGGCGGCCCTGGTCGCCACCCCCGCGCACGCGCTGGACGTGGTGGTGGTGGACGCCGCGGCGGCGCCCGTCGACGCCGTGATGGTGACGGTCTGGCCGACGGTGCCCGCGGTGACGGACAAGAGCGACAACGGCTACGCCGAGGTCGGCGCGCTGCAGCAGACGGATCGCATCGCGACCGCCTTCACTGGACCGACTGGCGCCGCGCACCTGGACGTCGCCGAGCACGCGGGCGGCTGGACGGTGCGCGCGCGCAGGCCCGGGTTCGACGACGTGGTCGTGCCGGTGGCGGATCTGACGGTGCCGCTCACCCTGACGATGACCGCGCAGACCGACCCGATGAAGCTGGCCCAGGCGCGCCCGGCGAACACCTGGGCGTCGTTGGTGGACCTGGGCTCGCCGGAGCTCAACCGGAACTACCGGATGCAGTGCTCGTTCTGCCACCAGCAGGGGCTCTCGGTCATGCGGTCGGGCAAGTCCGAGCAAGGGTGGTCGGACACGATCACGCGGATGATCGGGTACGGATCCCGGCTGTGGTCCGAGGCGCGGGCGGTCGCGCCGGCCAAGCTGGTCGCCGCCTACCAGGACATGATGGCCCACCCCGAGGAGGTGCCCGAGTCCAGGCCGTGGGACGCGATGCTGTCGTCCGCGCGCATGGAGGAGTGGCCGGTGGGCGACGGCATGAGCCAGATGCACGACATGCTCGTGCACCCCAACGGGTTCGTGTACGTCGGCGACAACACGCAGGACCGGCTCTACGAGGTGAACCCAAAGACCGGCGAGTTCACAGTCTACAAGATGCCGCGCGAGCCGGGCGACACGCTCGGCGGGCTGTTCGCCGCGCGGCTGGCGGCGTTCCCCAAGCATGAGACCTACACGTCGATCCACAGCCTCGCGCTGAGCCGGAAGGACGGGCACCTGCTCCTGACGCCGTCCACCCAGCGGCGCATCGTGGAGTTCGATCCTGCGACCAAGGCGTTCTCGGTCCACGAGCTCAACGACGGCCTGTACCCGCACACCATCCGCATCGACGCGCAGGACCGGGTGTGGTTCACGCTCGCGCTGTCCAACCAGGTGGGCATGATCGACCGCGCGACGGGCGAGCAGCACTTCATCGACCTGCCGGCGCGGTCGTGGAAGGAGGCGTTCACGATCCACATCGTGCCGCTGATGTTCAAGCTGGCCGAGTACGGGCTGCCGCTGTCGAGCCTGGGCATCGACGAGATCGCCACCGGCACGCCGCTGGCCTACGGCATCGACATCACCCCGGACGGCGTGGTGTGGGTGGCGCGCCTGCACGCGAACGACCTGGCGCGGATCGACCCGGTCACGCTCGCCGTCGAGATGATCCCGTTCCCGGGGCACGGCCCGCGCCGCCTGCGGACAGACGCCGACGGCAACCTGTGGATCACGGCGTTCGGGGACTCCGCGGTGGTGCGCTACGACCCCGCCGCGCGCAAGTTCGACACCTTCCCCATGCCGACCATGCCGGTCGGATCGGACACGCCGTACTCGATCAACGTCGATCGCAAGCGCGGCGTGGTGTGGGTGACCGGGACGGCGTCCGACACGCTCAACGCGCTCGACATCCGAACCGGCGCGTGGAGCGTGTTCCCGCTGCCCCGTCGCCTGTTCTTCACGCGCGACATCGAGGTCGCCGACGACGGCTCGGTCTACTCGTCGAACGGCGCGTTCCCGGCGTGGTTCATCGAGGGGGGGCAGCCGACGCTGATCCACGTCACGCCGCCCTGGGCGGACGCGACGACGGGGGTGACGCCATGAACCGTCGGCTCGCGCGATACCTGCTCGGCTGCCTGTTCGCGTTCATGGGCGGGCACGTGATCAACTTCGGCTTGGTGCAGTGGGCGCAGGAGGTGCTGCACGCGCCGGCCTGGTCGGGCGCCTTGCTGCTGCTGTGCTTTGGCCTGCCGGTCGTGTTCGGCTGGCACGGCGGCGTGCTGTCCGACCGCGGCAACCCGCTGCGCGTGGCGCGTCGGGCGCACCTGGCGTTTGTGGCGGCTGCGCTGCTGATGGCGTTTGCGGCTTGGGTGCCGTGGCTGCGTCGCGATCAGCTGGTGTTCGCCTGGACGGCGGCGTTCATCGCGGGGCTCGGATGGAGCTACTCGGCGCCCGCGCGCTTGGCCTACCTGCCGACGCTGGTGCCGCCGGAGAAGGTGCGGGGTGCTGCGATCGCGTTCAACGTGCTGACCACGGTCGGCTTTGGCGCGGCCCCGCTGGTGGTGGGCGCGGTGCGGCAGTCGCACCCCTGGAGCGCGGTGTTCCTCACGGCCGTGGGCCTGATCGGCCTGTCGTTCGTGTGCTTTGTGGGCCTGCCGTTCACCGCCAAGCCGCAGGACGGGCTCAACGCGCAGACCGTGCGCGAGGGCTGGGCCTACGCACGCCGCACGCCGATCATCGCGCAGCTGCTGGTGGCCAGCGCGGCCGCGCATCTGCTGATGGGGCCGATCCAGGTGATCCTGCCGCGCTTCCTGGAGGCGGCGCTGGCCTTTGGCCCAGGCGCGCGAGGGCTCTTCCTGGGCATGGCGGCGCCGTCGCTGATCGCGGGCGGGATGATCGCCTTGAGCCTTGGACGCTTGAAGCACCCGGGGCGGGCGCTGATGCTGGGCATCGTCGGCAGCGCGTCGGCCTGCTTCTCGCTGTCGTTCGTCAGCACCGTGCCGCTGGCGGCGGCGCTGTTCGTGGCGGCCTGCCTGTGCGCGGGCTCGGCGGTCGCGTTCCTGGCGGCGTCGCTGCAAGAGGTCAGCGACCCGGCCTACCGGGGCCGCGTGATGGCCAGCTACGCGATCACGACGCAGTTCTTCCCCGCGTTCTCGGGTCTGCTGTGCGGGCTGCTGCTCGCGTGGAAGGGGCCGGTGAGCGCGCTCGGGATCTACGCCGCGTGCGTGGGCGTGGTCGGGCTGACGCTGCTGGCGGTCCTGTCGACGCTGCGGGGGTACCGTCGAGGCTGACGCGGACGCCAGCCTCGACCGGATTGAGACTAGCGGGCGTTCTGGGCGGGCGTGATGACGGCGCTGATCTTGTGGATCACGCCGTTCGAGGTCACCAGGTCGACGACCTGGACGACCGAGTCGTTGCTGCCGGCGAAGCCGCTGACGTCCTTGTTCAGCGTGACCATCGAGCCGTCGACGGTGACGGTGACGGAGCCGCCGAGGGTGCTGAAGCTGCTCGCGGAGACGACGTCCGGGGAGAACAGCGCGCCCGCGGCCACGTGGTACTTGAGCACGTCGATGACGGTGCCCATGCCGAGGGCGCCGACCAAGCCGCCGAGGTCGGTCAGGCTGTTGGCGGTGAGCAGGGCCGTGAAGCCCGAGTTCACCGGCGCGAGCACGGTGAAGGGGCCCGCGCCGCTGAGCGTTCCGACCAGGTCGGGGGCCGAGGCGTCGCCGTCCGCCGCGAGCAGCGCGGAGGTGAGGACGGTCAGGTCCGCGTCGGTCGTGACGACGTCGACGATGTTCGGGACGAGGACGGCGTCGATCTCGTGGATGATGCCGTTGCTGGCCATGATGTCAGGCGTGATGACGGTCGCGCCGTCGACCTTGAGGTCCGAGCCGTCGAGGGACAGGTCGAGCGAGCCGCCGAGCGCGCCCACGGTGCCCGCGCCGTTCGCCGCGGCGATGGCGGCGGTGGAGTCCACCGAGCCCGCGAGCACGTGGTACTTCAGGATGACGGTGAGCTGCTCAGGGGTCAGGTCGGCCACGCCGTCGATGCCGAGCGCCATGAAGATCGCCTCGAAGGCGTCGTTGTTGGGGGCGAACACGGTCACGCCGTCGAGGGCGCCCGCGAGGCCGGCCTTGGTGACGGCGTCGACCAGGATGGAGAAGCGCGGCGTGGCGACGGCGATGCCGACGATGGTGTTGTCGGTCGCGACGTCCGTGTCGCCGGCCATGTCGGTGTCTCCGGCCATGTCGGTGTCGACGTCGGTGTCGTCCGTGTCCTTGCCCGAGGTGCAGGCGGTGAGGGCGAGGGAGAGGGAGATCAGAGCGGTGCGGTGAAACATGCGGTCCTCCAAGACGAGCGGTGGTCGCGGACGCCGAAATGGCGCCGGCCTGTTTGGCACCCATGCCCTATCCAGACCTCATGCAAAGGCGTTGCATAAATCCGCCTTCACATGTCGCGGAGTGTCTGTGACGGTCGTGAAACACCGAATGCCGGTGCAAAGCCTGGGCTTTGGAGGCCGTGGGAGCGGCGGCGCTGGCGCAAATCTAATGCATAGGCTTTGCGCCGGCGCGTCCTCGCGCGCTTGAGATGCCCGTGCGGCTACTTGGGGCGGCCCTTGATCACGATCGACGTGGCCTTGTCTGCCCCCACGATGGTGCTGCCGAGCGCGCGCGCGTCGCCGGTGAGCGTGGCACAGGGGGCGGCCCCCTGGGCGTTCGCGCACAGGTCTACGGTCCAACCCGCGGGCACCAGGATCGAGGAGACGGTGTCGTTCCACTGGCCGCCCGTCAGATCGGCGATGTCGTTGCAGATGTCCAGGTACTTGCCGCCGAAGCCATCGTTCTCGAACACGCGTGGGCAGGCATAGGCCGGCGGCAGCGGGCCGCGGCCCACGAGCGCGTAGGCGGCGGCGTCGTTGTTCACGTAGCTGTCCTGCAGGCGGGGGTTGTCCCCGACAAAGTCCGAGCAGCGGCCCGCGGCGCCTGACTCGCTGCACAGCCGCAGCGTCCACCCGGCGGGGACGCGGACCGAACCCACCTTCTGGCGCCAGTTGCCACCATCACGGACGGGGATGGTCACCAGCTCATGCGGGCCGCCGTCGAGCACCAGCGCCGTGCCCTTGAAGTCGTTGTCCGCGAAGAGGGTGGGGGCGTTCACCGCGCCGGGGGCCTGGTAGGGCTGGGGCTTGGGCTCGGGACACCACGCGTGGACCCACACGTGGCAGCCGAGCGGGCTCATCTCGGGCTGGTACTGCCAGGTGACGTCGGTGGCGCGCTGGGCGCCGCACATCGACGTGGTGTGGGCGGTCACCGCCGCGGCGAGCGCGGCCTGGTCGCACGTGGGCTCGATCCACTCCTGGAGTACGTCGACCTTGTCGTCGGCCTGGGCGGACGTGAGCAGCGCGATCACGAGGGCGGAGAGGGACATCGGAGCCTCCTGGCTGTGAGAACGTATCGCCTCGGCGGCAAACCACGCATGTCGTTTGCGTGGAGATTGGCAGAGCTCGCTGACCCGGCTTACGCATCCAAACTGCACGGGAATTCGGTGATCGGCTTCGACACAGAATGGCTGGCCCCTTGCGTCTGACCTTTTGGGGGGTCCGCGGCTCCATCCCTGTGCCGGGCGCACACACCGTGCGGTACGGCGGCAACTCGTCGTGCGTAGAGATCCGGCACGAGGCGCTCCCGCCGCTGGTGATCGACTGTGGCACCGGCGGACGTGCGCTGGGTCAGAAGCTCGCGCGCGAGCACATTCGGCATGTACACTTGCTGTTCTCGCATCTGCATGCAGACCATGTTTTTGGATTCCCGTTCTTCCTGCCGCTCTACACACCGGGCTCGCAGGTTGAGGTCGGGGTGCCGTCGTGGTCGGACGACGAGGCCCGCGAGCGGCTGGCCCGCTACGTCAACGGCACCTTCCACCCCACGCGGCTGCGCGACGTCCCGGCGGCGGTGAACTTTCGCGCGATGCGCGCCGGGCGCGAGCAGTCGCTCGACGGCTGGGACGTCAAGGCGGTGCGGCTGAACCACCCAGGCGGCTCGCTCGGGTACCGCGTGACGGCGGACGGTCGCTCGATCGCCTACTTGTCCGACACGGCGCCGTTCGCCAAGCCGGGCGAGGGGATCGAGCACGGCGAGCCGCCCACCTCGTTCGAGCTGCGCATGATCGACTTCCTGCGCGCCTGTGACGTGGTCGTGTTCGACACCATGTTTGAGTACGACGAGTACATCGAGCGCATGACCTGGGGCCACAGCTACCCCGAGTACGCGATCACCCTGTGTCGCGCGGCGGGCGTGCAGCATCTGGTGCTCTTCCATCACCTGCCGGACGCGTCGGACGACCAGCTGGACGCCCGCGCTGCGCGCTTCGCGGACACGCCGGGCCTGCGCGTCACCTTGGCGCGCGAGGGCGAGACGATCGAGATCGCCTAGGCTCGACGATCGGGCTGCCGGCGCGCGCGGAGGTCGGGCCCCACACGAGGGGGCCCGGACACTCGACGCTAGGGCGCGGTCTCTTCCTGCAGACCGGCGCCCTGCTGCGCCTGGTAGGGGTGCAGGATGCGCGGCATGCGGCGCCGCGGGTACCAGACCTTGAGGTAGCCGAACTCTTCCCAGTCGAAGTTCTGGGCGCTCGTGGGGGCGTCCGTCGGGGCGGCGGCGGTGGGCGCCGACGTGCGGCTGGGGCGGGCGTAGCTGCGGCTGTAGGTGCGACGGACCGGGCCGCGGTAGCCAGCGCGGTTCGTGGCCGGATCAGCTGAGGCGACTTGATTGGCCCCGGCGCCGTCCGAGGGAACCATGCCCCCGCCGACGTGGGTTCCTTCGCCGGTGAAGTCGAAGCGGTCGAACATCTCGCCCGCGAGGCCGGCGGCTTGGGCGCGCGCGACCACCGGGGGCACGGCGTCGTTGGGGCGGCCGTCTTCGAGCGAGGCCAGACCGTCGTCACCGCCAGTGGCTTCGAACAGGAGCGCCTCAATCTGGCCCGCGACCTCGGGGCGGTGGGCGCGGATGAGCTCGCCGACCTCGCCGGTCATGGAGCGGGAGGCGACGTAGACGCGCCGGGCCCAGCCTTGGACGGCCTCGACCGACGGCTCGTCCAAGCGGGCGACGGCGGCGGCGGCGGTGGCCTCAAGCAGCACGTCGGCGGCGAGGTGATCCGCGATGGTGGGCTCGCCCGACAGGTCGATCATGATGTCGCGGAAGCCCTGCACGTCGGTGTCCGTCTCGAACAGCGCGAGGCGGTACTCAATGCCGCCGGTGGCGGGGAGCTTCCAGAGGTCCGCCATGGGCTTGTCCCAGATGGCGGCGCGCAGCGCGGCGGAGGCGGAGGCGGCGGCGTTGGACGCGGCGAGGGCTTCAGCGGCGGCGCGGTCCTGGGCCTTGTCGGAGGCCGTGGCGCCGGGCTTGGCGTCGGCAGGCTTGCCCTCACCGGGCTTGCTGTCACCCGCCTTGGCGTCGACGACCTTGCTGTCGGACGACTTGGGGTCGGGGCGGCTGCCGGGCTTGGTCTGGCGGCCGGTCGCGCCGTCACTGCCCGACGTGCTGGTCGCAGGCGCGGGGAGGCGGCCCTCGCCCTCGAAGTGCGGCAGCAGCGGGAGGAACGCCTCGTACGTGGCGGCTCGCGCGTGGGCCAGCGTGGCCTGGTCGGTGTCGTTGAAGCAGAACCAGGCGACGCTGTAAAGCGACGCGTAGTCGATCGAGCGCTGGATGGCGCCGCGGACCGTGTCGAGCGCCTCACGGCAGCGGTGATTGCGCGCCGCGCGGACCGCCTTGGTGCCCTCAGGGCCGTTGGGCGGCGGGCGGTCGTAGACGGCGTTGGTCTGCGGCGTGCGCTTGGGGCCGGGGGGCACCTCAGGCGCGAAGAACGCGACCGCGACCTCGGGGTCCTCGGCGCCGGAGAGGTACGCGGCAGCAGACGGGAGCGCGAAGCTGCCGGTGCAGTCCAGGCACATCTGACGGAACATGCCGCGACCGCCGGCGCTGGCCAACTGGATCTCTTCGCCGTCGGCGGCGCCCGCGGGGGCGGCGAGGTCCGTCGTGGCTGGCTGGGTGGCCTCGACTGCGGCGGTCTGCTCGGGGGGGAGCTCGACGGGCGCGGCCTTCTTGCCGTGCGGGATCATGAGCACGATCGCGACGGTGGCGGCGGCGGCCAGCAGGCCGGCCACGATCACCTTGCGCGACACGCCGGGGCCCGGGCGCTTGGGCGCGGGCTTGCGGGCGACGGCCTTGTCGGACGCCGTGGCGATGTCCGGGTCGAGGTGCTCGACAGGGACCACGTCCTCTTCGACCGGCTGGGTGGCCATGGGCGTGGGGCGGCGAACCGGCTGGAGCGCGACCTGCACCTCGGCCTGACGGGCCTCCTCCTCAAGGGACGCGAGGTCCGGCGGGAGCGTGGTGGGTGCGGACTGACCGAGGATGGCCTGGCCGTAGACCAACAGCGTGGCGTTGTCGTCGCCGTCGGCGCGCTCGACCGAGGCCAGCGCGGCGTCGACGCCGTCTTGGGGGTTGCGCCAGTCGATGTTGCCCAGGCCGGAGGTGCCGACGACGCCGTGCACGCCGTCCGAGCAGATCAGGATGCGGTCGTTCTGCTGGAGGTGCAGCGGCTCCGCGAGCTCGACCTCGACCTGGCGCTCCACGCCCAGCGAGCGCGACAGCACGTGCGCCTCCGGGTGGGTGGCGGCGTCTTCCGGCGACAGCAGCTCGGCGTCGACGAACAGGTTGACCATGGTGTGGTCGCGGGTCAGGGCGCGGATCTGGTTCTCGCGGACCAGGTAGGCGCGGCTGTCGCCGACGTGCGCGACGTGGGCGGTGGTCCCATGCACCACGGCGGCGACGCAGGTCGTGCCCATGCCCATGAGGCGGTAGTTCTTGCGGGCGGTCTCGTAGATGGCCCGGTTGGCGGCCTCGACCGCCCGGCGCAGCGTGGCGCGGTAGTCGCTGCTCTCGGTGCCGGCGAACTCATCGTGGATGGTGCGCACGGCAATCGACGAAGCCTGACGACCACCCACGTGGCCGCCCATGCCGTCGCAGACCACCAGTACGGTGATGCCGTTGAACTCGAACACGCCAAACGTGTCCTGGTTCTCCTTGCGCAGACGGCGTTCCGACCGGTATCCATAGCCCTGCGTCAACGGTCCTCCTCGCCAGTGGTGCGGATGCGGCCCTGTACCACCGGGGATCTGATGAAAGCTACCACAATCGGCGCCGTTCCGGCCTACGTAAACACGCTGATCGCGTTCTTGACGCTTGTCGGCGGGTCCGCGCGCGCGGGCGATCTGTCGGGCGGGGTCGCGGCGGCCGATCACCTGCTGGCGTCGCACTGCGGCGCCGAGATCTTGGACCGGGGAGGGAACGCGGCGGATGCGGCGGTGGCGACGGCGCTTTGCGCGGGCGTCGTTCAGCCCGCGGGCAGCGGTCTGGGCGGTGGCGGTTTCGCCATCTGGGTGGACCCGAAGCAGCCTGGGGCCGACGTGATTGATTTTCGTGAAGTCGCGCCCGGCGCCGCCACCCGCGACATGTACCTAGGCGCGGACGGCGCGCCGATCCCACACCTGTCGGACAAGGGCGCGCGCTCGGTCGCCGTCCCTTCGGAGTCCCGCGGCCTGGCCGCCCTGCTGAATACGCACGGGTCGCTGTCTTTTCGGACCGTGGCTACGCCCGCGATCGTGCTGGCGTCGAAGGGCTTCCTGGTCGGTGGCCACCTCGCTGATTCGCTCGCCCGCGAGACCTCGCCCGAGGTGCTCGCCGAGTTCCAGGTGGACGGGCACACCGCCAAGGTGGGCGACCTGGTACGTCGTCCGGCGTTGGCGGCCACGCTGAAGCGCTGGGCGGCCACCCGCGGCGAGGACCTCGCGACGGGCCGGTCGGCGCAGGCGATGGTCGCGCGCGTCGCGGCGGACGGCGGCATCCTGACCGCCGAGGATCTGGCGGCCTACCAGGTGCTCCACCGCGACGCGGTGCAGGTCACTTTCAAGGGCTACACGGTGATCACGATGCCCGCGCCGTCGTCCGGCGGGATCGCGCTGGCGCAGATGCTGCGCGTGCTCGACGACGTCGACCTGCGGTCGATGCAGTGGCAGTCGCCGGCGTACCTGCACCTGCTCGCCGAGGTGATGAAGCACGCTTACGCGGACCGGGCGCATCGGCTCGGCGATCCGGCCTTTGTCGACGTCCCTCAGGACGAGCTGCTCTCCGACGGTCGCGTCGACGCGATCCGTGCGGCGATCGACCCCGCGCGCACCCTGGATCCGTCCGCTTACGGCTCGGTCGTGACGCCGCTCGATGACCACGGCACGCAGCACATCTCCGTGCTCGACTCGGCGGGTCGGGCGGTCGCGCTCACCACGACCATCAACACGGCTTTCGGCGCGGAGCTGATCGCCCCGGGCACCGGCGTGGTCCTCAACGACGAGATGGACGACTTCGGCATCGCGCCGGGCGTGCCCAACGCGTTCGGCCTGATCACCGGCGAGGAGAACGCGATCGCTGCGGGCAAGCGGCCGCTGTCTTCGATGTCACCCACGGTCGTGCTCGACGAGAACGGCCGCGTCGTGATGGTGATCGGCGCGTCGGGCGGCGGTCAGATCATCTCGTCCACGCTGCAGGTCCTGCTCAACGTCCTGGTCTTCGGGCAGTCGCCCGAGCGCGCGCTCCAGGCGCCGCGGATCCACCACCAGTGGCAGCCCGACGATCTGGTCGTCGAGCCCGGCTTCCCGGCGGACGTGCGCGACGCGCTGACGGCGCTCGGTCACAAGGTGGTGGAGCGGACGCTGTTCTCGGCCGTGCAGGTGGTCTCGGTCGACGAGGACGGCGACGTGGATGCCGGGAGCGACCCGCGCAAGGGCGGCCGCCCCGCGTTCAGCGAGCGCTAGCCGCGGTCACGCCGAGGGGACGTCGACCTGGATCTGAGGGTTGGCGGCGGTCAGCGCCGCGCAGAAGCCCTGCTTGTCGTCGGGCGACACGCGGATGTGGCGGCCCTTCCGGGTCACCACGTCGACGCGGTCGAGGCTGAGCGCGGGGCTGGACAGTGGGTTGTTTGTGGCTCGGACGGCGACGATGCTGTTGGTCGGGATTCGCCAGCGGAACGGACCGCTGCGGACCAGCAGGGTGTCGGGTGACACGGTGTAGTGCGTGGCGGCCAGCACCCACACGGGCAGGCCCAGGCCGACAAGCGCGCCCAGGGCGGTCAGGCCGCGCTCCATCGGCGTGGCGGTCGTGATCGCCGCGACCACGCCCATGCCAGCCGGCACCAGCGAGAGGGCCAGCACGACGATCAGCCAGGTGTCGATCTTGGACGGGAAGGTCTGGGTCATGGCATTCAGGCTAACCACGCGCGGCCAACCGGCCAGACTCCACCGTGCGTCGAGCGCGTGACGACGCACGGGTCCGGCGGGCCTCGTGCCCACCCCGTGAACACGTGACCTCGGTTCGGCCCTTGGGCGCCGACGCGGCGGTCAGCGCTCCAGCGAGTCGGCCCAGGCGATCATGCGCTCGGCGTCATCGAAGCGCGCGCCGGTCGTGGGCGAGGCGAGCACGACGACGGCGAGGTGCGCGCCAGCCTCGGTGCGGACGACGGCGGCGTAGCAGTAGTGCGCGTCGTCGGTGTAGCCGGTCTTGGCCGCGATGGTCTCGTAGCGGCCGAGCAGGCGGTTGGTCGTGCCCAGGAACTGCGTGCCGCGGTCGCGGGTGATCTCCCAGGCCGGCGAAGACGCGATCGACGGCAGCCACGGGTGCTCCGCCAGCGCGACGACAATCTTGAGCATGTCGCGCGGAGAAGCACGATTTTCGTTGCCGAGGCCGGTGGGGTCTTCCCAGTGGCCGTGCACGCCAAGGTCGGCCGCGGTGTCGTTCATCGCGTCGATGAACATGCCGTAAGGCAGGCCCGCGAGCCAAGGCATGGCCATGGCGCCGCGGTTGTCCGAGTGGACGAGCGCCGCGCCCAGGAAGTCCCAGCCCTCGTGGCAGACGCCGGTCTCAAACGACGAGCGGGCGCCGGGCTTGGGCGGCCACAGCTCGGGCGTGACGCACCAGGTGCGCTGCAGGTCCGGCGACGGGTCGACCGACACCAGGGTCAGCGCCGAGAGCAACTTGGTCAGGCTGGCGACCGGCACGGGCGCGTCTGGCTTGCGGGCCCAGAGCACCTCTCCGCGGTCCAGATCGGCCACGATGGCGCCGAGCGCGCGCACGTTCGGGCCGCGGCTGGCCTCTGGCGCGCCTTCCAGCTGCGGCAGCAACCACATCGCGTCCTTGTCCAACCAGGACGGCGGCAGAGGCGCGTCCAGCTTGGGCACGAGGGCGATCGTGGCGTGCGTGGGCAAGCAGCTCGTGAACGCAAGCGCGAGCGCCGAAGCGGTGAGGTGGACGAGGCGGTTGGCGTTCATGGGCGCGCGGGGGCGAAGGGGAGTGCGGGCGGGGGCGCTCGTTCGGGGAGAACAAGGCGGGGGGCGGAAAACACAAAGCGCCTGGGCCGGGGAAGGCGTCAGGCGCTCTGGGGTGGAGCGCCGTGGCGCTCATGCGGGTAGCCCGGGGAGGGCTGCCTGGCGCCGATCAGAAGCTGTACTTGAAGTAGCCGGTGGCCGAGATGCCGTAATCCAATCCGATGACGTAGATGAAGTCCGCATCCACACCGATCGAGAAATGGGAGAGCTTGGTGTAGTACTCGATCGTCGGGCCGACGTAGATCGCGGGCTTGGGGCCCTGATGCACGGCCGGGGTGAACGCGGCGCCGCCCCAGGTCGGGATGACGTCGGTGTCGTAGTACTGGCGGTTCATCAGCAGGGGGACGAACGCCACGCCGCCGCCGGCGTGACCGCCGATGCCGAAGCGACGCACGGGGTAGTACGAGCCCTCAGCGCCGACGAACAGGCCGAAGACGTGCACGTCGCCTTCAATCAGCTGGTTGGGCTGCGCGCCGGCGATCTCGCTGTAGTCCGAGAACTTGGCGTTGTGCATGCCCTGGTAGAAGTTCAGCTCAACCGAGGCCGAGGCCTTGGTCTTGTCCACGACGTCGTACCCAAACGTCAGGTCGAGCGTGGTGCCGGGGCGCAGCAGGCCCGCACGCGCGCCGATGTAGGCGGTGGTGCCGGCGTTGGCCTTGAGGTACGGGCCTCGCTCGATCTCGCGAACGACGACGTTGGCCGGGTCCTTACGGCGAGTCTCGGCGCGCGAGCCGCCGTCTTCCTCGTCCATGTCGAGGTCACCGGACGACTGAGCGCGGGCGACGTGCGGGAGCATCGTCAGCGAGAGCGCGAGGAGGGCGGAAAACCGCTGCATGCGAATCCTCTGTCCGGGGGGCACTTGGGGTCGTTCGCTTCTAGCATGCTGGCCGAAGCGTGGAAGTCGAAAACGTGTCCAGGGCGCGTCAGGCTGCACGGAGAGGGCGGTGATCCGGCGTTCGACGCCGCCCTCTGCCACCTAAGGCCTTCAGTTTGCGGCGAACGCGAACGGGTAGGAGACCATCACGAGGCCGCCGCCGTTGGGGCGCGGGAACTGCATGTGCTGGAACTTGTGGACCACGCACTGCGCGACCGCGTCAGAGCCGAGCCCATCCCGCTTGATCGCGGCGCGCGAGACCGACCCGTCCCCCGCGATGGTGAAGGCGACCACGAGCGACCCGGCGAGGTCGGGCTCGTGCTGGAGCGCCACCTGGTAGCAGTACCGGATCTGGGGCAGCTTGCGCTTGATCACCTCGTCGATCAGGCTTCGGCTCAGTGGGTCGCCGAACACGGTGGCGTCCTGCGCGGACGGGCTGACGGCGCCTGCTCCCTTCGGGGCGAACCCGCTCGGGTCGCCGATGCCGTCGCCCTTCCGGAGGCCGGATGGATCGAGTCCACCGATCTCGTCGGCGGTGCCGCCGCCGCCAATCCCGTCCCCGCGGGTCGCCAAGCCGTTGCGGCCGTACTGGGTGCCCTGCCCAGCGATGAGCCCGCCTACGCCCGACATCAGGTCGCTCGACAACCCCACGCCGATCGCTGTGGCGGTGGAGTCCCAGGCCGCGAGCAGGCCAGACGTGGCGACCGACTTGCCGCCGCCTCCTGCCTGCTCCGCGTCCCCGTTCGGCTTGCCCGCGCGCCCGGCCTCATGCTTTGGGGCAGCCTTTCCCGCGCCCTTCGGCGTCGTCGCCTTCGTGACGACGGGGGCAGGCGCGGGCGGCGTGAACACCATGGTGTGCTGCGCGTCGTCTGGGCCGACGAGCCCGTCGCGAAGGTCGGCCGGCGCCCGCGCCACGGCCAGCGCGGTCAGCGCAGACACCGCGGCGATCGCGAGGCCGGTCACAAGCACCGCGGGGTCCCCTGGCGAGTGCGACCGCAGGCGCGCCGACACCGGCGAGCGCAGCACGACCAGCGTGAGCGCGCCCACCTGAAACGCCACGGCCAGCTCGTCGTCGAGCGGGACGTGGACGCGCCCGTCCTGGCGATGCGCCCGTCCGCTCGCGATCAGCGTCTCCAAGTCCACCCGCTGACCGCGGAGGTCGACCTTCGCCGGCCAGGACGGGTCGAGCCGCAGCACATGTCGACCGCCTTCAACCCCCACGCAGGTGAACGAGGTCCCGCGCTCGATCGCCTCGTCCTCCGTCACGAAGTCCGACCGCCATGTCACCCCCACGGTCGACAGGACCGGCGGGCTCGCCCGCAGCGCCATCGTCCACCGCGCGTCGACCCAGCCCATCGGGCGACCGAGCACCGACCACCGCACGCCGGACTCGGTCCCCACCGTGACCTCCTCCTCGGCCGCGAAGGTCCGCACGTCGAGCAGGTTCCCGCCCCAAATCTGCCGGACCTCCAGGCAACGCGGGCCCTTGAGGTTGCGGTCGACCGCGACGGTGTCCAGTCCCGCATCGAGGGCTGTGGGGGAGAGTGGCTCGGTCGTCATTCTGGCCTCCTGGCGGTTTTTGGCCGCATTGGCGGTTTTTTCCGCATGGAGGGATGGAGTGGGGGGAAGGGGTTTGGGTTCCACGGGTTGCGTCAAGGCCGAGTCACAGAGTCGGCGACGCGTTCTGTCCGTCGTGGGGGCGTCCCACTTCGCGCCCCTGCGGGTGGGACTGGTTGGTGGGGGCGTCCCACTTCGCGCCCCTGCGGGGCGGGGCATTCCCTCGCAGACCCGGCCTGCGGCGCGGCGCTCGCCGCTCGGGCCGGTCACCCGGGAACGCGGGCCCTTTGGCGCGCCCCTCGGGAGATTGCGGCGACGTCCGGCTCCGGCAGGCCTGATCGCAGGGATCTGCCTCCGCGGACCTGGAAACGGTCCGCTGCGACAGATCCCTGCGCGGCCAGCCTGCGCCTGACAGCGCAGCGAAGGG
>CANJMY010000053.1 GCA_947475315.1 Pseudomonadota bacterium | reverse complement strand
TCGGCGGTGCGGCGGGCGAGCAGGCTGGCGGGCGGCTCGAACGCGCCCGTGCCGAGCAGCGCGTCGACCAGATCGACGAGCGACGGGTTGAAGCGCACGGTCTCGTGACCGGCCTCCATGCCGTCGATCGCGTCCTTGAGCGCGATGACGCGCCACACGCGCGCGCGACGCTGCAGCTGCGTGTCCCACGCGCCGGCCCGGGTGATCAGGCTGGTGCGGTCAAGCCCGACGCAGGGCGCGTCGAGGCAGCTCCCGTCCAGTCGATCAGCCGCAATGGCGAGCAGCGCGGCCCCGGCGGAGCGGGCGTTGCCGGCGTCGGCGGTGAGGCCTGCCGCGGCGCGCTGGAGCAGGGCGGAGACCGGGTCGTCCACGCCCAGCTCGTCGGCCGCGGCCTTGCGCAGGTCACGCCACGCGGTCTGCTCGGCGTCGCGATCGGCGGCGGCGCGGGTGAGGGCGAGGAGCGTGGCGCGATCGAGGTCGGCGAGGGCGGCGGTTGGATCGGCGCGGAGGCCGTCTGCGCGCGCCTGGATGAGGCGACCGATCGGACCCAACGCCAGCGTGTCGTAGGCGTCCGCGTGCAGCAGCGACGCCACGGGCGCGAGCGGGATCGCAGGTCCATCCAGCCAGGCCTCGAGCACCCAGCGCTCGCCGTAGGCGTAGAGCGCGTCGGGGAGGGCGGCGGTGTCGGGGGAGAGCCACGCGAGCGGGTGACGGCCGATCGCGGTCGGGCGGACTTCGGTCGCGAGCGGGGCCAGCAGCGACGCGACGTCGAATTCGAGCGGCGTGCCCGTGGTGACGGAGGCGGCGATCGAGCGCTCGGCCAGCGCGAGCCGGTAGCCGCGGAACAGCGCCACGGACTCGCTGCCGGGGCGCTCGTGCTCGCCCACGTGCAGCGCCTGCGTGGCGTCCACCTGGGTGGACTCCAGCGTGGTGAGCGCCTGCAGCGTGGCGGCGATGGGCCCTGCGCCGTCGACGTCGGAGAGGGCGAGCGCGCGGACGCGGCCGGTGCGGCGCGCGAGCGGGTCGCCGTCGAGCACGGCGGTGAGCGCGTCCTCGCGGGTGAGGATCGGGTGGGATGCGGCGGCGTCGTCAGGCGGCGGAAGCGCCAGCGGCGAGGGCAGGGTGCGGGCGCACGCGACGAGCGCGAGCGCGGCCGCCGCGAGGGCCCTACCGCGCCCGATCGTCACGCCAGGCCTCGGCGAGCAGCTGACGGTTGCCGCCCATGTAGTCGACGAAGCTCCACGTGGTCACGATGGTCATGGCCAGCATGGTCCACCAGGGGACCTGCACCATGATCGCGGTGGCGGTGGGGACCGTCTTTCCGATCACGATCGCGATGAAGCAGATCTGCGTGCCGACGCCCTGCACGATCGCCTTGATCTTGCCGGACTGCCGCGCGGCCAGCACGATGTTGCGCGTGGCGGCGATCGAGCGGAGGAAGCTGATGGAGCTGTCGCGGTAGTAGATCAGCAGCACCATCCACAGCTCGGCCGAGCCCATGGCGTACAGGCCCATGAACAGGGTGAAGCGGCAGAAGGCGTCGGAGAAGGGGTCGAACAGCTTCCCGAAGTCCGACACCACGTTGTACTTTCGGGCGATCCAGCCGTCGGCCAGATCGGTGAGCTCAAGCAGCAGCGACAGCGCCGCCGCGACCACCACGCCCCAGGTGCCGCCGTGCAGCAGGAACAGCACCGCGAGCGGCGCCAGGGGCAGTCGGGCCGCGGTGATCGTGTTCGGGTGGATCGGGGGCGGCGTCATCCGACTTCCTTCGAGGGCGGACCCATAACGCGCCCTGCGTCGGGCGCGCGGGGCGGCGGCGGTCCGTGGATCGCGTAGCCGATCGCGGAGAACAGGCTGCCGGTGAGCCCGAACAGCCCGACGGTCGCGCCGACCACCGGCCAGCGCACGTCCAGCCAGGGACCGTGAAACAAGAGGATCCCGAGCGAGGCCCCCTCGTAGCTGGTGGCCACCTGGCCCACGCGCGACGCGGTCCACAGCGAGCCCTTGCCCTTGGCGATCCGCCACCCGATCGCCACCACCACGTCACGGGTGAGCAGGGGGATCACCAGCCAGGGCGGCGCCCAGCCTCGCGCCCACAGGGCGATCCAGGTCGACGCGCCGAGCACCTTGTCCGAGAGCGGGTCGAGGAACATCCCGAGCTCTCGGTCGCTCCCCCAGCGCTGGGCCAGCCATCCGTCGAACAGATCGGTCATCATGCCGACCGCGAACACCCAGAACGCCACCCACGGCTGGTCGGCGACGAGCATCAGCCACAGCACCACCGGGCCGCACAGGCCGCGACCCGCGGTGATGAGGTTGGGGATCACTCGTAGCAAGGGGTGACCACCTGCATGGTCCGGATCGGATACCAGTGCGGCTCCCCGGAGGCACGCATGATCGAGACATCCGACTTCCTGGTCCTTGGGAGCGGCGTCGCGGGAATGTCGTTCGCGCTGCGCGCGGCGAAGTTCGGCACGGTCACGATCCTCACTAAGGACCGTCCGGACGAGAGCAATTCTCGCTACGCCCAAGGCGGCATCGCCGCGGTCTGGTCGGA
Organism: Pseudomonadota bacterium; assembly: GCA_947475315.1. Taxonomy (GTDB): domain Bacteria; phylum Myxococcota_A; class UBA796; order UBA796; genus CAIOSP01. The sequence continues at coordinate 20,132 of CANJMY010000053.1, read as the reverse complement.
CGGCGACGACTTTGACCACCACATCCAGGACACGTTCGTCGCGGGCGCGGGGCTGTGCAGGCCGGACGCGGTGGTCGCCACGGTGACCGAGGGCCCAGAGCGGGTTCAGGAATTGATCGATCTCGGCGCCAACTTCACGCGCTGGGATGGGGACCCGTCCAAGTACTCGCTTCACCGTGAGGGCGGGCACAGCCACCGCCGCATCCTGCACTCGGACGACACCACGGGCGCGGAGATGGTGCGCGCGCTGTCCGCCGCCGTCGCCGCCGAGCCGAACATCCGCATCCTCGATCACCACGCGGCGATCGACCTGGTGACGCGCCGCTGGATGGCGCGACGCAACCAGGTGCCCGCACCCTTCGATGACGAGGTGGTGGGCTGCTACGCGCTCGACAGCACAACCCACGAGGTGAAGACCTACGCCGCGCGCTTTGTGGTGCTCGCGACGGGCGGCGCGGGGCGCGTCTACCGCTACTCGACCAACCCCACGGTGGCGACGGGCGATGGCATGGCGATGGCGTGGCGCGCCGGCGCGGCCATGGCGAACATGGAGTTCGTGCAGTTCCACCCGACCTGCCTGTACCACCCCAAGCTGCAGAGCTTCCTGGTGACCGAGGCGCTGCGTGGCGAGGGCGGCAAGCTGGTGCTGCCGAGCGGCGAGCGCTTCATGCCCCGCTACGACGAGCGCGCTGAGCTGGCGCCGCGTGACATCGTCGCGCGCGCGATCGACTCCGAGCTCAAGCGCCGCGGCCTGGACTGCGTCTATCTGGACATGACCCACATGTCGGCCGAGGAGCTGTCGACCAAGTTCCCGAACATCTACGCCACGCTGGCGTCGGTGGGCCTGGACATGGCGCGCGACCCCATCCCCGTGGTGCCCGCGGCCCACTACTTCTGCGGCGGCGTGCAGACAGACCTGAATGGCGTGTCGAGCTTGGGCAACCTGATCGCCATCGGCGAGACGGCGTGCACGGGCTTGCATGGCGCCAACCGGCTGGCGTCGAACTCGCTGCTGGAGGCGCTGGTGTTCGCCGAGAAGGCGGCCGCCTGGTGCGCCGAGCGCATCGACAAGGTGAAGCTCGAGACGGAGCTGCCCAGCTGGGAGACCGGCGGCGCGCAGGAGCCCGACGAGCTGGTCGTCGTCAAGCAGACCTGGGAGGAGATCCGGCGCTTCATGTGGAACTACGTCGGCATCGTCCGCACCACGCGCCGCATGGAGCGCGCGCGGCGGCGGATCGCGCTCGTGCAGGAGGAGATCGACGCGTACTACTGGGACTTCAAGGTCACCGAGGACCTGATCGAGCTGCGCAACCTGGCGACGGTCGCGGACCTGGTGGTGCAGTGCGCGCTCAAGCGGCAGGAGTCGCGGGGGTTGCACTACACGTTGGACTTTCCGCATACAGATGAGCGGTTTCTGCACGACACGGTGATCAAGCGGTTCACCTGAGGCGCGAGGCGGGAGTCGCGCTGCTCAGGAGCGGATGGACGGGCGTCGTGGTCTGGGCCGCGTATTTCAGCGGCCTGCTACTGCTCGCGCGCGAGGATTGAGTCGTCTGACAGACTCGACACAAGGGCAGGGCGTCCGACGATCAGCGGGTCGACCGCGCCCAGCGTCGCGGGGTTCTTGGACGTGTATGGAAGGCGGTGGAGCAGGTACCGCATGGCGTTGAGGCGGGCGCGCTTCTTGCAGTCGGACTTCACCACCGTCCAGGGGGCGTCCGAGGTGTCGGTGTGGAGGAACATCGCCTCCTTCGCGCGCGTGTAGTCGTCCCACTTGTGCAGCGACGCGAGGTCGACCGGCGACAGCTTCCACTGCTTGAGCGGGTGGCTCTCACGCTCCTTGAAGCGGCGCCGCTGCTCTTCCCGGCTCACGGAGAACCAGAACTTCACGACGTGCACGCCGGAGCGGACGAGCTGTCGCTCGAACTCCGGGCATTGGCGAAGGAACTCGTCGTACTCGGCGGGCGTGCAGAAGCCCATCACGCGCTCGACACCCGCGCGGTTGTACCAGGAGCGGTCGAACAGCACGATCTCGCCCCGGGTGGGCAGGTGCTCCACGTAGCGCTGGAAGAACCACTGCCCGCGCTCCACTTCGCTGGGCTTCTCCAGCGCGACGACCCGCGCACCGCGTGGGTTGAGGTGCTCCGTGAAGCGCTTGATGGCGCCGCCCTTGCCGGCGGCGTCGCGCCCTTCGAACAGGATCACCAAGCGCGCGCCCGTGTCCTTGACCCATGCCTGGAGCTTGAGCAGCTCGACTTGCAGGCGGTACTTGTTGCGCTCGTAGGCGCGCCGCGAGAGCAGGTTGCGGTAGGGGTACGCCCCCTCACGCCAGCCGGGCGCGAGCTCGTTGTCGGGGTCGATGCCGTCCGGGTTCGATGCGGACTTGTCGAACAGGACTCGGCGCAGCGCCTTGCGCTCGTCAGGCGAGGCACCGTCCAGCAGGGCACGTATGCGAAGCGCGGTGTCCGACGCGCCGCTGAGCGGCGCCGTCGCGAGGATGTCAGACGTGGCGGACGCGAGCTCGGTGAGCGCCTCGCTTGCGCCACGCTCCGCGGTGTCACGCTGGGCCCGCCGGTCGTCGACCCGGTCCAACACGTCGCCACTTGCGACGGGGCGGGGCTGACCTCGGCCGCGCGGAGAGCGGCGTGCGGGTGCGGCTGGGCGATCGGACGGTACAGGCATTCGGGCTCCGGGGTGGGGTAGGGCCAATGCTCCACAGTGCACGGGGCGTGCCATCGACCCGTTCGAGGCATGCATGCGTCACTCCGCCTCCAGCCGCGTCGCATCGATGGCGAAGGCTGGGGAAGGCGGCCACGAGCGGGTCGCGGAGCACGCTCGCGGGGTCCAGCTCCTCGAACGTCGCCCGGATGTCGTCCCTCTCCTCGTGATCCAAGGTGTTGACGATCATGGTGTGCGCGCGCGGACGGACGGACCCTACGACTTGGGTCCGCCGTTCACCATGTCCGACACCAGACCCGGCGCGCCGGTCAGCTCACTGCGGACCACGCCGATCCCGTGCAGCGTGATGAACGCGAGGAAGAAGTAGAGCATCGTCTCGTGGACCTCGGCCACCGCGTCGAGCAGCCCCTCGGACGCGCCTAGACCCTCGCCGTACTCCATCGTCAGGCCGGAGGCGGCCATGAACGCGAGGCACGCGTAGAACACGATGTAGCTGGCCTTCACGACCGTGAAGTGCTTGGCCTCTTTGTCGCCACCTGCACGCCACGCTGCGACGCCTGCCTTGAGCTTGTGGAGCAGCCGCTCCTCGGCGGGGCTGGTGAGCTCGGCGAGGATGCGCAGGCCCAGCAGGACCGCCAGCGCGATGCCCAGGTAGACGTGCCAGTCCCACAGGTTGTCGCGCAGGAGCGCCGCCACCTTCTTGGACTGGTCGACGGTCACGGTGGCGCCGAGGTCTTGCAGCTGGGACTGGATCAGGGTGGCGTTGCCTCGGGCGCTCAACACTGTCTTGCGCAGGAGGACGGTGATCAGCAGGCCCGTGACGACGACGAGGTCGGCCCAGTGCCAGAGGCGCGTGAGGGCGGAGTGGTGCGCACGAAAGGAGAGCTGGGACATGGTGGGGATCCTCGCAGTCGCGATCCACTATGTCCATGCATCCAGGTTCGGTACACGCAGGGAAAAATGACCTCGCCCACGAGGGCAGGCGCGCCGCTCAGCTCCCGGACTCCCGGTTCGCGTCATCCGCCTTCACGACCCGCTTCCGCGGAAACGCCAGCACCTTCCCCAGCTTCACCGGCTCCTGCAGGTCACCCACCGTGAACGTGCGCTCGAAGTGACAGAGCGGGCAGTGCTCCCGCACCTCAACCCGCACCGTCTCCCCAGGCAGCCGCACCGTCGGCGTCTCCAACGTCCGGTTCCCGCAGCTGGGGCAGTACGGCAGGAAGCTGCGCGCCCCGCGCACCACCGTGGCGGTGTTCGAGCAGTGCGGGCACGCGAGCACGTCGTACGACCCGTTCACGCCCTGGCCCGCGGCCGACACCACCTCGTAGCCGACCCCGCAGGTGGGGCATCGCTGGTTTCGGCTCCGGCTCACCGTGACGGCGACCGTGGCGAGCACGAACACAACAGCGACCACCGCCAGCGGGATCCAGGTCATGTGAGCAAGACCTCCAGCGGCGCGCCGGATCCGACGAGCGCCGACAGTTCGTCGACCGACTTGGGCGCGTGCGCGCTCAGGACTTCAGGGGGGGCGGCGTCGCGGATCACCACGTCGTCCTCGATGCGGATGCCACCAAAACCCGCCCAGCCCTCCGCGACGTCCAAGTCGAGGATGTCGGCGAAGCCGGCGCGCAGGCTGGCGTCGCCCAGGATGGCGGGGACGACGTAGAAGCCGGGCTCGATCGTGACGACCCAGCCGGCCTCCAGCGGCAGGTCCAGGCGCAGGTAGCGCGTGCCGAACGCCGGATCGCGGCTGGCGCCGGGCGCGTAGGCGGGGCGGTCGCCGAAGTTGCGCAGGTCGTGCACGTCCAGGCCGATCAGGTGGCCGACGCCGTGCGGGAAGAAGAGCGCGTGGGCGCCGCGCGCGACGGCGGTGTCCGCGTCGACGCCGCGGAGGATGCGCTCGTCGATCAGGAACTGCGCGATCACGCGGCTCGCGGCGTCGTGGACGTGGCGGTAGCGCACGCCGGCGCGCGCCAGGTCGATCGCCGCGGCCTGCGCGGCCAGGACGGCCTCGTAGGCGGCGCGCTGACGTCCGCTGAAGGTGCCGGAGACGGGCCAGGTGCGGGTGATGTCGCTGGCGTAGCCGTCGACCGACTCGCCGCCGCCGTCGAGCAGCAACAGCTTGCCCGCCTGGCACACCGCGTCGTGCGCGTGGTTGTGCAGGACCTCGCCGCGCTGGGTCAGGATGGTGTCGTAGGCGAGGCCCAGGCCGCGGGACGCCAGGTAGGCCTCGAACACGGCCGTGAGCGCGCGCTCGTGCACGCCAGGGCGCGTGGCGGCCATCGCGAAGCGGTGCGCCTCGGCGCTGATCTTGGCGGTGGCGCGCATCACGGCGAGCTCGTCGTCGCTCTTGGTGCGGCGCTGGCGGATGATCTCGGCGATCAGCGCCTCGTCGCCAGGGGACTCGCCGTAGACGAGCGGGGCGCCGGTCCAGGCGGCGGCGCGCGCGGTGACGGCCGAGTCGGGGACGGCAACGGTGGCGGGGCGCTGCGCGGTCGCGCGGGGGCCAAGCTCGTCGTAGGGGCGGGCCTCGTCAAAGCCCAGGCGCGCGGCCGTGTCCTCGATCGACTCGACGTGGCCGTGCCACAGGCCGTCGTCGACTGCGGGCGGCGTCAGGTAGAGCGTCGAGCGGCCGCCCTCGATCCAGGCGGCGGCGCCGGGCGCGGACAGGCCGGTGAAGTACAGGAAGGTGCTGTCCTGGCGGAAGGGCAGATCGGCGCCCGGCAGGTTGCGCGCGCGCGCGTCGTTGCCAAGGAGCAGGACGGGGCCTGCGACCGCGTGGCCGAGCGAGAGCCTGCGTGCCGCATGAAGGGACGGGTGCATCAACGCCTCAGGGGTAGCGTAGCAGACACCAGGCGAACCTGGGGGTTTCAGGGCGCAGGCGCGCCAAGTTGGGCGCCAGTCCAGTGGACCTCACCGTGGCCAAAGCCGCTTCCCACCTTGAGGACCAGCTCGGTCGGGGAAGTTGTCACCTTCTGGAAGCGAGCGATCCACAGCTCGTTCCAGAGGTTCAGGTAGGCGTACAGGCCGTGGTGCAACGGGTTGGGCTCGGCCACCTTGTAGACCGTCACCAAGGGCTGCTCGACGCCGTCCGCGACCAGGCGGAGCTTCCAGCCGTCGTCGGTGGTGCCGAGCGTCACCTCTTGGTCGACCAGATCGGTCTCCACCGTCAGCACGACCTCATGGTAGGCGGAGGCGTCGTCCTGCATGCGGCGCACGAACGACGCGTCGTCCTCGTCCGTCGCGTCGATCAGGCGCTTGCGCTCGGCGGCCATCTGCGCGCGAAAGGTGTCGGACAAGTAGGTGGCGCGCATGCGCAGCGCGGTGCCCAGGTGCTTGTTCACCACGACCAGTTCGGTCTGGTCGTCCAACGTGGCCTCGTAGAGGGCGCGCGGGGACTTGGCGCAGCTGACCAGGGTCAGCGCCAGCAGGGCAGCGAACATGCGCGGAGACGGAGTCATGGGCGCCCGAATATCACGCGCGCTCATTGACCGCGCAGCGACTTGAGGGCGGTGTTGATCTTGGCGTAGGTCTCAGGTCCACCCTCGATCCCGGAGACGAACGGGCCGTGCATGGCGCGACCCTTGGCGCGAAACGCCGCCTGCTCGTCGGGCGTGAGCTCGAGGACGTTGAGGCCCATGCTGGGGAACATCGCGAGCACGCCGGCCTCCTCGGCCCGGATGGCGCGGCGGCCCTCGAACGTGTGGGCGCGCGGCGCGCGGACGACCTCTTGAAGCTCGGGGCTGAGCTTGTCGAACCAGGCCTTGCTGAACACGATCGCCGCGGGCTGGTAGATGTGGCGGGTGAGCGTGAAGTCGTCGAGCGGATCCGCCAGGCCCGCGGCCAGCGTGTAGAGCGCGGTGGTGTCGATGCCGTCGATGGCGCCGGACTGCAGCGCGGTCTGCACCTCGTTCATCGGCTTCTGCACGGCCGTGGCGCCGAACGCCGCGTACATCGCCATGTGCACGTCCGACTCTTGGGAGCGCATCTTCAGGCCCTTCAGGTCGTCCGGCTTGTGGATGGGGCGGCCCTTGGTGCCAAACGAGCGCCAGCCGTTCTCAGACCACATGCCGAGCACGAAGCCGCGCCGCCCGAGCGCCTCGGAGAAGGGCTTGAACAGGACGTTGTCGAGGAGGTAGTCGGCCTCGGACGTGGTCTCGAACAGGTAGGGCAGCTCGACCAGCTGGAGGATGGGGACGTTGCCGCCCTGGGCCAGCGCGGCGGTGGTGACGCCGCAGCCCTGTTGCCTGCTGCCGTCGCGGACCTCGCGGACCAGCTCCACCTCGGCCATCATGCCCGCGGGGCGGACGTTGACCTGGATCTGGCCGTGCGAGTCGGCCTCGATCTGCGCCTCGATCTTGTGGAGCATGTCGCTCCAAGGACTGTTCTCAGGCGCGATCGAGCCGATGTTGAGCTCGATCGGGCCCACCGCGCTCGACACCGCGGGCGCGATCCCGGCGAGGCCCAGGGTGAGGATGGCGGCGGCGAGGGCGGCGGTGCGGCGCATGGGGTGGTGGGTACGTCGGTCGCTGGCCGGTGTCAATGACGGCCTGTGACGCGCATTTGCAGCGCCAGAGCACTTGGGGCATGGCCACCCGGACCCTACCGGTTTAGGTGCGCGGCCCCGCACGGAGGCCGCCGTGTTCAGCACTGACATCCCGCTCGCGCTCACCTTTGACGACGTTCTGCTGGTCCCTAGGGCCTCCAACGTCCTCCCCGGGCAGGTCGCCGTCACGACCCGACTCGGCGGTGTGAACCTGGGCATCCCTCTGCTCTCCTCGGCCATGGACACCGTCACGGAGTCCCAGATGGCGATCGCCGTGGCCACCCACGGTGGTCTCGGCATCATCCACAAGAACCTCTCCTGGGAGCGCCAGGCGGCCGAGGTCGCTCGCGTCAAGGCGGCCCCGATCGAGGTGAACACCGCCCGTCACGCAGGCCCGTCCGCGGTCGACGCGCTCGGGCGCCTGGTCGTCGGTGCGGCGATCGGCGTCGGCGGTGACCGCGACGCGCGCTTGGCCGCGCTGGTTGAGGCCGGCGTGGATCTGGTCGTCATCGACACCGCGCACGGCCACAGCGCCGGCGTGCTGGAGGCGGCGCGCGTGGTGAAGGCCCGCTACCCGCACCTGACCCTGGTGGTCGGCAACGTCGCCACCGCTGAGGCCACCGAGGCCGCGTTTGAAGCAGGCGCGGACGTGGTCAAGGTCGGCGTCGGCCCTGGCTCCATCTGCACCACGCGCATCGTCGCGGGCACCGGTGTGCCGCAGCTCACCGCGGTCGCCGAGTCGGCTCGCATCGCGCGCGCCCACGGCAAGCAGATCATCGCCGACGGCGGCATCCGCGCCTCCGGTGACATCGCCAAGGCCATCGCGGCTGGCGCGGACGCGGTGATGATCGGCTCCATGTTCGCCGGCACCGACGAGTCGCCCGGCCAGATGATGCGCGTGGGCGACCGCCGCTTCAAGACCTACCGCGGCATGGGCTCGATGGAGGCCATGGAGGCCGGCTCGTCCGACCGCTACTTCCAGGACCGCTCCGGCGACCCTGAGGCCGAGATGCGCAAGCTCGTCCCTGAGGGCGTCGTGGCCCGCGTGCCCGCGCGCGGCCCGGTCGGCGAGTCGATCTACATGCTGATCGGCGGCCTGCGCGCGGCCATGGGCTACTCGGGCTGCGGCTCGCTCGCGCTCATGCAGCGCGACGCGCGCTTTGTCCGGATCACCTCGAACGGCCTGCGCGAGAGCCACGTGCACGACGTCGAGATGCTCGAAGAGGCCCCGAACTACTCGGGCCGGTAGGTGCCCATGTCCCGCCTGTTTGAGCCGTTCGTCGCAGGAGGCCTCCACCTCGCCAACCGTGTCGTGATGGCGCCGCTGACGCGGAACCGCTCACCGGGGGCGGTCCCGTCCGAGCTGGGGATCGAGTACTACCGGCAGCGCGCGACCGCGGGCTTGATCATCACGGAAGCCACCGCGATCACGCAGCAGGGTCAGGGCTACGCCGACGTGCCCGGCCTGTACGCGCCCGAGCAGATCGCCGCGTGGCATCGCACCACCGACGCCGTGCACGCGGCGGGCGGCAAGATCGTCACGCAGCTCTGGCACGTGGGTCGGGTGTCGCGCAACGAGCTGCAGCCGGGTGGTCAGGCGCCGGTCGCGCCGTCCGCGATCACCGCCAAGACGCGCACCGTGCTGATGGTCGACGGCGCGCCGACGTTCATGGAGACGTCCGCGCCGCGCGCGCTCGAGCTGTCTGAGCTGCCGGGCATCGTCGACGACTACCGCCGCGCGGCGGTGGCCGCGGTGGGCGGCGCGGGCTTTGACGGCGTCGAGATCCACGGCGCCAACGGCTACCTGCTCGACCAGTTCATGAAGACCGCGAGCAACCACCGCACGGACGCCTACGGCGGATCCATCGAGAACCGCGCGCGGCTGCTGGTCGAGGTGACCACGGCGATCGTGAAGGCGATCGGCGGCGGGCGCGTGGGCATCCGCCTGTCGCCGGTGACGCCGTCCAACGACGTGGTCGACGCGGATCCGCAGGCGCTGTTCACCTACGTCGTGCAGCAGCTGGCCCCGCTCGGGCTCGCGTACCTGCACGTGATCGAAGGCCAGACCGGCGGCGCGCGTGAGCTTGAGGATCGCCCGTTCGACTACCCGGCGCTGCGCGCGGCGTACCGGGCGGCGGGCGGCACGGGCGCGTGGATGGTGAACAACGGCTACACCAAGGCGCTCGCCGAGCACGCGCTCGCGAACGGCGCGGACCTGGTGGCGTTCGGCAAGGCGTACATCGCCAACCCGGATCTGGTGCGCCGCCTGGCCGAGGACGCGCCGTGGAACACGCCGGACGTGCCGACCTTCTACGGAGGCGGCGCCAAGGGCTACCTGGACTACCCGACGCTCTAGCGCGGCGTCCGCTCAAGCCGGTCGACACCTCGGTCGAGCGGCCATGCGCGTCAGGGCGCGGTCGGGGTCTCTTCGACCGTGCCGCCGCTGCGCAGCGTGTAGGTGATGCGCACGCGCGCGCCGCCCTCGCCGTCGTAGCCCAACACCACGACCGCGTTCTTGAACGCGTCGTACTCGAAGCCAAAGCAGCGGCCGGTGGCGCCGGTGCACGCGGCCTCCACCTCGTCGACGGCCGCGACCAGCACACCCTCAGCGCTGCCGTCCGGATCGTCGATGCGGACCTTCACCGTCTCGGGGATGGGCAGGCGGGACAGGTAGTACTCGCGGCGGAGGCCGGCGGCCTGCAGGCCGAGCTCGTCGAGCAGAGGGATCCAGTCGGGCTCGCAGATCGAGCGCTCGATGCCGCCCACCCGCTGGGTGGTGACCGAGTAGCGAGCGCCAGCGACGGCGTTGGTGTCGCTGTTCGAGCAGCCGTCCGGAGTTGGGCCGACGATGCTGTTGAACGTGACCTCGGTGTCCGGGTTGGGCTTCATGGCGAGCATGAACGTGGCCAGCTCGGTGGAGGACAGCGTGGAGCTGTCCTCCTCGTCGGACACCACGATCACATGCAGCGCCGCGTCGTCGCGCAGGAAGCCCTGGTTGGCGTCCTGCAGGAACGTCGTGGGCTGCGCGAGCGCGCTGAACGTGGTCTGGATGCCCTTCTCATCGCCCGATCCGCCGGTGCCGACGCGCACCATCATGCGGAACAGCTCGTCGGCGTAGGGGACCTCAGGCGTGAGGTAGTTGTAGCCGGCCACGTCGAGCAGCACGCCGTCGGTCGTGGTGGAGTCTGCGTCGGTGGTGATCACGCCGATGTGGAAGTCGCTGTCGAACTCCACCAACCGGTCGTAGAAGGCGTTGAGGTTCGTCGCGAGGTTGTCCTGCTCTTCCGACATGGAGCCCGAGTTGTCGAGCACCCACAGGATGTCGGAGCGCGTCGACCGGGCCAGGCGCACCACGTCGTGCCCGACGGGCGCGGCCAGATCAGGCACGTCGCCCTGTCCGGCGAGGATCGGATCGCCAGAGATCGTGTAGTCCTGGCAGGCGCCGAGCAGGAGCAGGGCGGCGAAGGTCAGGCGGTTCATGGGGCGGACCGGGTGAGCGTGGCGGTGAGCTTGTGGCCGGCGCGGAGCGCGCCGATGCCGGTGACCTGATCGATGTCGAGCGTGAGGGTGTCGTCGACCACCAGCATGGGCCGGTGCTCAAACTCCCACAGCTGCATGTTGCGCGCGCCGAACGCGCCATCGAGCGGGAAGCGCGTGAGGTCGGCGGGGTTGAGCGTGGCGAACGTGTAGCCGTTGAGCTTGGCGTAGCCCAAGCCGAGCGGCGTGTTCGGGTCCCAGTGGGTGCAGATCCACTCACCCGAGACGTGGCGCGGCGCGTCGCCGTGGATGGTCAGCGTGACGTCGCCGATGCACTGCGGGTCCTTCCCGACGGGGCCGACCTCAAGGTACGTGAACGTGCCCACCCACGTGCCGTCGAGCGCCGTGGGGCCGATCGGCGCGTCGAGGACGGAGTCGGTCTCCTGCGTGACCGCGCTGCCGGTGTCCTTCCAGGTGATGCCGGTGTCCGTGTCCGAGCCGAGCTCACGCGTGTCCACCGTGTCGCCAGACGAGCCGGTGTCGGTGGTGGGTTCGAGGTGGCAGGCGCCGATCAGCAGCGCCCAAGACGCGATCCAGCGCACGCGGACCTCCAGGTGAGCGGCCACGATAGCCCCGACACGGGCCGATGGTCCAGTGAAGAACCCGTCGCGTCGTCCGACTACTCGTTCGCGCGCTGCACGGGCGGCAGGTCGCGCTTGGCGGCCAGGTCCAGCGAGGACCAGGGCAGCGTGACTTCGGGGAAGCCCGACGCGTACGGCGCGACCTCGTACTGCTGGAACGTCAGCACCAGACCCTCCGCGTCAAGGCGGAACAGCGCGCTCGCCGTGATCGCCCACGTGGACCCGGCCTCTTCGAAGAAGTCGATGCCGCGCAGCTTGGTGCGGACCTGCGCCTGCAAGCGGGGCAGGGCCTCGTCGGGCGACTTGAACAGGTCGGGCAGGGCGACCTTGCTGCCATCGGTGAGATCAATCGTGTACGTGTGCAGCGCCGTGTTGGGGTGTGCGCCGCCGGTGTACACGCTGATCCACTGGTCAAAGCACAGGTAGCGCGTGTTGACGAACGTGACGCTGTACCCGGCGGACACGTCGTAGGCGCTGGTGAAGCCGTTGGCGCGCAGCTCGGGGATGTCGGCCGCGACCTGCGCCTGCATGTCGGCGAGCGCGTCGGTCGCGTTCTTGCGGACCTCGGCGTTGAGCGCGTCGCGGCCGGGCTCGGGCAGCGTGTCGAACACCGGGATGTCCAGGTGGACGTTGAGGTCGGCGCTCGACGACTCGATCAGATCACCGTGCACCGGCACGCCGTAGCGACCCTGCTCCGCGGGAGGCGGCGTGGTGTCCGGCTTGAGGTGCGCGCAGCCAGAGAGCGACAGGAGCAGCGCCAAGCAAAGACGCATAGACGACCTCAGAGGGGGAGATGGAGCGACGATTGGACGCGCGGATCAGCGCTCGTCTTCATCCCAGGAGCATGGGGCAGGCAAGGTCAGGGGCGTCCGAACTACGCCGCGCCGTGACGAGGCTAGTCCCAGACGCACATGTCCGGGATCTCGCCCGACGGATCCTGGCCGTCCGCGTACGGGCTCTTGGCCTGGCCAAACACCTCGGCGTCCAGGAACGGCCACACGTAGGCGTCAAAGCCGGAGGGCGGGGTGTGGCCCTGGGTGTGGTGGCACACGATGACCGTGGATCCGTCCGCGCGCAGCTTGGTCGACATGTTCTCGGTCATGTCGTGGAAGTTGATGATGACCTGGTCATTCGGGCCGCCCTCGGTCATCAGCACGGGGATGTCCCAGGCCGGGGTGACGTAGTCGTTGACGCCGCCGCCAACGCCGGACACGCCGCCGTCGGAGCCGCCAGAGAAGATCACGGCGCCCGCGAGGTGGTCTGCGCGGTTCAGCGTCAGGAACGACGAGAACAGCGCGCCGGCGCTGAAGCCGAGCGTGTAGACGCGGCGGCGGTCGATGTTGTACTGCTGATCTGCGCAGGACAGCATGTCGTCGAAGAAGGTGAGATCGGCCTTCTCGTTGGAGGGGGGGACGCCCCAGTCCAACCCGATGCCGCCCGCGCCCTTCTCAGGCGTGAAGACGATGAGGTTGTACTTCTTGGCGATCTTGCTGGCGTTCAAGTACGCGGCGAAGTTGGTGCCGGTGTCGCCGTTGCCGTGCCAGAAGAAGATCAAGCCCGCGCCCTGGGGCTCAGGCGGCAGGGCGACCTGGAACTTGCGCGCCGTGCCGTTGGACTCAAAGCCCGACATGGTGCCGGCCTTGATCTTGGGGCAGGTTCCGCCCGAGTAGTCGGCCGGGGGCGAAGGCTTGGGCAGATTCGCGTTGGGATCGGCCGAGACACCATCGGAGTCGGTGTCGTCACCGCTGGAGGAGCCACCGGAGCAGGCGAACAGGGCAAGCGGAAGCAGGGCGATCAGAGCGCGCATGAAGAACCTCGCGCGCGGGTCATACCCCGAAAACCGCGCGCTGGCGCTATCTCCCGACGAGTCGACGACCTTCAGACGCGAACCAGTCGATCACGTCCGGGTTGGCCATGGCGTCGCGGTTGGGGACCGCGTCCCCGCACAGGGCGCGGAGCACGGCGATCTCGACCTTCTTCCCGCTGATTGTGCGCGGGACGGCGGGGGCGGCCAGGATGCGCGCGGGCACATGCCGCGGGCTGGCGGAGGTGCGGATGGCGGTTTTCAGCCGGCCGATCAGCGCGTCATCCAGCGCGTGCTCGGGCTTGAGGACCACGAACAGCACGATGTCCACGTCGTCGCCGACAGGCAGGCCGACGACCACGCAGTCCGCGACCTCGGGCTGCGCCTCGACCGGGCGATCGATCTCGGCGGTGCCGATGCGCACGCCGCCGGGGTTGAGCGTGGCGTCCGAGCGGCCGTACACGATCACGCCGCCGTGCTCGGTCAGTTCGATCCAGTCGCCGTGGCGCCACACGCCCGGGAAGGTGTCGAAGTAGGCCTTGTGGTACTTGGCGCCGTCTGGGTCGTTCCAGAAGCCGATCGGCATGCTGGGGAACGGGACGGTGCAGACCAGCTCGGCCTTCTCGCCGACGACGGGGTCATCCTGGTCACGCCACGCGGCGACCGCCATGCCCAGGCCGCGCTTCTGGATCTCGCCCGACCACACGGGCTCGGTGGGCGCGCCCAGCATGAAGCAGCTGACGATGTCGGTGCCGCCGCTGATCGACGCCAGCTGGACGTCCTGGCCCACGTGCTCGTAGACCCAGGAGAAGTTGTCGGGCGCCAGCGGCGAGCCCGTGGAGAGCACGGTGCGCAGGCGGGAGAGGTTCAGGTCGCGCCCGGGCTCGACACCCTCCTTGGCGCACATGGACAGGTACTTGGGGCTGGTGCCGAACGCGGTGACCCCGTGTGCTGCGACCATACGCCAGAGCGCGTCCGTGGTGGGGTGCGCGGGCGAGCCGTCCCACAAGACGATGGTGGTGCCGGTGAACAGGCCGGACACCAGCCAGTTCCACATCATCCACCCGCAGGTGGTGAAGTAGAACAGCACGTCGCCCGGGCCCAGGTCCGTGTGGAGCGCGAGCTCTTTGCCGTGCTGCAGCAGCGTGCCGCCCGCGCCGTGCACGATGCACTTGGGCACGCCCGTGGTGCCCGAGCTGAACAGGATGTACAGCGGGTGATCGAAGGGCAGGGGCACGAAGGTAGGCTCGACCGCGTCGTTCGCCACGGCGTCAGTCCACACGACGCCGCCGGGCAGCCCGGACACGTCGGGGGACTCGTGCACCAGCGGCACCACGACCACGGCGGCGAGGCCGTCGCCCAGCCGTGAGGCGACCTCACGGACCTTGTCCATCATGCTGTGCGACTTGCCGCCGTAGCGGGAGCCGTCGGACGTGATCAGCACCTTGGGGCGGATCTGGCCGAAGCGGTCGAACACGCCCTGCACGCCAAAGTCCGGGCTGGACGACGAGAAGGTGGCGCCCAGGCCCGCCGCGGCGAGCATGGCGATCACCGTCTCTTCGCGGTTGGGCATCCAGGCGGCGACTCGGTCACCCACGCCCACGCCGTTCGCGACCAGGAAGGCCTGGAAGCGCGCGACCTGGACCCGCAGATCATCGAAGCTGAGCACCCGCGCGGGCGCGCCGGACTCGTCCACCGACACGATTGCGGGGCGGTCGCTGCGCGTGCGGAGCAGGTTCTCCGCGAAGTTCAGCGTGGCGCCGCGGAACCAGGTGGCGCCCGGCATGACCGGGTGCTCGAGGACCGCGACGGGCGCCGCATGAAACCGCACCCCCAGGTGCTCCGCGAGGAGCGACCAGAAGGCGGCGGGTTCGCGCACCGACCAAGCCCACAGCGCATCGTAGTCGGGGAGAGAGTCCCCCGACCGAGCGGCGGCAAGGTTTCGGAACGCGGTCATCCGGGCGCGCGCGACACGCGCCTCGGACGGCGTCCACAAGGGTGTGGACACGTTCAGAGACTACTTGCCCTTGACGGCCAGACGGACCTTCACGCGGCCGCCGTTGGGGCCGGGAGCGCCGCCGCGGAGGAAGATCAGGCCGCGCTCGGCCTCAACCTTGACCACGTCGATGTTCTGGACGGTGACCTGGCCGTTGCGACGACCGGGCATCTTCTTGCCCTTGAGCACCATGCCGGGGGTCAGGCGCGTGCCGATCGAGCCGCCGTGGCGGAAGTACTCGTGCGAACCGTGCGAACGGATGAAGCCCTTGAAGTGGAACTTCTTCATGACGCCCTGGAAGCCACGGCCCTTGCGGTCGCCGATGACATCGGCCACGTCGCCGGCCTTGAACACGTCGGTCACCAGGATGTCGGTGCCGGGGGCGTACTTCTCGATGTCGGCCGCCGTGACGCGGATCTCAGACACCCAGCGCGACACGCCGGAGGAGGTCTTGGCGAAGTGACCCTTCTGGGCCTTGGTGATGCGCTGCTCCTTCTGCGTGCCAAAGCCGAGCTGGAGGGCCGAGTAGCCGTCCTTGCCGTCGGTGGTCTTGGCCTGGAGAACGCGGCACGGGCCGAGCTGCACGATGGTGCAAGGGACGACGTTGTCGTCGACGTAGATCTGCGTCATGCCGAGCTTGATGCCGAGCAGACCCATCTTGGAATTCGCCATGAGATCCTCCGCATTGGACGCCTGTTGGATGGGCAGGCGGCGTACGGTAAAAGTTACGAAGCCCGCCACGAGGATGTGCCGAGCCGGGCCCGCTTAACGGATCGCATGGGTCGCCGCCAGTGTTCGTCGCGTCCTGCCTGCGCTCACTCGTCGACCGGGACCATCCAAACCTGCTCTGCACGCAGCCCGAGCGACGCGAGCGCCAAGTCGTAGCGCTCCTCGGCCTGCACGCCGAACACCAGCTTGGGGTCGGGGTCGGTCCAAAGCCAGCCGCCGGACTGGATCTCCGCGTCCAGTTGGCCAGGGCCCCAGCCTGCGTAGCCCAGGCAGAGCAGCACAGGACGGCCGGCGGTCAGCAGCGCCACCAGCACGTCCATGGAGCGGCTCACGGCCAGGCCCTCCATGTTCCAGCCCAGGTCCTCCGGCACGGCGTCGGAGGTGACAACGGTGCCGCTGCCGGACTCGACTGGCCCGCCCGAGACCACGTGCGTGGTGGTGTAGGGGCTCATGTCGATGTCGCCGGGCAGGTCGACCACGTTGGCGAGCGTGTGCTCCAGCGGGCGGTTGATCACCACGCCGATCGCGCCGTCCTCGTCATGGTGCCACACCAGCACGACCGCGCGCTCGAAGAACGGGTCGCGCATCTGCGGCGAGGCGATGAGCAGCGCGGGCTTCATGGGTGACGTCCCCCGCGGTCGGTCACGGCCGCGATCAACCCTGCTCCCCAACCTCGGGTAGCCGGCGGATGGTCGGCTCGCCGCCGGAGCGCACCACGTCCTCGGTGATGGTCAGCTCGCGCACGCCGTCCTGCGAGGGGATGTCGAACATGATGTCGAGCATCACCGACTCCATGACCGCGCGCAGGCCGCGCGCGCCAGACCGACGGCCCACGGCGCGCTCCGCGATGGCGGTCAGGGCGCCTTCGGTGAAGCGGAGGTCGACACCCTCGAACTTCAAGAGCTTCTGGTACTGCTTGACCAGCGCGTTCTTGGGCTCGGTCATGACGTGGACCATGTCGTCCACGCCGAGCGGGTCCATCACGGCGACCACCGGAAGGCGGCCGATGAACTCGGGGATCAGGCCAAAGCGGACCAGATCGTCGGCGATGACCTTCTTGAGCTGGGTGCGGTCTTCCTTGGGCGGCGTGGCTGCGACCTCTTCCTCAGCGTCGGAGCGGAGGAAGCCGACGGTGCGCTTGCCCGTGCGCTGCTCGATGATCTTGCCCAGGCCTTCGAAGCTGCCGCCGCAGATGAACAGGATGTTCGTCGTGTCGATCTGCACGGCGTCCTGGTTGGGCATGCGCTGCTTGCCCTTGATCTGGATGTTGGCGACCGTACCTTCAAGCAGCTTGAGCAGCGCCTGCTGCACGCCCTCACCGGACACGTCGCGTGACACCGACGAGGTGAACGCCTTGCGCGCGAGCTTGTCGACCTCGTCCACGTACACGATGCCGCGGATGGTGCGCTCGACCGACTGGTTGGCCGCCTGGTACAGGTTGTGGATCATGTTCTCGACGTCTTCGCCGACGTAGCCGGCCTCCGTCAGCGTGGTCGCGTCGGCGATCACGAACGGGACGTCGAGGAAGCGCGCCAGGGTCTGGGCGACGAGCGTCTTGCCGGTGCCTGTGGGGCCGATGAGCAGGACGTTGCTCTTCTGGACCTCGACGTCGCCCTCGGTGGCGTTCGCGTTGGCCTCCAGGCGCTTGTAGTGGTTGTACACCGCGACGGCGATCCGGCGCTTGGCCATGTGCTGGCCGATGATGTACTGGTCCATGAAGGCCTTGATCTCGGCGGGCGAGGGGACGCCTTCACCGGACCACGCGACGGGCTTGGACGACGCGTTCTCCTTGATGATGTCCATGCACAGCTTGATGCATTCGGAGCAGATGTACACGTTCGGCCCGGCGATGATCTTGTCCACCTCGCGCTGCGACTTGTGGCAGAACGAGCATGTCAGCGCACTCGGGTTGCTGTACTTGCCCATGAATCCTCTCGCGGCCGAGCAGCCGGTCCTTTCCTCCCTATAGGCCTGCTACCCCCAGACGGCAACGGAGCCCGCGCATGAGCGACCGCAGCCCCTACGAAATCCTCGGCGTCCCTCAAGACACGGACGCCGACGGCCTGCGCCGCGGGTTCCGGGCGATCGCCCGCACCTGCCACCCCGACGTGGCCGGGGACGATCCCGTGGCCGCCGCGCGCTTTCGCGAGGCCCGGGAGGCTTGGGAGATCTTGTCGGATCCGGTGCGTAGGGCTGAGCTGCACGCCGTCCGCGAGCCCGTGAAGCCCGCCCGCCGTCGGGAGGAGCGCGAGGCCTTCTTCAGCGCGATGATGCGGCGGGCCGCACGTGGGGACGGCCCCGAGAAAGGCGACCCGTTCGAGTCGATGTTCGCCGGCGCCGCCGCCACGCCGCGCCCGGCGCCCACCTGGGACCCGGCCGACCCGTTCGCCGCCGCGCCCGAGCCGGCGCGCGCCGCGCCGCCCAAGGCCGCGCCGTCACCCGCCGCCAAGGTGGACGCGGTGATCGACGTCAGCGTGGCCGAGGCCATGCTCGGCGCGTGGATCGACCTGGACACGCCGGCGGGGCCCACGCGTGTGGTCTTGCCGCCGGGCAGCTCGTCCGGGGCGCAGGTCACGGCGCCGGGCCGCGGCGAGGAGGACCGGGGCGGCCGTCGCGCGGACTGGACCGTCGCGGTGCGCATCGTCGTCCCGGAGGACCTGGACGAGCGCAGCCGCGAGCTGGTCAGGGAGCTTGCGACGCGTCTCCCTCCGATCGAACGCTGAAGCTCTCCAGGGTGCGCTCGATGCGGCGGACCATGACGACCATGCCGCGGACGGCGGCCTCATCGCGGGCGGCTTCGAGCTCCTCGCGGGCGTCGGGGTCGCGGCCCATCGCCATCAGCAGGCGTCCGGCGAGCCAGCCGCCGTTGAGCGCGGTCTCTACGTCACCGTGCTTGCGCGCGACGGAGGACGCGGCCTGCACGCGCTCCAGGCTGTCCGCGCCGCCGCGGGTGCCGTCGATGTAGGCCAGGTAGACCTCGTTGAGGGCGATGCCGCGGGGCCAGCCGAGCTCCTCAGCCACCTCACGTCCGCGCTGGAAGCTGACGTAGGCGCGCGCCAGATCCCCGGTCTGGAAGTAGACCGTGCCGAGGTTGTAGTGGTTCACGACCACGCCGTGCGCGTAGCCGACGCGCTCGCGGGCCTCGAGCGAGCGGCGGAACAGGCGGGCGGCCTCCTCGGGCTCGTCGCGCAGGGCGTGGAGCAGGCCGAGGTTGTTGAGCACGCGGCCTTCGAGGATGCTGTCGCCCGCCTGGCGCGCGGCCTCCAGCGCCTCGTCCAGCCACGGGCGGGGTGCCTCCAGGTCGCCGGTCTGCAGCCGCGCGTGGGCCAGGCCTGCGAGGCACCGCGCGCGCAGGCTCGGGTCGGACGCGCCGCGGGCGAGCGCGTCGCGCCACAGCGACTCGGCCTCGGCGGTGGCGCCGTCGAGGTGGGCGAGTCGGGCCCGGGCTTCCAGCACCTCGACCTCGACGGCGGGCTCGCGCTCCTGCCGCGCCAACGCGTGCGCCTGCGCCAGGTGCGCGCGGGCGCGGACGACCTCACGCTCGTCCAAGTGGTGTCGACCCAGCTCCAGGTGCGCCTGCACCTCGATCCAGCCCAGGCCGGCCTCCTCGGCAATGTCGAGCGCGACGCGCAGCGCGGAGAGGCCGGCGGCGTTGTCGCCCAGCAGCAGGCTGACCACGCCCAAGCGCAGCCGCAGCATGGACTCGCCCTGCACGCGCGCGTCGTAGGTGTCCGGCGTCTCTTCCACCTCGCCCAGCCAGCGCAGGCCGCGACGGTAGGCCTCGCGGGCGGACTCCAGCGCGCCGCTGCCTTCGTGCGCGCGACCGGCGGCGTAGGACCAGCGGGCCGCGTCGATCCAGCGGCCGCCGTACCCGCAGTGCGCGGCGAGCACGTCGGGCGGCACCTCGACGCCGGCGACGCGCCGACGCTCGAGCGCGTCGGCGATCAGGCGGTGGTACTCGCCGCGCTGGATGCCGAGGATGCCACGCAGGACGGCCTGTCGGACCAGCTGCGAGGAGAACGCGAACGTGTCGGGCGCGTCGGTTGCGTGGATGAGGCCGTGGGTGACGAGCACGTCGACGATCGGCATGGGCTCGTCGACGCCGATCACCTCGCCAACCAGCGCGGCCACGAACTCTGCGCCGATCACCGCGGCGATCTGCAGCGCGCCCTTGGCCGCCGGATCGAGCGCGTCCACGCGCGCCGCGAGCAGGCCCGCCAGCGTGCCGGGCAGGGCGGCGTCGGCGCCTTCGCGCAGGCT
>CANJMY010000052.1 GCA_947475315.1 Pseudomonadota bacterium | reverse complement strand
GGTCGATCTCCGCGCTGGTGATCCCAAAATGAGGCGTGAAGCGCAGGGCGTTCACGCCGCCGTGGATCACGCCCATGCCCCGCAGGCGGCAGGCCTCTTCCACGCCGCCAAAGCCGGTGACCTTGGCGTTCGCCGGGTCGATCTCCAGGGCGAGCAGCAGGCCGGTGCCCTGGGCGCCCGTGGTGAGGGGGTGGAACTCGGCCGCGACGGCCGTGAGCCGCGTGAGCAGCTCCACGCCGCGATCGTGGATGTTCTGCCGCAGCGCGGGCGTGATCATGCCCATCACGGTGGTGGCGATCTCCAGCGCGCGCGGGTTGGTCGTCATGGTGTTGCCGTACAGACCCGCCCGGTAGAGCGCGCCCGCGGAGGCGGTGAGCGCCAGCACGGACAGCGGGTACTGCGCGGCGTTGATCGCCTTGCTGTAGACCTCCATGTCGGGCGGCTCGGCGTCGATGAAGCCGGGATAGTCGACGATCGACAGCACGCCGTGGGCGCGCAGGCCAGCCTGGATGGAGTCCACCAGCAGCACGGTGCCGGAGGCCTTGGTGAGCTTGCGGGCCTCGTCGTAGAAGGCCCGCGTGGTGGCCACGCCGGGGTCGCCTTCGCCCATCACGGGCTCAAGCAGCATGGCCTCGAACCACACGCCGTCGCGCTCGGCGTCGGCGAAGGCCTGGCGCAGCGCGGCCACGTCGTTGGACGGGACCACCGTGAGGTAGTCGTTGTCGCGGAAGGTGCGCAGGCTCTTCTGGTACGTCGGGTACGAGCTGTGCGAGGCCTGCGCGGGGCGATCGGTGCGGCCGTGAAATCCACCTTGGATCGCGAGCAGCTTCACGCGCTTGCCGGCCTGGGCGCCGCCCGGGTCCGTCATACGGCGCGCCAGGGCGTCCGTGATGCGAAGCGCGACGCTGTTCGCTTCGGAGCCTGAGTTCATGCACACGAACTGGGCGAAGGGGCAGCCGCCACGGGTGTGGCCGACCTCACGCTCGATCGCCTCTAGGAAGCGCTTCTGCGAGAAGCTGGGGGTCATCAGGTTGGCCATGACCCACGGGTGCGACATGGTGTCGATCACCGGCTGGGGCCCGTGCCCAAAGCCGAGCATGCCGTAGCCGCCGGAGTCATGGACCACGCCGCCGTGGGACGTGACGATCCAGGGGCCGCGCGCGCCGATCGGCACGTACGGGTTGACGGCGTCCGGGCCGTAGAAGGGGAGGAGGTCGCCCTGGATCCAGCGGCCCAGCTCGCGCTCGTCGAGCGCCAGGGCGCTGGCGTAGGTCTGGCGCAGCACCAGCCACGCGGCGTGCGCGTCGGCGATGGCCGAGCCGAGCGCCGGATCGGTCGACAGGAACGCGGCGATCGCGGCGTCGGACAGGCCGATCGTGACGCGGGGGCCTGCGCCGGCGCGGATCTCGGCGAGCTTGGCGATGGAGCTGGTCGGCATACGACACCTCAGCGACGGACAGTCGACAATCCACCTTAACCGTTCCCGCGGTGGATCCACGAGGGGCGATCACGTCCTGATGCACCTCACGGCGGAATCACGGCTGTGCATCGTCGTCGGGCACAGACATGGATACCGCTTCGGGCGCCACAGAGACTCGACCGCGCCCGTCTTCCTCGGCGATCGTGAGCCTGCCGGCATCCACTGGGCCCACCGCCGCTTGGATCCCCGCGATCACCGACCGGATCCGCTCGGCGCGCGCGCGTGGCACCCGCGCCTCCGCGTTCCGGAGCGCGGGCACCGCCCGGACGGTGCCGTGCTTCAGCAGCGCCCCGATCGCGCCGTCCGCCACAGGCTCGGCGGCGTGTGCGGCGAGCGAGGCCATCGTTCGGTCGAAGTCCTCGCCAGCGAGCTCACGACAGCTCACGACCAACTCCCGCAGCGCGTCGACGCCTTCGTCCGACGTCAACGACGACGTCCGGGCCAGAGTGCCGAGCAGCTCCATGCGCAGCGAGTCTGCGGCGTGGAGCGCCACCTCGGCGAGCGCGAGTTGCAGGTCCGGCTTGTCGTTCGTCGACAGCGGGCGGAGGACCGCGCCCAGGTCACCGTGCCCGGCCGCCAGCCCCGCCAGGTGGACCAGGGACGGGTCCTCGGCCTCGACCAGAAGCTCGGCGCATCCGCACAGATCACCTCGTTGAAACCGACCGATCCAGTCCTGATGTCGGTCGGTGGGCGTGCGTGAGGCCCGCGTGAGCCGCTCCTGCACGCCGGGGTCGGTGGGGTTGAGGGCGTTCGCGCACCACAGCGCGCGGGCGCGCACCGCGGGGACGGGGTCCTCGTCGGCGATGCGGAGCAGGCGGGTCAGCCGCGCGCCGACCTCGTGGTCGATCGCGTAGGCGGCGTGGAACACCAAGTTGGCACCGGCGCGGGCCTCCTCCTCGTCGAGCTTGCTCGGGAGCTTGAGCGTGGCCTGTCCCCGGTCGAGGCGCCCGCCGCCCATCACCAGCGCCGCGACCTGGGTGCGGGCGTGCGCGTCCAACGCCGCGATCACGACGCTCGGCTCGCCGGAGGCACGGCACAGCGCGTCGAAGCCCTCGTCCCCGGTTCGGACGCGGTCGTGGACATGCTGCAACGGTGCGCCGGCGGTGAGCGGGGCGCGGCTGACCCCGCACATGAGCATCGGGTCGTCCGGCCCGCGGCCGGCGCCGTTCGGCTTCACGCTGAAGGCGATCCCTTCGATGGCGCCGCGCACCTTGGGCCGGCGATCGGCGTCTTGCTCGAAGGTCAGGTGGAAGCGGCTCGCGAACTCGCGCCAGAAGGCACTGTCCTTCGCGGAGCCGCGTGCGGGACGCTTGCCGATGCCGAGCGCGTCGAACGCCCACCGCAGCGGCCGCCACGCCATGAGCGCCGCGCGAACCGTGACCGCGACGGTGGGTTCCACAGGACCATCCATCGCGGGTCCGTATCGCGTCGGGCCGGTCGCCGGTGGGTGAGCCGGTTAGGGGCGCCGCCCCTGGAGGGAGTCCATGCCCCACCCGTCCCCGAGGCCGCGCGAGCTTGGCTTCTCCATGCCCGGAGAGTGGGCGCCGCACCGCGCGTGTTGGGTGGCGTGGCCGTGGGACGGATCGCTGTGGTTGGACGCGCTGGACCCGGTGCAGGCCGCGTGGGTCGAGCTGTGTGCGGGCATCGCCGACGTGGACGCGCCTGCCGCCACGCGCAGGCCTGAGCTGCTGGAGGTGGTGGTGCCCAGCGAGGCCGCTCGCGTCGACTGCGCCGCCGCCTTTGAGCGCCGCGGCGTCAGCGCGCGCTTTCACGTGATCCCGTTCGGCGACATCTGGATGCGCGACATCGCGCCGATCTTCCTGACCAACGGCAAGGGCGCCCTGCTCGCCGCGTCCTTTGAGTTCAACGGTTGGGGCGGCAAGTTCGACCTTCCCGGCGACGCAGAGCTGTCGATGCGCGTCGCCGAGCGCAGCGGTCACGCCGCCTGGCGCGCGGACTGGGTGCTGGAGGGCGGCAGCGTCGAGTGCGACGGCGAGGGCACCTGCCTCACCACGCGCCAGTGCCTGCTCAACCCCAACCGCAACCCCGCGTTTGATGAGGCGGTGATCACCGACCGCCTGCGCTCCGACCTGGGCGTCGAGCACGTCGTCTGGCTTGGCGATGGCCTGCTCAACGACCACACCGACGGACACATCGACACCATCGCGCGCTACGTCGCGCCGGGCGTGGTGCTGACCATGGAGGCGACCACCGCCTCCGACCCCAACCGCGACGCGCTGCGCGCGCTCCTCGGCGATCTGCGCGAGGCCCGCGACGCCCGCGGACGTCGGCTTGAGGTGGTGACCGTGCCCACGCCGGGCGCCGTGCTCGACCCGGACGGCGAGATCATGGCCGCCAGCTACGTGAACTTCTACCTGGCGAACGGCGCCGTGGTGGTGCCCGTCTACGGCGTGCCGCAAGACGACGAGGCCTGCCGCATCCTCGGCACGCTCTTCCCCGACCGCCGCGTCGTCCCTGTCTCCGCCCGCGAGGTCCTCGAGGGTGGCGGCGCCTTCCACTGCATCACCCAGCAGGAGCCGCTCCCATGACCGCTCGCACCGTCACGGTCGCCGCGATCCAGATGTCGATGTCTCGCGAGCTCGAGCCCAACGTGGCCCGGGTGGAGGAGCTGGTCCGCGAGGCCGCCCAGCGCGGCGCGCAGGTCATCCTGCCGAGCGAGCTGTTTGAGTCGCACTACTTCTGCAAGACGCAGGTCGAGGACCACTTCGACCTCGCGCGTCCGATCGCCGGTCACCCCACGGTCGCGCGCATGCAGAGGCTCGCGGCGGAGCTGGGCGTGGTGATCCCCGTCAGCCTTTACGAGCGCTCGGGCCCCGTGCTCTACAACACCGTGGTGATCGTGGACGCGGACGGCAGCGTGCTCGGCCACTACCGCAAGAGCCACATCCCGGACGGCCCCGGCTACCAGGAGAAGTTCTACTTCGCGCCGGGCGACACCGGCTTCAAGGTGTGGGACACGCGCTTTGGCCGCATCGGCGTCGGCATCTGCTGGGACCAGTGGTACCCGGAGTGCGCGCGCGCGATGGTCGTGCAGGGCGCTGAGATCCTGCTCTACCCGACCGCGATCGGCACCGAGCCGCACGACCCCGGCCTGGACTCGCGGCACGCGTGGCGCCTGGCCATGCAGGGCCACTCGGTGAGCAACGTCGTCCCCGTCGTCGCGTCCAATCGCGTGGGCCAGGAGGACGACCAGCGCTTCTACGGCACGTCGTTCATCTCGGGCCTGCTCGGCGAGATCGTCGCGGAGCTGGACGACCAGGAGGAGGGCGTGATCACCGCGACCTTCGACCTGGACTTCCTCGCCCGTCGACGCTCGGCGTGGGGCTTCTTCCGCGACCGCAGGCCGGAGCTGTACGGCGCGTTGCTGACGCGCGACGGCAGCTGAGCCGCGCGCGCTACTGCGCCTCGCTCGGGAGCGTGCCGTCCGCGAGGCCCTGCACCAGCCCGTCGGGGTACTCGGACTGCATCATCTGCACGCCCATCGGGATGAACAGGTTCCAGCCGTCGTAGGTGCCGTTGATCGGCCACGACGCGTCGCCCAGGAACACGTCCTGCTGGATGCGCAGCCCGGCCGCCTTGATCGCGTCGGCCATGGCGGGGTCGGGGCCCGAGTTGTCGATCTCGATGAAGCCCCAGGGCGGCATCTGGTCGACGAACTCGGCGAGCTGCTGTGGCGTGCCCGCCTGGCAGATCAGCAACGACCCGTCGGTGAGCGCCGGGCCCAGCGCGCCGAACTCCTTGCGCACCACCGCCAAGTCTTCCGCGCCCGCCTCGTGGATGGCGGCGGTCACCAGGTCGAGCTTGTCCGTCTTGGTGTCGACGTAGACGCCGATGTGCAGCTCGACCGCGAGGTCGAGCAGCTCCGCGAAGGTGGGGATGCGCGTGGTCTCGTCGGTGGTGCCCGCGTTCACGCCGTAGTCGAGGTGCACCTGCTCCAGCTCGGCGAGCGTCATCTGCGACACCTCGCCCTGGCCGTCGGTCGTGCGGTCGATCGACGAGTCGTGCATCAGGACGAGCTGGTCGTCTTTGGTGTGACGGATGTCCGCCTCGGTGAGGTGCGCGCCCAGCGCCGCGGACGCGCGCACGGCGGCGAGCGTGTTCTCGGGCGCGTCCGCGTGGTAGCCGCGGTGTGCGGCGATCAGGATGTGGTGGCAGGTCGGATCACGCAGGCAGACGGCGACGTCGATGGCGTCGGGCGTGGCCGTGGTATCCGTGTCGGCGTCGGTGTCGTGCGCGGTCGGATCCGTCGCCGTGCACGCGGTGACGAACAGGGCGGGGATCCAGGGCAGCACGCGCATGCGGTTCTCCAGGGCGTGCGTTCTACGCGATCGGAGGTGTCGGTCCGCGGGCGCGGGCGTGACGGTTTGGCGACTGGTGCCCGGCGTCGAAGCGCGGCGCGAGCGGCCCTACTTCTCGCCGCCCTCGTCCTTCCAGCCCTCGTACTCGTCATACTTCAGTGCCCGCCCCTTGGCCGTCTCCACCGGGTACTTCCGCGCCGCGTCGATCAGCTTCGCGTCCAGCGCCGCCGCCAGATCCACGCCCGCGCGCTCCGCGAAGTTGAGCAGGCACATCAGCACGTCCGCGGCCTCTTCGGCCACCTTGGGCGCGCGGTCCGGGTTGAGCGGCTGGGGGCCTTCGTCCGACGACCACAGGTAGAGCTCCTGGAGCTCGGCGGCCTCGACCGACAGCGCCATCGCGAGGTTGCGCGGCGAGTGGAACTGCGCCCAGTCGCGCTCGTCGGCGAAGGCGCGTACGCGCGCTTGCAGCTGCTTGAGGGTGGGGTCGCTCATCCGCGGTAGACCTCGGCCTGATCGATTCGCGTGAGCACCCAGTCGAACTTGCCGGTGGTGATCACGGTGTCGCAGTAGCCGCACTTTCCGGCCGCGTTGACCTTGTCGAGCGGGGCGCCGCAGCTGGGGCAGTGGGCCGGGTCGGCGCTCTTGTCGCCGCTGCCGATCGCGCGCACGAAGGTCCAGTACTCGGTGAACTTGCGGTCGCGGTCCTTGTTGCCGCCGACCACCTTGCCGCGCGCGTCCTCGACCCAGTCCTTGGAGCTGGCCCAGAAGCGCACGGTGACCGACTCGTACCAGGCGTCGAGCGTGACCTTTACCACCTGCATGCGCTCGACGTGCACGTCCGCCAGGCGGTTGCGCAGGCCGCCGGCCTTGTAGCGGTCGAGCCAGAAGCGGAGCGTGCCCCACGCGGAGTCGGTGACGAACGGGCGCGCGTCGTCCCAGCGGCCTGCGTCCCACGCGGACTGGAGCGACGTGAACACGAAGGTGGCGCGGCGCTGGAAGTCGTGGCTCTCGAAGTGCGGGTGGCGGCCATGGAATGCACGGAGCTGCACCGCGAGGTCGGGCGCGAGCACGTTGGGCTGGCGGTAGGACGGCTCCTCGCCGCCGTTGAAGAAGGACACCTCGGGCGCCGTGATCGGGCGGCGGAGGCTCGCGTCGACAAGGCGGACCTGCCACTGCAGCTGACCCGCGGTGATCGGCGTCCCACAGTTGGTGCAGGCGCCCATCGGGTCGCACTGGATGGCGGCACCGCAGCTTGGGCAGCCCAGTCGCACGGCCGCGTCGGGCGCCAGCGAGCGCGCGCCCGCCTTGCGTGCGAACACCCAGCGCTCCTCGTTGTAGAAGGACTGCGGGCCGGTGGGTGTGTGCTCGACGCGGCTGCTGGTGATCGCCAGGGTCACTTGATCTTCGCCGCCGCGCGTCATGACGCGCTCGATCGTGGTGCTCGCGACCACCACGTCGTCGTAGCGCGTGGTGTCGCGGGCGTTGGCGATCAGCTTGACCCGCGCGTCCTCGGACACGAAGGGCGCGAGCGGCTCCCACGGGCCGCTGGGCGTGGCGGCATAGGTGCGGCGGAAGACCAGCTGGACGAAGTCGAGGAAGACCGGCTCGGAGAGCGCGGGGTCGGTCGTGGCGAGCGCGGCCCAGCCTGACTCTCGGATGGGCAGGCGCTCGGTCGGAGGCTGCCAGCTCAAGTCCCTACGGACGTGCCGCTGCTCGCGCGCGTTCATGACCACGAAGAAGACCACGATGAGGAGCACCGGGACGCCGATCACCGGGTACTCGATGCACAGTCGGATCAGCAGGTAGACCAGCTCGCCGCCGCCGTTCCCTCCACCCCCTCCGCCCCCGCTGAACCCGCCGCCGCCGCCGCCGCCGCCGCCGCCGCTGCTGTGGCCGCCCGACGAGAAGCCGTGACCGCCGCCCACGCGAGCGAAGGCGTCCGCGGCGACGCCGAGCAGGGCGAGCGACATGGCGAGGCGCAGTACGATCTGGCGGCGCCTCACTTGAGCACCCGCGGCTCGTTCGGCAGGTCGAACGCGTCGCTGTCAGGCAGAGCGGGGACCCGCTTGGCCAGCAGGTCGCCCAGGGCGTGTAGTCCGGCGACGAAGCCCTCGGTCGAGCTCGCGTCCATCTTCTCGTGGGCCGCGGCCAGCTCCGCCTGCGGGACCATGCCGTCGACGCCCAGGTCCGGGATCAACTCCACCCGGCCCTCCAGCGCGCTGACGTAGATCAGGACGCCCGACCGGTTCGGCGTGCCGTGGACGGCCTCACGGACGAACTCACGCTCGGCGGCGGCCCGAACCTGCTCGTGACGGCGCGCCTCGCGCGTCAGCAGCTTGACCGCGCCTGGGCGGCGCAGGGCCCGCTCGGCGATCCAGCCCACGAACAGCACGTCGACCGCCCACCAGCCGACCTGCACGTGCCAGGGCGAGACGATCAGCGCGACCCCGGCGGCCAGCGCGATCAGCCCCGCGGCTCGCGCCGACACGTCGCCGTAGGTCCCCGAGCGCGAGGCGGCGACGATCACCAGCTCGGCGTCCGTGGTGCGTTCGATCGCCGTCACGGCGGAGGCGACCGCCTCGGAGAAGCGCGCGTCGTGCTTCATCATCGGTGGGTCATGTTGGGGGTCCGGAGGGTGATGAGCCGGAACGCCGCATGGGGACGGTAACCCGTGCGCTCGTACGTCCGCACCGCCGGGGTGTTCGCCTCGTGGACGTGAAGTGTCAGGCGGCTGTGCATGGGGATGAGCCGCTTGCCCAGCTCGGCCATGCCCTGCACGGCCAAGCCCTTGCCGCGCAGGTCGGGCGGCACGTAGGTCCCGCCCACCTGGGCGCCCCAGGTGGTGGCGGTGCCGACGTTGATCTGGAACACGATCCGACCGCCCTGGTCGGTGACCCAGGTCTGGCCGGCTTCGACCCGGCGGCGAATGGTGGCGGTGTAGCCGGCTGGATCCTCGTCGTAGGGGCGGCGGCCCACGTCCTCGAACTCCATCTGCGCGGACTGGGGCACGAGCACGTCGAGGTCGTCGACGGTGGCCTGCCGGAACTCGGGCACACCGGGAGACGGCATGGCGCGGTCGCACACATAGAGGCGCTGGTCGTGGCAGCGGTCGACCGGCGCGTCAAACGCCCAGCTCGACCAGATCCCGTCGGACGCCTCCCGAGGGCCGACGGTCATGCAGGCCCGGTGCTCCCGGCGCAGATGGGCGCCGATGAACCGAGCATCACCCAGGTCCGGGATGAACGGGACGCAGAGCCGACCGGGGACGATCAGCACGGCGCCGCGCACCTGGTCCCCGTCGACCACGCCGTACCAGTGCGCCGACGACACCGGCACCACGTCCAGGTAGCCAAGCAGGAACAGGTTCGTGAGCCTGTCCGCCAGGAGGAGCCCCTCCAGGGGCTCCAGGTGCTTGTCTTGGAGGCGGAGGACCTTCAGGAGACGCCCCAGTCAGGCGGTCGACGACCGCGCGAGGATGGCATAATCGCCGACGACCCGGGCGTCGGCCCGCAGGCTGACACCGTTCGGAGGAAGGCCCATGAAGTTCCGCAGCGAGTCGACCATCCACCACTCTCGTGACGTGGTGTTCGCCGCCTACCGTGACCGCCTGACGAGCGTCGTTCCGTACCTCGAGGACATCAAGGCGGTGAACGTCCTGTCCCGCTCCGAGGCCGGCGCGGTGGTCAAGCTGCACAACGAGTGGGTCAGCGATCGCGAGGTGCCCAAGGTGGCCGCGTCGATCATCAAGCCCGAGCATCTCAAGTGGGACGACTACGCCACCTGGGACGCCACCCACTTCACCTGCGCGTTCGAGATCAAGACCCGCATCTTCATCGAGAACGTGAAGTGCGTGGGCGGCAACCAGTTCCTCGACGACGGCAAGGGAGGCACCCGCGTCGTCCTCCACGGCGACTTCGAGGTCAGCCTCAAGGACATCCCGGGCGTGCCCCGCTTCCTGGCGGGCACCATCGCGCCCCAGGTCGAGAAGTTCATCATCGGCCTCATCCAGCCCAATCTGGAGAAGGTGAACATCGCCGTGGGTCGCTTCTTGGACGCGGAGAAGGCGTGAGCGCGCTCAAGACCTCCAAGTCAGAGTCGGTGGACGCGCAGGGACAGCCGGACGGCTGGAAGCCCATGGCGGGCTTCGTCCGTGACGTGGGGGCCCAAGGGCGCACGCAGCTCGTCGTCAGCGCGCCGACCGACTTCCTGCTCGACATCCACCTGCAGCTGGTGGGTGAGCTTCAGGCCCCGCTCGGCTTCTTGTACCGTCAGATCGTCGACCGGCGCGACCCAGGCCCCGTCGGAGGCCCGGCGCGGGACTTCGTCGCGCTTGAGCTGACGCACACGATCGTCCGCGAGACGCTCATCAAGTACTCGGACCTGTTTCACCACGACGCCCGCTGCGAGATCTACGTGCGCGGCGCGCTGGGTGAGCAGATCGTGCTCGACCAGGACGGCATGCTGTTCTGCCAGCCCGCGGATCCGGTGTTCGAGGACACGCTGCTGGCCAGCGGCTTCATCGCCGACATCTCGACCACGATCGCCGACCGCGACTACGTGAAGCACTGGTTCCATCATCGCAACGACCCGCTGGAGGACGAGCTGATCGCCAACCTGGGCCTGGTCGAGGTCGCGAACCGCGGCTGAGAGGGGGGCCCTGTGCGTATCCGCGACGTCGTCGTCGATCCGCCGCTTGTGCTGGCGCCCATGGAGGGCGTCACCGACCTGACCTTCCGTCGGCTCGTCCGGCAGATCGGCGGGTGCGGCATGACGTTCACCGAGTTCATCCCGGCGGCGGGCTTGGCGCAGAACCACGCCAGCGCCAAGCTGACGGCCCAGTTTGATCCCGACGAGCACCCGATCGCCATCCAGGTCTACGGGCGGGATGCGGCGATGCTCGCGGAGGGCGCGCGGGTCGCGGCCGAGATGGGCGCGGACGTCGTCGACCTCAACATGGGGTGCCCGAGCAAGTCGGTGTGCGCGAACTCCGGCGGCTCGTCCTTGCTGCGCGAGCCGGACGTGGCGCGCGACATCGTGCGGGCGATCCGCGCCGCGGTCACGATCCCCTTCACCGTGAAGATGCGGACCGGCTGGGACCCCGCGCACAAGAACGCGCCGCAGATCGCCTGGATGTGCCAGGAGGAGGGGGCGGAGGCCGTCACCATCCACTGGCGCACCCGCACCGACCTGTACGGCGGCGTACGCGAGCTCGACACCATCGCCGAGGTGAAGCGGCGCCTGTCCATCCCCGTGGTGGCGAACGGCGACATCGTCGACGCAGAGTCCGCGCGCGACACCTTCGCCCGCACCGGCTGCGACGCGGTGATGATCGGGCGCGGCGCGATCAAGAATCCGTGGGTGTTCCGCGAGATCGGCCAGGCGCTCTTCGACGGGCCCACAGTGTTGGTGGACGCCGACGAGAAGCAGCGCGTGCTGCTTGGCTACTTCGACTCGGTGCAGGTGGGCCGTCGCACTGAGACCGGCGCGCTTGGCCGCTTCAAGAAGATCGCCAAGTACTTCACCACCGGGCTCCCGCACGGTGACCTGTTCCAGCGCGCGGTGCTGCACGCCATGTCGGCGGACGACGCGCGCGCGCGCGTGATCGCGTACTTCGATCGCCTGCGCCAGTTCGAGCGCGGCGACCTGGACGCGTTCGAGGGCCTGGACCTAGAGCGTCAGGGCGGCTGACCGGCGCGTCGCGCTAGTACGTGCCGAAGACGTGGTCCCACACCGTGGTGCTGACGCCGAACTTCTTCTCGGCGTAGGCGGCGTTGTGGTGGTGCGCCATGTGGTGCGCGCGCAGCTTCTTCATCCACGGCGCCTTGGGGTGCCAGTGGTGGAGGATGTAGTGCATGCAGTCGTACATGACGTAGCCGACCACGAAGCCCGCGAAGGCGCCGTAGTGCCAGCCGGCGTCCACGCCGGCCAGCGCGCCCAGCTCAGCCCCGGCGAAGAACAGGCCGTAGAAGAGCACCGCGAGCGCGAGGCTGATGGGGGGCGGCATCACCAGGCGGTACGGGTCCTTGTGCCACTTGTGGTGCACGCCGTGCGAGTAGAAGTGGAACTTGGGGCCCCAGGGCGTGTTGGGCGTCCAGTGGAAGAGCGTGCGGTGCAGCCAGTACTCGGTGAGCGTCCACAGCACGGCGCCGACCGCGAACGCAGCCGCGGTGGTGCCGAACGAGATGCCGAGCGTGGTGGTGTACCAGAGGACCGCGCCCACGATCGGGAAGTGGATGGCGGGGACAAGGAGCCAGGGCGTGCGAGAGAACTGATCGATGAAGTCGCTCTCGAACATGCGCGGCGATTCTTCGGAGGGCCGACTGAGGAGCATGGAGGCCACCTGGACGACGCAGGGCGCGTCGGGGAGGGTACGAATGGCGGCGAGTTAGCATGGGATCGTCGGCCTGTCCCGCCGCAAGTTGTCGCGCGAGTACCGACCAGCGGGTCGAAAATCCGAGTCAGTCGGGCGCGTCGCGGTTCGCTTGGAGCAAACCGGAAGACCGAGGTGGCTACTTGTCCGGGTCCGCGTAGCCCAGCGTGCTGAGCATCTCCTTGGTGGCCGCGTCCACGTCCGCGGGCTTGTCGCGGCGCGACCTCCCGGACGGATCGTAGTCCGGCGTGGCGGCGTCCCAGGCGGCGCGGATGGCCTTGAGTTGGGTGATACGATGCGCGTTCGCCGCGGCCAGGTTGTCCGACTCCTCGGCGTCGTCGGTCACGTGGTACAGCTCGTCGGAGCCGTCGCTCGCCGTGATCAGCTTCCAGCCCTCCTGCTCGACCGACTTGAAGGTGCGGAGCCAGTAGGCCTTGTCGGCGATGCCGTCCTTCTCGTCGACGCGCTTGATCGACACCGGCGTGGCCTCCAAGAAGTCGGCGAAGAGCGGCGACGGGCGCTGCGCGTCCAGCAGGCTGGTGCCCAGGTCGGGCTTGGGGTCGGGCGTGGGCAGGTCGGTGGCGTCCAAGATGGTGGCGAACATGGACAGCACCGACACCGGCGTCTCCACGCGCGTCGGGGTCACGTGGCCGGGCCACCAGATCACCAGCGGCACGTGCAGCAGCGTGTCGTACAGGCTGAACTTGTGCCCGAACATGTGGTGATCGCCCAGGTTCTCGCCGTGGTCGGCGGTGAGGATCACGATGGTGTTGTCGAGCTTGCCCTGGCGCTGCAGATCGTCGAGCATGTCGAACGTGGCGGCGTCCATGTCGCGCAGCGCGGCGTCGTACACGCCGTTCATCGCGGCCAGCTCGTCCGACGTGTAGTCCTTCTTGCCGAACGTGTAGGCGAGCAGATCGATCTGGCTGGCCGACGCCGTGTAGCCGCGCTCGATCGTCTCCTTGTCGAGCAGCGCCTCGCGGCTGGCGAGCGAGGGCACACGCGGGATGTGCACCTCCATCATGTTCACGAACGCGAACCAGGGCTTGGACGCGTCGGGGCGCTGTCGCAGCCATTCATTGAGCGCCTCGTGGCCCAGCGGGGCGGCGTCTTTGAACGGTGCGGCGTCGCCGATGGTCTTCTGCGCGCGGTCCCAGCCCGGCGAGATGTCGGTGCTCTTGTCCTCGGGGATCAGCTTGGCCTTGGTCATGGCCTTGGCGCGCTTCTTCCACTTGCCGCTGAACGTGGTGTCGACCGTGGCGAAGCCCTGGAGGAGGTTCGTGTCGGGCGACAGGTACGGGTTGGCCGACCACGCGTAGGTGTCCCAGCCATGCTGGCCCAGCCACTCCGCGAGCGTCGTGAAGTGCGCGTCGAGCCACTTGTAGGTGGCCTTCACGCCGTGGTGCTGCGGCGCGAAGCCGGTGAACATCGACGAGTGCGAGGGTGGCGTCCACATCTCGGGGGAGATGGCCCGCTCGTAGACGGCGGCGTCCTTGGCCCACGCGTCCAGACGGGGCGTGGTCTGGCGGGCGGCGCCGTACAGGCTCATGTGATCGGCGCGGGTGGTGTCCCACACGATCAGCAGCACGTTGGGGGCGCCTGCGGGGGCGGGCGTGGACGGGGGCGCGGGCTCGTCCGCGGCGCGCGGGTCCGCGGTCGGCGCGGACGGGAGCTGCGTGTACAGCACGCCCGCCGCGGCGAGGGTGATCAGCGCGCCTGCGATGGCCAGCTGGCGCGTCTTCACTCGATGCCCGATGGGTCGGCGGCCGGGTTCTCCGGCACGTCCTTCATGTGCTCACGGTACGCCGACCAGCGCTGCGCGCAGTCCAGCGGGCTCTCGCCGCGGCGGAGCACGACCAGGACACGCTGCGCGTGGATGTCGGGGCGCTGTTCGAGGAAAGTCACGTCCGGATAGTACATGTCCTTGTAGCGACTCGCCTCCATCTCACGCATGGCGAGGCGGATCTTCTCCTTCACGCGCGGCCCGTAGACCAGCTTGGAGTCGAGGATGTCGGGCTTGAGCGCCAGGAAGAACTCGGGCTCGACCGTCTTGTCGTGGCCGGGGCTGCGCAGCTCGCCGTTCCACGGCATCATCGCCACCTCGCGGGTGACCAGGCCGTTGCGATCGTAGATGAACAGCTCGGAGTAGTAGCCGACGTTGCCGATCGCGGCGGCGATGTAGGTCTCGCCCGGATCCGCGTAGGACGCGAGCGCCTCGCCCTTGTCGCGCCACGCCTCGGTGTGGTCCACCATCGCCTGCCACTGCTCGTTCTCGGTGCGGAAGACCGGCAGCTTCTCGCGGATGTCCAGACGCTCGCGCAGGCGCGGGGGCGTCATGTACAGGTTGAGCGCGGGCAGCATGCCCATGCCGGCGATCAGCACGGCGGTGAGCGGCACGGCGTTCGGCGAGCGCTTCTCGAAGGCCTTGAGCGCCAGCGCGAACGTGATCGCCATGAACGCGACGCCAGGCACCATCACCCGGAAGTACGTCATGTAGTCGCCGCTGATCACGATCGCGTAGGTCGGGATGGCGATCGCCATCAGGCCCGCGGAGAGCGCCAGGGGCTTGCGCTCGTCGCGCAGGGACAGCGGCAGCGCAGGCGCGAGCAGGATGGGCGAGCCGACGGTCGCCATGTAGGCCGCGAGGTACTGGAACCCGCGCGCGAACGTCGTCTTGTCCACGTGGACCTTGGCGTACGCCGTGTTGGCGGTCAGCGTGTGGTAGTAGCCATAGCGCCAGGCGAAGTAGGCCCCGTAGAACGGCACGATGAGGCCGAAGAACAGCGCCAGCGGCTTGAGGATCGGGCGGCCCTCCAGCCAGCGCTGCCCGCCGGCGATGCCGGCCACCACCAGCGCCCAGGCCACGCCCTCCGGCCGGGAGAGCGAGAGCGCCAGCCCTGCGGCGCCCGCCAACAACGGCGCGGTCGTCTCGCTGCGGCCGAGCGCGAGCAGCGTCCAGGTGGCGAACAGGAAGAAGGCCTCGGACATGGTCTCCAGGCCGCTGGTTGACCACACCGCAAATGGCGGGAAGCAGGCGACGATGAGCGTGGCGGCCCAGGCCAGCGGCAGCTCCACCTTCACGTGCACCAGGAGCGTCCGATACACCAGGCCCAACAGCGCAGCGGCGCACAGCACGGACAGCCAGGGCATGACCACCCGCATGTCGCCGCCTGCGCGGTGCACCGCCGCGGAGATCGCCGTCCAAAGGAAGTTGCTGTACCCTTCGACCGGGATCTCGTTGCCGGTGATGTTGTAGCGGGGGCCGTAGCCCTCGGCCCAGTGCTTGGCGTAGCGGAACGAGATGAACGCGTCGTCGCACAGGAACCAGTAGCGGTGCACGAGCAGCGCCCATGGCACCAGCAACATGGGGAACATCGTGGCGGCCTGTCGACTCTGCGAGCGATCCACCGGGGCCTCAGCGGGCGGCGGGGGCATGCATTCCCGGCGCGGCGGTCGCAGCGGTTAACGCGCGGAGGGGACGCGTCGCAAAGCAGTTCACGAGGGTGGAGCGGGGCGCACGCACCGTATAGGGACAGGCGGCCGCGCCGACGCGGCGCGCAAGGAGCGGACATGACGCGGGTGTTTCGACTTGGCACACGGGGCAGCATGCTCGCACGCACCCAGAGCGGTCACGTCGCCGAGGCGCTCTCCAAGGCCTCGGGCCATCCGGTTGAGCTGGTCATCATCAAGACCCGCGGCGACGAGGTCCAGGACCGTCCGCTGGCGCAGGTCGGCGGAAAGGGCCTTTTCACCAAGGAGATCGAGGAGGCGCTGCTCGCGGGCACCGTTGATCTGGCCGTCCACTCCATGAAGGATCTGCCGAGCGAGAACCCGCCCGGCCTGATCGTGGCAGGCATCCCACTGCGCGAGGACCCGCGCGACGTGCTCGTCGGTTCGCCCCTGGCGGACCTGTCCGCGGGTGACGTGGTCGGCACGGGCTCGCTCCGCCGCATGCTCCAGCTCCGGGCGCTGATCCCAGGCCTCGAGATCCGTGGCCTGCGCGGCAACGTCGACACCCGCGTCCGCAAGCAGCGCGACGGCGAGTACAAGTCGGTGGTGCTGGCGGCGGCAGGCCTGTCCCGGCTGGGTCGCGCCGACGACATCGGCGAGCGTCTGGACGTCGACGCGATGATCCCAGCGGTGGGGCAGGGCGCGCTCGCCGTGCAGTGCCGCGAGGACGACGCCGAGGTGCGCGGCTGGCTTGAGAAGATGACCGACCCGGCCACCGCCGACGCGGTCGCCGCCGAGCGCGGCTTCCTCATCGCGCTGGGTGGCGGCTGCTCGGTCCCCGCGGCCTGCCACGCCACGGTCGAGGGCGACAACCTGCGCATCCGCGCGTTCCTGGGCGCGGAGGACGGTCGCGCCGAGCGCGAGATCGTGGTCTGCACGCGCGGCGACGGCCCCCGCGTCGGTGGCGAGATCGCCATCCGACTGCTGGCCAAGCTGGGCTAGTCGAGCCTGCGCCGCGTGCGGGTCCGCCTGGGCCCGCCGCGACCGCCGCCGCGCGCGGAGCGCCGCTAGGCGATCCCGCCGTTGCCCTGGCTCAAATGCGGCGGGAACACGAACTTGCACTGCGGGCACGTGCCCTGGCGCCGGTGGTTCGCGTCCTGCGGGATGAGGCAGCGGCTGCACGACGTCGCGCCGAACCGCTCCATCGTCGTCTTGGACACGTCGACCAAGCAGCGGATGAACGCGGGCTCCAGGCCGAGCGCCGGCGCGCGGCCCACGTGGGTCACGCCCAACTGGTGCGCGTGCTCGACGTACTCGCGGTCGATCTCATCGAGGGTCTCGATGTGCTCGCCGACAAAGCTGACCGGCACGACGAGCAGGCGCTTGGCCCCGCGCAGACCGAGCTGGTGGATCAGGTCCGGCGTCGACGGCCCGAGCCACTTCACAGGGCCCAAGCGGCTCTGCCAAGCCAGATGCCACGGGTCCGACCAGCCGAGCTTGGCCACCGCCAGGCGGCAGCTCTCGCGGACGTGGTCGGGGTAGGGGTCGCCGCGGCGCAGGTAGGAGAGCGGGACGCCGTGCGCGCTGAACAGCAGGTCGATCGGGCCTTCGCCGGACATCGTCTCGGCGGTGTGGCGGATCGTGTTCGCGAGCGACTCGATGTACTCGGGGTGCTCGAAGAAGGCGCGCGCGTAGTGAACGGGCAGCTCGGCGTGACCGAGCTCCTGCAGCGCGTGGTGCACCATGTCGTAGGCGCCGCCGCTGGTGGCGAACGACCAGTGCGGGAACAGACCCACCGCCAGGATGCGATCCGCGCCCTGGTCGAGCAGGCTGCGCAGCGCGTCTCGGATGGTCGGGGCGGTGAACATCATGCCCGCGGCCATCGGCGGGGCGTCCGGGCCCCAGGCGGCGCGGACCGCGTCGACCTGCGCCTGCGTCTCGCCCACGAGCGGCGACCAGCCGATGCGCGTGTAGTTCTCGCGCACTTTCTTGGCGCGCGCGGGCGCGATGCGGTTGGCCAGGAACCGCTTCATGAACCCCGGGCCGGGGAGGACGTCGGACAGCAGGTTCCGCAGGAACGGGACCAGCTCGGCGTCCCCGGTGGGACCTCCGAAGTTCAGGAAGAGGATTCCGGTCTTCACAGGCTGGCCTTGGGCTGCCAGGCCTTGGCCGCCGCGATCATCGCCTCGACGCCGGTGATCGGCGTGGTCGGCAACACGCCGTGGCCCAGGTTGAAGACGTGGCCGGCGCCGCCGCCCGCGTCCAGGATGGCGTTGACGCGGCGGGTGATGTCGGCCGGGGGCGCGTAGAGCGCGAGCGGATCCATGTTGCCCTGGATGGGCGTATCGCCGAGCTCGGCGCGGGCGCGCTTGATGTCCTGGCGCCAGTCCAGCCCGATCACGTCCGCGCCGGTCTGCTTGACCAGGTGCAGGAAGGGGGCGGTGTCCTTGGTGTAGTAGATGCGCGGCGCGCCCTTCACGCGCGCCAGGGCACGCTGCGCGGCGGGCAGGGCCCAGCGCTCGTAGTCCTCGGTGGACAGCGCGCCCGCCCAGGTGTCGAACAGCTGCACGCCGGCGGCGCCCGCGTCGACCTGGGCCTGGAGGAAGTCACCGACCACGTCCGCGAGCAGGTCGAGCAGGGCCTGGGCGGTGGTGGGGTCGGAGAAGAGCAGGGACTTGGCGGCCTGCCAGTCCTTGGAGCCGTGGCCCTCGACCATGTAGCAGAGCAGCGTGAACGGCGCGCCGGCGAAGCCCAGGATGGGGACCTCGGGGCGGAGGGCCCGGAACAGCTTGAGGGTCGCCGGGATGGTGGGGAGGGCGTCCGCCACGTCGGGGCGGATCAGCGCGTCCACGTCGGCGCGGGTGCGCACCGGGCGGGACAGCAGGGGGCCATGGCCGCTCTCGAACGCGACAGGAACGCCCATCGCCTCAGGCACCACGAGGATGTCGGAGAAGACGATCGCCGCGTCCAAGTCGAAGCGGTCGACCGGCTGACGGGTGACCTCGCAGGCCAGCTCCGCGTTGCGGCACAGGTCCAGGAAGCTGATGCCCGAGCGGACGGCGTTGTACTCGGGCAGGTAGCGGCCTGCCTGGCGCATGAACCACACGGGGGGGCGGTCGGGGCGGCCGCCGGTGAGCGCGGTGTTCAGGCGGGTGTGACGGGTCCAGGTCATGGGTCTTCCTCAGAGGCGCCGCCTATGCCGGAACGGCCCGCCCCGCGAGGGTGCTCGTGTTCACGAAACGCCACGTCATGGCGGGTGATCAGGGCGCCGGGAGCGCCTCGATGTCGGTCGCCACGCAGCCCGCTTCGTCGCGGACCAAGTTGCAACGCGCCGGCGCGCCGCCCGGGATGAAGTCCTTGGTGGTGTCGCCCACCACACCTGGCGCGTCGGTCGCCAGGTAGTTGGCGCCTGCGGCCAGGGTCGCTGCGAACTCGGCGTCGTTGGCCGTGGGGTCGGCCCCGGCACCGCCGACGTTGCTGGTGACGACGAAGCCCTGCCCGACCAGGTCGGTCACCTTGGCCGCGTCGCCCACGGCGTTGTCGATCTTGAACGTGGCGGCGAAGGGATCGGAGGCCGAGTCGCTGTCGACGAACATGGCGCGACCCG
This sequence comes from Pseudomonadota bacterium, assembly GCA_947475315.1. GTDB lineage: Bacteria > Myxococcota_A > UBA796 > UBA796 > CAIOSP01. The sequence goes on along the minus strand of CANJMY010000052.1, from coordinate 3,908 downwards.
CGAGGTTCGGCGTCTCGGTGACGTAGGCCGCGCGGTGCTCGTCGCTGTCGAGCATGGCGAACAGCGCCTGGCCGCGCATGGCGCCCAAGGTGGGCCAGCCGTCCTGCGTCACCGCTTCGGGCAGCGTGGCGTGGCTGCCCCGCAGCTCGTCGGGCTCGAACAGCTTCTCCGGCGGCCAGACGGCGCGGAGCTCGTCGTCGATCGCCGACTCTTGGCCTACGTAGGTCTGGTACTCGTCGGGGAAGGTGGCGTCGACGTCGAGGTCCTTGGGCTCCAGCCACACCATCAGCGGCGCGTGGCAGGGGTTGGCCAGGCTCCAGGTGAGCATGACGCCCAGGCACTCCGAGAAAGCGTCGCAGGTGGTGCCAGGGTCGATGTGGGGCAGGTGGGCCACGCTGAAGCTGCCGTCCACGCGGCGGTGCAGGTCGAGCTCGACCGCCCGCACGCCCAGGGCCAGCTGCTCGTCGAGCGGGGCGTGGTCGTAGTTGTACTCCGGCACCAGCGGGTTGGGCGGGCGCAGGTGGTAGCTGTTGTGCGTGCCCAGCGCCTGGATGTCCGCGATCGAGAGCGTGTCGTCGTGCGTGTAGGGCGAGCCGACCTCGACACAGGTCGGCGCGAGCGCCCGCTCCGTGTCCGTGTCGGAGGGCGCGTCGCCGCCGACGGTGCAGGCGGTCAGAAGGGTGACGAACAGGTGTCGAATGTGTGGCATCCGGCGTTCATGCCGGAAGCGTAGGCGAACGTCAAGCGGTCGTCGCCAGGGCCTCGCCGATCGCGCGCCCGGCGAGCGTCGCCATGGCCAGGATCGAGGTCTGCGGGTTCACGCCGGTGTTCGTCGGAAACACAGAGGAATCCGCGATCCAGAGGCGGTCGGTGGTGTGGTGGCGGAAGTCGGGACGCACCACGCCGCGCGCGGGATCCGACGACATCCGGCAGGTCCCAAACAGGTGGGTGACGACCGACGACCAGGCGCGCGGGTCGAGCGGCGGCGCGGCCTCCAGCGCGTCCAGGCGCGCCGGGTCGGTCACACGCGCGTCGAACCCGGCCACGCCCGGCAGAACCTCGACCGCGCCGGCGGCGAACGCCATCCGGCCGGCCCACGCCACGCCGCGCGCCAGCACGCGCAGGTCGTCCGGGGTGAGGCCGTAGTGCACGACGCCCGCGCCGTCGCGCGTGGCGGCGACGCGGCCGTGGGTCTTGGCCTTGAGCGCGATGCCCCAGCTGGTGTAGCGATCCATGCGGTCCAGCTCGGCGGACAAGGAACGGCCCAGGCCGGGTAGGCGGGACGCGAGCATCCCGCGGTCCATGCCCAGCGCCTCAAACTTCAGCCCCGCTCGGCGCAGCCCCGTGACCTCGTGGCCTTGGGTGGCCCCCTCCCAGCAGCGCACGGGATCGACAAACCGGGCGAGCACGCCCGCGCCCGGGTGACCTTGAAAGTGCTGGCCGAGAGGTCCGTGCCGCAGGCCGCTGTTCCACAGGAGGACGGGGCTCTGGACGGCGCTGGCTGTGACGACGACGCCGCCGCGCGCCGACACGGTGATCTGGCCTCCACCGCCGGCGACGGCCTCGACGCCGGTGGCGCGCCCGCTGGTGTGGAGCACCCGCGTGACCTTGACCCGCTGCCACACGCTCGCGCCCTGGCGCACGGCGTCGGCGAGGAGCGTGCGATCCATGGACTGCTTTGCCCCGTTCGGGCAGCCCTGCATGCAGTGTCCGCTGCCGACGCACCCGCGGACGTTGCGGGAGATCGGGCGGTGCTCCAGGCCGACCGCCTCCGCGCCCGCCGCGAGCAAGAGGTTGTTTCGACCTGCCACCTTGGGGTCGGTCGGCGCGATGCCGAGGCGGTCGATGACGCGATCCGTCGCCGCTTCGAGGGCTTCCCACGGCAGCGCGTCGGCGAGCGCCGGGTCTGCGTCGACCCAGTCCTGCCAGACGTCCTGCGGGAGGCGCCAGGAGATCGCGCCGTTGATCACGGAGCCGCCGCCCACCGCGCGCCCTTGGACCACCGGGATCGGCTGGCGCGCGCGGGACATGAACGCGCCGGCGCCGCGGTAGGTCAGCGCCATCGACGTCCACGCGTCCGGGACGATGTCGGCGCCGGTGTAGGTCCCGCCGTCCTCAAGCACCAGCACCGACAGCCCACGCGCGCTCAGCGCGTCCGCGACCGCGCTCCCCGCGGGGCCGCTGCCCACGATCACCACGTCGACCGTCGCCTGGTGAGGCGCGGTCACCGTGGCGCCGTCGAGGGCGATGTTCATCGGGCCTCCAGGCGGCCGAGCGCCGTCCCGGCGACCAGGCGGAGCACCATCACCAGCTGTCGGACGATCCATGAGCGCCGCGTGGCCAGGAACGTGAGGTAGGTCTCGCGGCGCGCCTCATCGAGGCGATGGAAGGGGCGCAGCCAGCGCAGCACCGGCGCCCAGGTCAGCACCCACACCGTGGCGCGAAACCCCACGCGCAGCATCGGCGCGGCGCCGGACTCCCACACCGCCCACGCCTCCGCGGGCAGCTGCGATGGGCGCGCGGGCTGACCGGGGACGCTCGCGTCGAGCAGCGCGTCGCGCCAAGCCTGCTCCATCGGCGTCCACGGCATGGGGCGTGATCCTCAGGTTTTGACCTAGCACCGCCCCGCGCAGGGGGCATCGGGCGCTACTCCGAGAGCCAGGCCTGCATCGCCGCGGGGCCGTCCGGCTCGCGGTACAGGCAGTAGTGGGCGTCGTAGTCCGAGGACGGCGTGCACTCGGTGAGCGTGGCGTCGACGAGCTGGTCGTAGAGCGCGCGCGTGCCGACGTTCGGCGTCTGGTAATCGCCGATGCCCATGAAGATGCGCTCCGGCGCGGTGAGCGCGGTCGCGACCGTGGTCGGGTCGGACGGGTCGAGGATCCAGGTGAACGGCAGCGTCGCCGGGTGCAGGCGATCGAAGCGCTGGCGGGCGTCCGGATCGTCCACGCCGATCGCCGCGGCGATCACCACGCCGACGGAGTCGCCGGGCTGGATCTCCACCTGGAAGAGCGCCTGGAGCGTGCTGAAGATGCCGGAGCTGGTGTTGGCGAGGCCGGTCTCCAGGAAGGTGAGGACGAGCTGCGCGCTCACCCCGTTCACGAAGACGGAGTCGTACTCGCCAGCCTCAGACGACACGCCGAGGTGCGTGGTCAGGCTGCCCAGGCTGTGGCCGAAGCGACGCATGTCGGACGTGTCGACGTGGCCCTCAGGCAGCGTGTCGTTGAGCGCGTCCACGATGAACCGGCGGATCGCGTGGCCCTCGATGGCCCCCTGGCGCTGGTTGTCGCGGAACGCGGGCAGGTTCGCGATGTTGTAGAAGCCGAGCGATCCGTCGCTGAAGCCCGAGTCCACCAGCGGGAAGCGCGTGCCGTACATGGGCTGGTCGCGCCCGACGATGGCGGTGTGGGTGGCGGCGAACACGTCATTGAGGGCGCGCGTGTCGTCGGCCGGATCCTTGCGCGCGACGTGCTCGTAGGCGCTGCCGCCCGTGCCGTGATCCCAGATCACCACGCGGCCTGCGTCGAGCGCGTGCCCGTCGGGGCCCTTGGGCAGCGACACGACCACCCGCACGGAGTCCATCTCGGCGGCGTTGGTGAGCGCGCCGTCCTCGAAGTTCAGCCAGCCGTCCGTGCGGTCGCCGTCGAGCAGCAGGCCCGCGCCCGGGCGCATGAACGGGCGGTCGGCGAGCCCCTGGAAGTACGGGACCGGCACCTGGGCCTCGTAGACCACCATCGGCCAGTCGTGGAGCAGGTCGATCTCGTAGTTGTTGGCGGGGTCGGTCTTGGCGAGGAACGCGGTGGACTGGGTGTCGTCCTCGTAGGTGACCGTGCAGAGCGTCGCGTCCTTGCCGGACTCGGTCGTGCCCTGGGCGTAGGACAGGTAGGTCACGCGCTTGAAGGTCACGCCGG
>CANJMY010000051.1 GCA_947475315.1 Pseudomonadota bacterium | reverse complement strand
GTGGCGTCCCAGTAGCGAAGCTCCGCGTGCGCGCCGAGCTCCTTGCGGCTGCTGCGCGCCTTGTCGAAGGTCAGGCCCGCCGACCACGCGAAGCCGTTGGCGTCGACGTCGTAGGCGACCAGCGCCTTGCGATCGACGCCGAACGACGCGTCGAAGGTGGCGAACGGCGTCAGCATGTCGAACAGCGTGTACGCGGCGCGCGCGCCGACGTTGCCCACCCAGTCCTTGTCCGCGAAGTTCCCGAGCTCGCCGCCGTAGGAGATGTCGGAGCCAGAGCCCGCGCCGCCCATCTGCGAGTAGAAGCCGTAGGCGCGCACGTCGAGGCCGGGCACCTTGTCGGGCGTGATGGCGAGCACCGCGCCGTGGCGCCGCGTCATGCGATCGCCGCGGAAGGTGAACGCGGGCCCGGAGGCCTGGCCCATGTACTCGAGGAAGTTCACGTCGTCGTTCTCGGGCGAGACGCCGACCACGTCGATCGGGACGGTGATCAGCGAGCCGACGCCGGGGATCGGGAAGTCGACGCGCACCATGTCGACCGTGTCCGAGAGCAGGAACTCGCGCGCGCCGCCCTGGCCGCCGATGTCGAAGCGCTGACGGCCGACGCGCAGCATGGGCGCGTAGCCCTTCTTCGGGCTCCACTGAATGTAGAGCGAGTCGAAGTACAGGAAGCCGCCGAACCGGCTGACGTCGCCGATCTGATCGTTGCCCCACAGGCCGCGGTAGCTCGTGGACACGGCGATGCGCGCGGTGTCGTCGATGCGGTACGCGAGGTCGAGGCCGACGCCCGTGTAGGCGAACGCGTTCTTGTCGTCGCTGTCGAGGATGGACTGATCGCTGGTCTCGTCGAGCTTGCGGAAGTCGAGGTTGTTGTACCCGTGGCCTTCGGTCTCGAAGTACGCGTTCACCTTCAGGCGCTTGCCGCCGGGCGTGAGGCTGTCCGCGGCCTGACCGCCGCGGTCTTCTTGATCGACCGACAGCGTGTTCGACGACCCGACGGGCTGGGCCTCGGTGGACGGCGCCGCCTGACCCGCGCTCGCGTCCGCGGGCACGGCGGGGTCCTCGGTCTCCCCGGCGCGCGCCGCGAGCGGAGCGACCATCAGGACGGCAGCGAGCACACCAAGGCGCGAGATCATGGAGACTCCGAAGACGGGCCAGTCGCGTCATCCCGAACCAGCTGGCCCAGGCGCATCACGACGATCGTGTAGGTGGCGTAGGAGAACATGACGGGCCCGGTGGCGGAGAGGTGCTCTCCGACCTGGAGCTTGACGCCACGGCGTGAGATCTCGGTGTCGAGCGTGATGAGCACGCAGCCCGGATCGGTGTGTGTCTCGCAGACGTCGGTGGCGTCGTCCGGGCGAATGGGGATCTGGCCGAACGTGTCGGCGCGCTCGACCACCGTGCCGGTCACGCGTCGCACCGCGGAGATGTCGGCGTCACCGAGCGGGCCGTTCGTAGGCTCGTAGCTCACCGCGCGGTGCGTGCGATCCACCGCCACCACGTCCGACGCGAGCACGTAGCTCAGCCCGTAGCTGCGCGTGGCCGCGCGGACCTTGAGCGTGACGGTGTCGCCCGCGTCCCACCACGCGACGCCGCCGTCGCCGAGCACGAACACGCCGCCGCTGTCGTCTTCGAGCCAGTACGACGCGTAGTACTTCTGGGCGGCGCCGCCGCAGCCGTCGGCCTTGAAGTAGTAGCGAGGCAGCGTGGCCGACACGCCGGTGATGGTGACCGGCAGGGCGTCCGAGCTGTCCCAGCCACACGACGCCACCGACGCCTCGTTGGACGCGACGTGGGTGCCGAAGCCCTTGGGGAACTCGAAGGCGGGCGCGAGCGCGTCCGCGATGGACACGTCGCCCTGCGCAGGCAGCCCGTAGGCGTCGGTGCTGAAGGACACCGCCTCGGTGACCTCGGCGTGCGCGCCGCTGTCGTACCAGGCAGACGGGTCCTCAAGCCCGCGTGGTGCGCCGCACCCCGCGAGGACCATCGTCAGCGCGAGGCGCGACCGCTTCACGGACAGCCCGCGCCGCCCGCGGCGTACCCGGTCGCGTCGGCAGCCGAGCGCGGCGCCACCTTGTACTCACCGTAGCTGAAGAACAGCGGGCCGGTGATCGTGGAGAAGGAGTCGCCGATCGCGAGCGACGCGTAGCCGTCGCCCAGGAAGTAGTACTCGCCGTCGACGACCGCTGTGGACATGCCCGCGTCGGCGGTGACGTCGAACTCGTAGAACGAGCCGGCCGCGCTGGGGTCCGTGCTGACGGACAGCGGGCAGCCTGCGGTCAGCGTCACGAGCATGGACTCGAAGGGCTCCGCCGACGCGCTGGAGGCGAGCGTCGACGCCGTCACGTCGACCGGCGTGGGCAACGTGCCCGTGCCGACCACGAGGACGGAGGAGTCCGGGTGCTGCGGGGTGGACCAGTTGCGGTCCACGAACAGCTGCGCGGTGGACGACAACGGGGCGCCGTCGGGGCCGCTGCCGTCGAACTCCTCGTACACGCCGACGATGTCGACGAGGTCCCCGACCGCGGGGACCACGCCGCCGAGGCCCTGGTACACGTAGATGCCGCCGTAGCTGATCGCGCCGGCGTCCTGGACCGTGAAGCCCTTGTCGTCGCGCACGGCGGTGACGACCACAGCGCACACGGCGACCAGATCACCGGTGCTGAAGCCGCCCATGCCGTCGCGGATGTCGGTGATGGTGGTGACGGTGCCGGCGCCGCCGGCGCAGCCGACCGGGCCCACGTCCGTGTCGTCCACGACTTCGGTGTCCGTGTCCACGGCGGAGTCCGCGGTGTCCTCGGTCTGCTCGTCCGTGTCGCCGTGGTCCACGATCACGTTGGTGTCGGTGTCCCCTTCGTCGCCCGGCGGGACGCGGGAGCAGGCGGCGAGGACAAACGGAAGGACGAGCGTAGACAGGCGCATGCAGGTTTCTCCGGCACGGACCGGAGAGTCCGCGTGCGAATGGCGCGCCGAATAATGCGGTTCCGCCCGTCCGCCCTCGCGAAATTCGTGACGATTTCGCGACCGAACACGGCAAATCCGCGTTGCGTCGGTCATTTCCGTGGAATGTCAGGGGGGTTGAATCGCGGCCCCGCGGAAATGAGCGCAGCAGGAAGTCTGCGCCGTCCCCCCCTTCGGGGCCGCGACTTCACCCACCTTCACTCGTTCGTCGGACCTGATCCCCGTCCGGGTTTCAAGACTGATCGGGATGCTCCCGCACCCGCACGAACGACGACCGCGAGCGCAAAACGAGGCGGATCAAGGGCCACAAACACGCTAGAGTCAGCGCTTGCGAGAGGTAGACATGCGCCCCCTGCTGGCTCTTTTGTTGCTGACCGCGTGCAACGCCGGGTCCAAGGACGCGCCGTCGAAGGACACGGACGACTCCGACGTCGTCCCGCAGTCGGTCTGCGCCGCCCAGGGCCTGTCCGAGCACCCGTGGGACACGGTCGGCCCCTACGGCGAGCACCGGCACGACGTGGCCGCGGACGCCACGCTCCCGCTCGGGGACGCCGGCTGGACGTTGTCGGACGGCTGGACCGGGTGCGACACGCTGATGTTCGTCACCGACACCCTGCCCGTCTCCGACCTCAACCCGGTGAGCGTGTGGGGTTCGGACCTCGACGCGCTGCTCGAGGACTCGCCCAAGAACGTCCAGTGGTTCTTCGTGTCCCGCCAGGAAGGCCCAGACGCCAAGGCGGCGATCGGCGGCATGCAGACGCAGCTCGACGCCGTGCTGGCCGGCATGAAGAAGGCCGACCGCGCCTGGTGGACCGACCGCGTGCACGTGGTGAGCAAGCCCGCGGGCAAGCTCGACGGCTGGATCAGCAGCGTGGTCACCTCGGGCATCGGCTCGGGAGGCTTTGCGATCGACCGGCACCAGCAGCTCCGCGGCCTCGGGTCTTTCTCGGACGTCACGCGCTCCAACGCGAGCGACAAGTGGCCCTGGGACAACAACCTCGCGATGGCCGCGCGCGACGCCCGCTACCTGGACAAGCAGTCGGAGCAGCAGGACGTGCTCGACGCGCAGGTCGCCACCGTGGTCCCGATGTGGACCGGCGAGGTGATCCAGGAGTTCGCCGAGATGGACGTGACGCTGCCCGACGCCACGACGATGGCCGGCTTCGACACGTTCCAGATCGAGGTCGACATGCGCTGCCCGGACCCGACCAAGGCGGAGGTCGGCGACTCGGAGGTCGGCAACTGCGGCGCTTGGGACTACCTCGCGCACCTGTGGCTGCAGGAGGACGACGGAAGCTGGACGGAGCTCTCGCGCTTCATCACCAGCTACCACCGCGAGACCCACTGGGTGACCGACGCCACGCCCATGCTCGCCGTGCTCAAGGCGGGCGGCACGCGCCACTTCAAGTGGGAGTGGGCGCCGTCGTGGAACGTGCAGCCCACCGAGACGCGCCTGAACCTGCGCTTCTCCAACGCGGCCAAGGGCATGCACCCCACCACCACCACGCACCTGTTCTCGGGCGGTTCGTGGAACAGCCACTACAACGAGGCCCGCGAGCCGATGGTGGTTCCCATCCCCGCGGGCGCCAAGAAGGTCGAGCTGTGGTCGGTGATCTCGGGCCACGGGTCGAGCCCCGCGGACCAGTGCGCCGAGTTCTGCAACCATCAGCACGAGTTCACCGTCAACGGCGCCACCCACCTGGCCGAGTTCCCCGAGGCGAAGCTGAACGAGGGCTGCGTGTCCGAGCTGAAGAACGGCGCGACGCCCAACCAGTGGGGCACGTGGTGGTTCGGCCGCGGCGGCTGGTGCCCCGGCCAGCAGGTCAACCCGATCGTGTTCGACGTGACGACCGAGGCCACGGCCGGTCAGGACGCGACGATCCTCTACCGAGGCCTGTTCAAGGGCGTCACGCCGAACGACAACGGCGGCGACATCGTCCTCAACAGCTGGCTGGTGGTCTACGAGTAGGGCGCGCGTAGCGGCGGCCCGGGGCTAGCCCGGACGGACCAGCACGCGCGCGGCGTCCGCGGCGGACACGCCCAGCAGCGACACCACGCTCGACGCGAGGCGCTGCTCGTGGCCGCTCAGGCTGCCGTCCGCCCAGATGACGCGACGGATCGCCTCGATCACGTGGTGCTTGTCCTCCAGGCTCCACTCCTTGGCGACGGCGCGCGCGTGCTCAGAGAGGTCCCGCTGGGTCTCCCGGGCGACGGCGGCGCGGCCGAGGATCTCCTCGATCTGCGCCTCGGACATGCCGAACAGGTCGCGCATGCAGGCGCGGATCGCGACGGACTCGGCGGGCGCGACGGCGCCATCCGACAGGGAGAGCTCCTGCAGGATCGCGCAGGCGGCGACGTCCGCGCGGTGCTTGGCCGGCACCACCGGGTCACCGGCGCCCAACAGCTTCCAGAGGCCGGAGAAGGCGCTCACTTGCCCTCCGCGTAGTCGACGAGTTCGCCGGCCTTGGTGAGCCAGATGGGGAGCGTCTGCGGGCCGAGCGAGTTGGTCTCTTCGTAGTGGTGGCCCTCGGCCTCAGACAGGTAGGCCGCGCCGCCCAGCTCGAAGTTGTAGGGCGGCACCATGTAGCCGACCTCGTCGTTGCCCAGGCCGATCAGCCAGTTCATGTCGCCGCCGAGCGACTCCAGGAAGTACGGCCCCGCGGGCGCGGTGGCGACGTCCGGCGGGTTGGGGTTCGCCGGATCGATGAGCATGCCGCCCGGCGGCGTCCACTCGTTCTGGTAGCCGCCGATGACGCCCTCAGGGAGCATCTCACCAGGCGCGGTGATCATGCGCACCGGGCCGAGCTCAAGCAGGTCGATCTCAGTGCGGACGTCCGCGGGGTTGGCGTCGCCCAGGCTGGTGTTGGGCGGCAGCGCCTCACCCGTGGCGTGGCTGTAGGCCGGGCGATGCCCGAACACGCCCAGCGAGAACATGGCCTGAAAGCCGATGTTGTCGACGGGCAGGAAGATGCGGCGCGCCAGGACCCGCAGCTTGGGGGCCTCGACCGTCTTGGCGCTGGCGAGGGCGTCGAGCGCGAGCTCGCCGATGATCTGGCCGACGGCGTCTTCCTTCTCGTAGTTGTTGTCGCGGCGGGACACGCCGGTGGGGTCGATCACGGTGGCGTGCAGCGACGTCATCATGCCGCCGACCGAGCCGTTGATGTAGAGCGCCACGCCGCCGACGCCGGGCTGGCCGGTGCCGTCGAGCCACTTGGAGCCGGACTCGACCGTGTGGCGCGCGCCGACGAGGAAGCCCGCGCTCATCACGTTCGTCTCGTCGCCCATGCTCTCGGGGTGGTTGGCGAAGTGGATCAGCGTGGCGACCGTGTCCGTGCCCGCGACGAACTGCACCACGCCGACGCGAGGATCGACGATCTGCGGGTCGCGCGTGTCGCTCACGATGTTGGAGACGCCGTTCTCGAAGTACTCGTTCGAGTTGACCTCACCGTACTTCATGGTGACGTCCTTGAGCCCCGCGATGGCCTCCTGCACCGCGTCGGCCACCGCGATGTGCACCTGCACCGCGTAGTCGGGGTCGTAGCCGGTCTCGGTGAGCACGCGGCCGTACTGGCCCATGCTGTCGGGCGAGTCGTGGCTGTGGCTGCTGGAGACGAGGACGTGGTCGACGTCCAGGCCGCGCGCGTTGACCGCCTCGCGCATGCGCTCGACGTCGTCGTTCATCCAGCCCATGCCGTCGAGCGTGACGATGGCGACGCGGGTGTTGCCTTGGTCGATCACCACGGCGCGCGCGTCGAGGCCCTCGAACTCCCCGACGAGGCCCTGGTCGGCGCCGCGCATGCCCATGGCGGCGCGGGCGCTGTCGTAGCCGGCGATCCACACGGGATGGAACACGCCGTCGCCCTCGCCCTCGTCCGCTGCGGTGTAGCCTTCGTCGCCGGGGCAGAGGCGGTCGCAGCCGCAGTCCAGGAAGGTGTCGGTGCCCACGCGGTAGGTGTGGTTGCCGTCCGCGTCCACCCAGGACTCGTAGCAGGCCGGGATGATCGACTTGACCGCGGCGCCCACGCGCAGGGTGGTGTCGTCCGTGGCGGCGCAACCGGCGCGGCCGGGGCAGTCCACCAGATCTGCGCGCGCGTCGATCTCAGGGTCCTTGTCGGGGTCCGTGGGCCCGGTGTTGCAGGCCAGGACGAGCAGGAGCGGGAGCGCGGGAAGGAACGAACGCATGCGGGACCTCGGCCGCCGCATCCTAGCCGATCTCGGTGCGCGTTGGCGAGCGTCTCAGCGGTCCCGCTTTCGGGGGTGCTCCGCGGTCCAGACATCCACCAGCACACACACGGACGGACGACCGGACGAGTCCGACGGGGGGCAGGCGTCGCGGGCCGCCTCCAGCAGCATGGTGACACGCCGCTCGTCAGGCCGGAGCCGGTAGGCCGCCATGACCGCGTCACCCCACTCCGGGTCGTTCACGTCCACGCCGTCCGCGGACAGGATCTGGGCGGTGGCGATGAAGGCCCACACGTCGTTGGGACGCGCCGCACGCCAAGACGCCAAGTAGGTCTTGGCCTCGTCCTTCTGCCCGAGCGCCCACTCGGCCATCGCACACTCGGCGGTCCATTCGTGGGCCGCCGGGCGCAGCCGCTTGGCCTGCTGGCAAGCGAGCAGCGCCGCGTCAGGCTGCTGCTCGTCGAGCAGCTTGCGGGACAGGCGGATCGACCAGTGGGCGGGCGCGTCGGCCAGCGCGTCCAGCCACCACAAACCGACGGGCAGCACGGCGAACGCGTGGTCAAACGGCTTGCCCTTGTCCGCGATCTCCTGCGGCCAATGCTTGAACGCATTGGCCCAGGCGCTTGCGGCGGCGGTGGCGTCCCCGCGCTGCTCGTGCACCACGGCCAGCACGCGCCAAGCGCGGAAGTCGTTGGGCGCGCGCGCCACCGCCCGGGTCAGCAGCGGCATGGGGTCGCGGTCCGGGTGCTTGTGGGCGAACCAGGCGCCGGCCTCACCGAGCGCTTCGCCGTCGTCCGGGTGATCGCGCAGCAGCGAGGCCGGGTCCCCGTCGCAGGCCTTAAACACCGCCAGCGCCAGGTCCGAGCTGGCGGGCCAGCGGGCGGGCACCGCGCGGAGCGTGTCGTCGCAGGTGGTCGCCAGGCGCGCCGACACCAGCGCGTCGTCGAGGCGCGCGTCGTCGACCGCGAACCCGATCAGCGCTCCGGTCGACACGGCGGCGAGCGTGAACGGGCCCCACGACCAGGCGCCGCCCTCGCCCGGCGCGTCGTCCCCATCCCCCCAGGCCCAGACGCCCACGATCAGCACGCCGAACAGCGCGACGCCGGGGACGTGCCACGGGAAGTCGACCAGCGCGTGCGCGGCCACCGCCACCACCGCCAGCGTCCAGCCCAGCGAGCGCGACCGGGCACGCCACGGCAGGACGAGCGCGGCGATGCCGAGCGCGATCAAGCCCGCCAGCCCGGTCTCAGAGAGGAACTCCAACAGGTCCGAGTGCGCGTGCGCGAACACCGCGAACGCAGGCACCGTGCGGTAGGCCTCGTAGGCCGCGCCGTACCCGCCGAGGCCGACCCCTGCGAGCGGGTGGTCGCGGAGCAAGGCCCAGGTGTCGGTCCACTGCTGGACGCGGGGGCGCCCCGACAGCGCCCACCACTCGGGCTGCGCGTGCGAGACCCACAGCGCCGCCACGATCGCAGCACCCAAGCCGAGCACGCTCACGCCGACCTTCACGGGCCGACGGACGGGCGAGACCAAGAGCGCCACCGAGCCCTGCGCCGCCAGCACGCCAACCAGCCCCATCGACGCCGACAGCACCGGGTAGGCGAGCGTGTACAGGGCGACCGCCACGAACAGCAGGGCCCGAGGATCCCGCGCCCGCCCGCGTGTCCACGCCGCCGACACCACGAACGGCAGGCCCGCGATCAGCACGGTGCCGTGGTGGTTGGGGTTCACCAAGGGCGCAAAGAAGGCGCCGTCACCCGGACGGACCGGGATCAGCCCGAACAGCGACTGCGCCCCGCTCATCGCGTGGACCGCGCCGACGAGCGCCCAGCCCACCGTCGCCCACCCGAGCACGTCGCCCACGCGCCGTCGATCCGGCGCGACCGCCGCCACCGCCAGCCCGTAAGCCAGCAGCAGCCCAAGGTCGGCGAGCGCCAGATGGGTCAGGTCAGGCCGAAGCGCGAGCGTCCACGCGGCGTCCTGCGGTCGCGCAGACGCCACACCCGGCGCAAGCGCCGTCAGCACCGCGCGCGGCACCTGCACGGCACCCAGCGCCGCCGCCGCCAGCAGCGGAACCGCCGCCATCGCGATCCGCGCCTTCGGCGCCCTGCCTTGGCGCGCCACGAGCACCAGCACACCGCTGATGGCCACGCCCAACAGCGCGCGCTCGTCCACGCCCACCGACCCGATCATGAACAGACCAAGGAGCGGCGCGAGCAAGAGCCCGATCGTCGCGCTGTCCCAAGACCGTGGCTTCGTGTCGGGCTGCACCAGACCCCCACGACCCTTTAGAACAGAATGGCCGCCAGGACCATCGCCGCGTGCATGCACAGGATGGCGTCGCAGCCCAGCGTCAGGCCGGTGCGCTCCAGCGAGTCGACGTCCGGCTGCTGTTCATCCGGCAGCGCCGCCGCCTTGCGCCAGGCCTCGGATGACGCCTGGAGCGAGCGCGACGCGGTGTAGATGCCGCCGATGTGCAGGACGAGCATGGGCAGGCCAAAGCGCGAGTCCGACGCCGGGGGACGGCCGTTCCAGGCCCACCAGCCAATGGTCACCAGCGTGAGCACCATGGCGACCGACGCGAAGATCCGAGAGGTGCGCAGCCCATCGAGCACGGCCTCGCGGCGCGAGAGCGGCGGCTCAGCGTCGATGTAGACGGGCATCTCGGGCGGGATGGTCCAGTCTTCCGGGTGCATGTCCGGGAACCGACGACGGAGCCCAACGGTCACGTCTGGGTTCTCATCGGCCATCGGTCCCTCCCGCAGCACCAAGCCGCAGGACAAGGGTAGCTCAGGATCTCGCGACCTTCAACGGATTTGTCCGTAAAAACCCGTAGCATTGGTCAAGATGCCGACGGGACGGGCCGATCGGCCACGGGGGCGCCCTAGCCCAGCTTCTTGAGCAGCAGCTCGCGCACCATGCCCGGGTTTCCGCGGCCCTTGGTGGCGGCCATCGCCTGCCCGACCAGGAAGCCGAGCAGCTTGGTCTCGCCAGCGCGGTAGCGCTCGGCCTCGGCGGCGTTGCGCGCCAGGACCGCGTCCACGTCGGCCTCCAGCGCGCTCGCGTCGCTGACCTGCACCCAGCCGTTGGCCGTGGCGACCGTGGCCGGATCGCCGCCGCGCGCGATCATCTCGGCCAGGACCTTCTTGCCGAGCGCGGCCGACAGCGTGCCGGCCTCGACCAGCCCAACCAGCTTGCCGAGCGCGGCGCCGTCGAACTTGAGCGCGCCGAGGTCTTCGACCTGTCCGACGAGCACGTTCGACAGCCAGCTCGCGACGCCGTTGGCGGACCCGAACGGGCGCGCCGCGACGAACCAGGCGCGCTGCGTGGCGTCGCTGGCGACCGACCACGCGGCGTCGTCCGAGGCGTCTCCGCCAAAGTGGGCGGCGAGGAAGGCGCCGATCTCCGGCACCTCCGCGATTCGGCGGGCGCGGGCCTCAGCGCGGATGCGGGCCTGCGCGTCGGCGCCGGCGTTCGGATCCACCACCTCAGGAGCGGCGACCACAACCACCGGCTCGGCGCCGTCGGCCGCGTCCTCGAACGCGTCCTTGAGCCCGACGATCTGGTGGAAGATCAGGCCGCGATCGGCGTCTTCCGGAGCGCGGTACACGTAGCCGGTGCGCTCGAACTGGTAGCGGACGCCGGGGGCGTCGGCCGACACGGACGGTTCGACCCACACCGAGCGCGTGACCATGGCGGCGGGGTTGTACGAGGCCATCAGGTCGGACGGGTCCGGCTCGGGCACCGTGAACAGGCGGTCGATCACGTTGAGCGTGGCCGACACGGCGTGCGCGGCGCTGACCCAGTGGATGACACCCTTGACCTTGCGGCCGACCGGGGCGTGGCCGCGGGTGCTGGTGTCGACCGTGCAGAGCAGCTTGGTGACGCGGCCGTCGGCGTCGTGCAGGACCTGGTCGCAGCGGATGACGTAGCCGTAGCGAAGGCGGACCTCGCCGCCGGGGATCAGGCGGTGGAAGCCCTTGGGCGGGACCTCGGCGAAGTCGGCGCGCTCGATCCACAGGGTGCGACCAAACGGGATCGACCGCTGACCGGGCAGGCCGACGTCCGGAGGGAAGTCCGACGCCTCGAACGACTCGACCCGATCCGCGGGCCAGTTGGTCAGCTCGACGGCGATGGGATCCACCACCGCCATACGACGGGCGCTGCGGCGGTTGAGGTCTTCGCGCAGGCACCAGTCGAACAGCGCGATGTCGACCAGGCTGTTGGACTTTGCCACGCCGATCTTGTCGGCGAACAGGCGCAGGGCCTCGGCCGTGACGCCGCGGCGGCGCATGCCGGCGATGGTGGGCAGCCGGGGATCATCCCAACCGTCGACGGTGCCGTCCGTGACCAGGCGCTTGAGGAAGCGCTTGCTCATCACCGTGTAGCCCAGGTTCAGGCGGGCGAATTCCGTCTGCTTTGGCGGTTCCGCCAAGTGGAGCGCGTCGGTGAACCAATCGTACAGCTCGCGGTTCACGTCGAATTCAAGCGTGCAGATCGAGTGCGTGATGCCTTCGATGGCGTCGGACTGGCCGTGGGCCCAGTCGTACATCGGGTAGATGCACCACGCGTCGCCGGTCCGGTAGTGATGCTCGTGGCGGATCCGGTAGAGGATCGGGTCACGCAGCTTCATGTTGGTGTGGGCCATGTCGATCTTGGCGCGAAGCACCTTGACCCCGTCGGCGAACTCGCCCGCGCGCATGCGGCGCAGCAGGTCCAGGTTCTCGGCCACGGGGCGGTCGCGCCACGGGCTGGGCGTGCCGGGCTCGGTCACCGTGCCGCGGGTGGCGCGGATCTCGTCGAGCGTCTGGTCGTCGACGTAGGCCTTGCCTTCCGTCACGAGCTGCTCGGCCCAGACGTAGAGCTGCGGGAAGTAGTCCGAAGCGTAGAAGACCGAGGAGGGTTCGAAGCCGAGCCAGCGCACGTCGGCGAGGATGGCGTCGACGTACTCCGGGTCCTCAGTGGTCGGGTTCGTGTCGTCGAACCGGAGGTTGCAGGTGCCGCCAAAGTCCTTGGCCAACCCAAAGTTCAGACAGATCGACTTGGCGTGTCCGATGTGCAGGTAGCCGTTGGGCTCCGGCGGGAAGCGCGTCGCGACGCGGCCGCCGTACTTTCCAGCGGCGCGGTCCGATTCCACCCGTGCACGAATGAAGTTGGTGCTGTCGGTCGCCATCAAGTCCTCGGGGCCCCGCCTCTAGCCCGATCGCAGCGGATCCGCGACCCACGACGTCCAGCGGTGTGTCCCCGATCAGGCTACATTGTGTGCGGGTCACGGCGGAGTCTGACATGTCGAATCGCTTCCTCGGTGTCGCCGCGCTCGCGGCCTCGCTCGCGTGGGGGTCCGACGCGCTCGCGTGCGGCGGCTTCTTCTGCCAGTCGCCCCAGCAGCCGGTCGACCAGGCGGCCGAGCGCATCCTGTTCTCCACCCACCCGTCGGACGGCACCGTCGAGATGTCGGTCCAGGTGACCTACACGGGCACGGCGTCGGAGTTCGCGTGGGTGCTGCCGGTGCCGCAGGAGCCGGTGATCGGCACCACCGTGGACGACGTGTTCCTCAACCTCTCCCAGGCCACGTTCCCTCGGTGGAACCTGACCTACGTGACCGAGGGCACCTGCTACCAGCCGCCGAACCTCTTCCCGTCCAAGAACTTCACCGGGGCCATGGAAGACAGCGCCGACGGTGAGGGTGGCGTGACGGTCGTCGCCAACGGCAGCGTCGGGCCGTACGACACCACCACGCTGCAGGCCACGGACTCCGCCGAGCTGCTCGATTGGCTCCAGACCAACGGCTACAACATCCCGGACAGCGTCGGCACCGCGCTCGCGCCCTACGTCGCGGACGGCTCGTTCTTCGTCGCGCTCAAGCTCAAGAAGGGCGCCGACACCGGCGACCTGGTGCCCGTCACCCTCACCTGGGCGTCGGCCGACCTGACCATCCCGCTGCAGCTCACGGCCATCGCCGCGCAGCCTGACCTGCGCCTGCAGCCCTACGTGCTGGGCCCCGCGCGCGCCGTGCCGTCCAACTACCTGCACGTGCAGGTCAACGAGCTCGCCGTCGACTGGCTCCAGGCGGGCGCCAACTACCCGGCCGTGATCACCGACGCGGCCAACGAGGCCGGCGGCCAAGCCTTCGCGACCGACTACGCGCAGCCCACCGCCAGCCTGGGCGCGCTGTTCTGGGCGCCGGGCAAGTACAACCCACACGCGCTCGACGGCCTGGAGAACGCCCAGGACGTGATGAACGCGATGGTGAACGGCAGCATCCCGATCAGCTCGGGCACGGTGCCGTTCATCAAGGAGACGCTGTCGGCCGCGATCAACGGCACCCTCGACGACGTGCTCGCCCAGAACGGCGTGACCGAGGTGCAGCTCTTCCAGTGCCTTGGCTGCTACTCGGGCACGAACGGCTGGCAGATCGACGGCACCGCGCTCGCCAACAGCCTGGCGACCGTGTGGGTGCCCGCCATGCAGCACGCGCAGGACGAGCTGGAGTCGTCCGCGTGGCTGACACGCCTGACCTCGTCGATCTCCGCCGACGAGATGACGCTCGACCCGCAGTTCGTCACCAACCCGGACCTGCCCGCGGTGGACAACCAGCACAACGCCACGCTGGTGACCGAGTGCGGCAACCGCGCCCACACGTTCGCCAAGGCGCCCAAGAAGCTGGTGCTGTCCGACGGTCGTGAGCTGTACCTGCCCGACGACGTGGTCAACGGCACCACACCCTACGCCGACTACGCCGGTGAGGTCGCCGCCACCGCGACCGACCGCATCGAGCAGACCGGCGCCAGCGGCCCCGCCACGCTCATGGTCGACAACCGCGCCGCCATCGACGCCGCCGTCGACGCGCTCAACGCCCAGCAGGGCTGCGCGTGCGACACGCGCGGCGGCCCCGTGGGCTTGGGCGGCTTGGTCGCGGGGCTCTTGATCGCGCTGCGCCGCCGCCGCTAGACGACCGGACGTGACATGCACCCGCGGAGGCAGGCCGCTACAAAGCCTGCTTCCCCGAGGCGCCCATGCACGCGTACCCGCTCTCTCTCCGCTGGACCGGCGACACGTCCCAGACCCCGTTCACCCGCGCCGCCACCGCGTCGACGGACGGCAAGCCCGACCTCGCCCTCAGCTCCGGCATGGGCGACGACGCCGACCTCTCCCGGTGGAACCCTGAGGACCTGCTGGGCGCCTCGCTCGCGCAGTGCCACCTGCTGACCTTCCTGGCGCTGGCCGCCAAGACGCAGCTCAAGGTGCTCGCCTACGAGGACCGCGTCTCCGTCGAGCTGGACACGGTCGACAGGGTCACGCGCGTCACCCGCATCGTGCTGTCTCCCACCATCACGGTGGCCGCCGGGACCGACCACGACAAGGTCGTCGTGATGTTCGAGAAGGCCCACAAGTACTGCTTCATCGGCAACAGCATCACGGCGCAGGTGGCCATGTTCCCCAACGTGATCGACGGGTAGTCGGTCAGGCCGCCCGGCCGACGATCAGGATGTTGCGCGGCGTGGCCGTTCGAGCGCAGAACGTGCCCACCGACACCTCCAGCCCCGCCTCCACCAGCGACTGCGCGCGGTCCAGCGCGAGCCACAGCTCAAGCGGCCGACGCGCCACCCGGCGCACGATCGCGCCCGCGCGGATCACGCGGAGCTGCTCGGTCGCGGCTGCGCCCACTTGGTCGGGATCCCAGCCCGCCGGGACGGGCAGCCCGTGGGTACGCTGGACCCAGTCGACAAAGTCGACGAGCGACAGGTCGATCTGCTCGGCGGAGACGCTCGGGAAGCTGAAGTGCTCGTCCAGACCGGTGGCCCCACGGGCGAGCAGGTCCACGGCGACGCGGAGCCAGTGCTCGCGCTGCCGTCGCGCTCGCTCCCGGGGGGACACCGAGGCCTCGTCCAACACCGACAGGCGGAGCGCGCTCGCGTCGAGGGACAGCGCGCTCGCCCGGCCGATGGCGCTGCGAGGCGCGTAGCGGGGCGCGCCGAACAGGCGGTGGGCGCAGCATGGGGCCGCGGCGATCGCGCTGGCTCCGTGGGCGAGCGCCACGTCGAGCATCCGGTCCGTGAGCCGACCGCAGGCGTGCAGCGCGACGAACGCGCCACGGTCGGGGAGCGCGTGGTGCACGGTCTCGTCGAGCACGTCGACGCACACGTGGCGCACGCGAGGGCGCTCGGCGGCCCCGCGGGCGGGCGCGCAGAGGCTCGCGTCGCGCTCCAGCAGCAGCGCCTCGCGCTCCAGGCGCTCGGACAGGGTTCGACCCAGGTGGCCGCGACCGGCGCACCACTCGACCACGACAGCGTCGCCGCCGCGCAGCGCGTGCTCGGTGGCGGCCAGGAAGCCCCCCACCTGTTCGCCCTTCCGCGACTTCACCCCACGCCCCCGCGGCGCCACTTGGGCGCGGGCCAGCGGCGTCAGGTCGGTCAGCGCCGCGGCCTGCTCCGCGAGCGAGGCCAGCCGCTCCGGCACCTCCACGTTCGCGCCAAGATGGTCCTCCAAGGCCTGGAGCACGCCCTCGTCCACCGTCTGGACCCATGCCGCCAGCTCGGGCGCGTCGCCCCACCAAGCCGGTCGCCAGGTCACGAAGGGCCGAGGCTCCCAGAGCGGCGCGTGCGCGCTGAGCCACGCGTCGAGCGCGCGCAGGCGGTCCGCGATCGCGGAGCCCGACAGGGGTTCGGTTTCGAGCGGTCTGGGGAGCACGCCGCCCCCTAACCGCCGACCCAGGCGGACGTGGGGGCGGGCGGATGCTCCCGGCTCGCCAAACGATCGTCCGGAGGCCACATGATCCGGGTGCGGATCGGGCTGCGTGTGTGCTACGTTCCACCCTTGCCAATGTGTCCCGTGGCCAGAGGTTTGCATGCGTCGTCTGTTCTTGCTCGCCCCGTTCGTCCTCGCCGCCTGCGCTCAGGACATCGGCATCGCCCCCAAGGACTCCGACGTCCCCGTGCCCGCGGACACCGACGTGGCCCTCCCCGCGCTGCAGCCTGACATCGAGGTCAGCCCGCCGTCGCTGTCGTTCGGCTCGCTGCCGCCCAACTGCCCCGCGGACGATCAGGAGGTGACCGTCACCAACGTGGGCGAGGCCCCGCTGAACGTCACGTCGCTCGCCCTCGACGGCGCGGGCAACTCGGCGTTCACCCTTAACAAGGCCGGGCCCTTCCGCATCGCGCCGGGCGAGTCGATCAAGTTCAAGGTCGGGTTTGAGGCTGGCGACTACGTCCTCTACGACAAGGTCAAGGTGGTCGTGGCCAGCAACGACCCTGACGAGAAGACGGTCAAGGTGGGCGTCGCCGGTGAGGGCGCCAACGCCGCCTTCAAGGACGAGCTGTTCATCCAGGAGTCGGCGTCCGCGGTCGACGTGCTGTGGATCATCGACAACTCGGGCTCGATGGAAGACACCATCCGCCAGCTCGGCAACGCCATGAACACGTTCATCAACTCGTTCGTGAACCTGGGCATGGACTACCAGATCGCGGTCGTCACCACCGACATGGCCAACCCCACCGAGTCCGGGCACTTCATGGGCCCGATCATCAAGAGCTCCACGTACACGCCCGCGAACGCGGTGAACGAGTTCCGCTCGCAGACCAGCCAGGGCTTCTCTGGGTCTCCGGATGAGATGGGCTTGGCCGCGTCCATGGCCGCCCTGTCGGCGCCGCTCGTGACGGGCTCGAACGCAGGGCTGATCCGCTCGAACGCCACGCTCGCGGTGGTGGTCATCTCGGACGAGGAGGACTCCTCGGACTACGGCTCCCCCGCCGTCAACCCACCCGGCTACATCACTTGGGTGAAGTCGCTGAAGTCCAACCCGGACGACGTCACCTTCTCGGGCATGGTCGGTCCCAAGTCCAGCACCTGCGGGGGAGGCATCCAGATTGTGAGCGCCGCGCCGCGCTACCATCAGGTGATCAACTCCACCCACGGCGTGTGGAGCAACATCTGCCAGCTCGACATCAACCCGTTCCTCACGCACCTGTCTTACGTGGCGGCGGGCCTTGAGTTCCGCTTCCCCCTGTCGGACACGCCGGTGAACACCAGCCCGTCCGCCATCACCGTCACGGTCGACGGCGCGGCTGTCCCCTACGGCGCCATCAACGGCTGGACCTACGACGCCACCACCAACAGCGTCGAGCTGCACGGCGACGCCATCGCCGACCCGGGTGAGGCGATCGTCATCAACTACCCGTACGACTCCGGCTGCGGGAACCCGTGATCCGCGCGCTCGGAATGGTCGCCGCGCTTGGCTTCGCGTCGACCGCGCTCGCGCAGGACGCGCTGCCGCTGGTGATCTCCGATCACGGCCAGGGCGTGCGGCGCGTGGTGGACGCGCAGCCCTTCTCGCTGGGTGAGGGCACGTTCGAGTACGACTACGTCGCCGGCCACCCGTCGTTCACGCGAGGCACCCTCGTGGTGCTGGCCGTAGACCCGGCCCTGGCCCGCCCCCGCGACGCCGCCATGCCGGTGCTCTACGTCGGCGCGATGCCGCTGCAGATCGTGGCCCAGGACCCGTCGAGCAGCTGCGTGGTCGGTCTGGTCGCCCCCGGCGTCGACCTGGCCGCCGAGCCGCTGTTCTTTGGGTCCACCGAGCCCGCCGAGCGCGTGGACCGCGCCCGTGGCGCCGCCGAGCGGGCCGCCGCCCTGGCCGCGGGCCTCAAGCCCCGCCCCGCGGCCGAGCTGGACGCCGCCCGGACCGCGGCCTCGTTGTCCCCCCGTGACGTGACGGACCTGTACACCCTGGCCAAGGTCCGGGTGGATCGGTGCGATTGATCCTGGATCGAGCGCCGTCGCGCTGAATCGTGGCCCGGCTGTTCCGATTTCCCGCTTGCAGGATCGCTCCCGACCGACCATGATCCAGGGCCTGCAAGTCCAACTACCTGATGAATGATGGCGGAGGTTCCATGGAGAAGCCCGAGAAGTCCACGATCCTGCCGGACGACGAGTACCTCACGAACGAGGAGCTCCGTACGCTGTGGGACGTGCTCTCTCAGCAGCTCGAGGAGATCCTGTCCGAGTCTCGCGAGAACATTGAGAGCTTCACCGAGCAGCGTGAGCTCGACGCCGACCAGCTCGACCTGGCCGTGACGGAGTCCAACCGCGACTTCGCCCTCCGCCTCGCGGACCGCGAGCGCCGCCTGCTCCGCAAGATCAAGCGCGCCATGGAGCGCGTCCAGAACGGCGAGTACGGCACCTGCCAGTCCTGCGGCGCGGCGATCACGTTCCCCCGCCTGATGGCCCGTCCGGTCGCGACGCAGTGCATCGACTGCAAGACCGAGATGGAGCAGCTCGAGCGCCCCAAGCGCATCTTCGCGTCCTGATCCCCGCCCTGCCCCGGCCTCGTCGCGCGTCGCGACGGGGCCGAGCGGGCAGGTCTAGGGCGTCGCGCGAAACCAGGCGGTCGCGGTGAGCCGCTCGGCGTAGGCCGGGCGGACCTCGTGCTCCAGCCGGTCGGCCAGGAACATCACCAGGCGCCCCGGCGCCGGGGTGATCACGCGCGCGCCGGTGGGCTCGTAGGCCACGAGCGCGCCGCCGTCGTCCGGGCCCCATGCGTCGTGCAGGTAGACGATCGCCGTGAAGCGGCGCTCCGGATCACCCTTGAACGCGTCGAGGTGGCGCGCGTAGGCGGCGCCGTCGGCCCCGTAGCGAGCCACCATCAGGCTGAACCCGCGCAGGCCAAGCCAGGCCTGCGCGTTCACCATGTCGCGCAGCGACTCGAACGCCGCGTGAAGGCCGGCGAAGGGCACCTCACCGATGCGGTCGTCGACCCAGGCCAAGCTGTCCGAGCGAATGTCGGGCCGCACCAGACCCGCGCGGCCGATCCCCGCCGGCGCGAGCGCCCCGTGCTGGTGCAGGGACCGCACCGCCGCCGCGCACGCGCGGCGCAGGTCCGGCGCCAAGGCGTCCTCCCGGAGCACCGCGCGGCCCTCCCCCAGCGCCCCGACCTCGTCGTCGGTCAGGGCCTGGATCACCGCGTCACCACCACGGTCGCCCCGTCAGGCATCAGGCCGTCGACCACCACCCGCAGCGCGCCCGCGGGCCAGTCGCCGGTCACCCGGATCACGCCGGTCCCCGCCGTGAGATCGACCTTGGTCTCGGCCACCACGCGCGCCTTGGCGTCGGTCACATGGACGACCACGCCAGCGCGGTCGACCGGCGTCACGTAGCCGAGCTCGATCGACGTCTGCGCGACCGGGCTGCGCACCCACGCCCGGTAGGCCGGGTCGCCGAGCGGCCGCAGCCAGGCGAGCGGCACGCCCCCGGCGTCCACCCCGGGCCGGATCTCCAGGCCGGTGTCGGGCCGATGCCGCCAGGGCATGTCGAAGCGGACCTCCTCGCCGGCCGCGTCGATCGTCCCCTGGTCGAGGACCTCACCGCTGCCGACCACGCGCCACGACCACGTTCCAGGCAGCGCCTTCTTGGGCGTGACCGTGACGTGCCACAGCCCCGCATCGGGGTCGGGCACGGCGTCCACCCGGGCGCCTACCGCCCGCAGCGCCAGCGTTCGGCCTTGCTCGGGCAGGTTGTCGTCCCGCCCGCTGGGGCCCCAAGTACCGCCGGCAGCGTTGGGCCCGGTGACCGACCACCCCAAGCGTGCCGCGCTCGTCAGGCCGTCGCGCGGGAAGCCCACCTCCCAGCCGGTCTTGCCCATGCCAGACCGGATCTGATCGGTGGGCTCGCAGGGGAGCGCACGGCTGGGCACCACGGACGCGCGCTCCAGCGTCACGCCGTCGTACCCGCAGCGCTCGGCGGTCACGACACCCTCGTCGATGCGCCAACGCCACCAGCGCTGCCCCAGACCGTCCGGATCCAGCACCCAGGTCTGGACGAAGCGCTTGCCCAGCAGCGGCGCCAGCACCACCAGCCGGTCGTGCGCCAGCGCGACGCGCGACCGTTCGGGAGGCGGCCGCGGTCCAAGCTCGCGGGGAGACAACGGTGGGGCCTCGTCCACCACCACCCACGCCGACTCCACCGACCCGTCCGCGATGACGTCGAGCTGGATCAGGTTCACCGCGTCCCGCGCGGCGCTCTCCACCGGCGCAGGCCGAGGCTCGGTCGGATCCACCTGCACCGTGGCGGTGAAGGTGGGCGGGGCGGCGAGGGCGGCGGCGACGAGGAGGGTCCACATACGCGCAAGGTATCCCATCCGCGGCAGGTGCCGCGGGGCAAGCCGCGCCCGTCAGCCGACGGACAGCCAGGACGCCCACCGGTAGCGCTCTGACGCCAGCAGGCCCGCCACGTTCTCCCGCGCCCGCACCTCCCACCGATCCCGCAGGCGGTCGGTCTGGAAGATCCCGGTCGACGCGATCAGCCCGCGCAGGAACGCGCGCCGACGCCAGAAGTAGATCGCGGACGGGACGGACGCGTACTCCTCGCGGACCGCGTGCTCGAAGTCCAGGAAGCGCAGCGGCTCCTGGCCCAAGATCGCCAGGTCGATGTCGACGGTGATCGCCTCATCCTGGGTCAGGGCCTGCCCTTGCGCGCGGCTCAGGTGGGCGGTCGCGCGCACGCAGCGCGCGGCGCCCGCGACGAGGTCGGTCGGCAAGAACATCGCCGCGCCGTCCCGCACGAGCTGCTCGGCGCTCTTCGCCTCGTTGTCGTGCGCGCGCGGCTCGTAGACGACGTCGTGGTACCACAGCGCCAGCTCGACGCGCGTGCGGGTCTCATCGTCCGGGATGGCCGCGTCGTCCAGCTCGCGCAGGCAGTCGGAGAGGTGCTCCAACGTGTGGTAGTGGCGCGACGGGTGCGCCCAGGCGTCCAGCAACGGCTGGACCACCTTGGCGGCCTCCACGCTGCGACCGCCGCCGTCGCCTATCAGCGCGACAAAGCGCAGCGCGAGGCGGTCGCGGTCGAGCGCACGCGGCGACTGCGCCCGGTCCCACACCCGAAACACCCGGTCCGCCGCCGCGCCCATCGCCAGGATCACCTTGGCGCAGTCGAGCCCCGGCAGGTGATCGGTCAGCACGTCGATCACGTCGTCGCCGACGAGCAGGCTGGGCACGTCGATCCGCTGCCCGTCGCGCATCACGAACACCCAGAACACATCCTCGGCGAACGGCCCTTCGCTGGTGGTGCGAAGGCCGACCACGTCGAGCTCGTCCCAGCGGATGGTGTTGAGGAACTCCGACACCGGATGCTCCATCGGAATCCGATCCGCTAACCCGCCTGCGACGCGCGTCGCGGGCCCAGCCGGGTCAGATCCCCGCGCCGTCGTCGAAGGTGTTGGCGCGGCTTGGCGCCTGCAGGATCCGGGCCGCCGCCGGGACGCTGCTGGTCAACCAGACGCCGCCGCCGATCACCGCGCCGCGGCCGAGCGTCACGCGCCCGAGCACCGTGGCGCCGGCGAAGATCTGCACATCGTCCTCCACAATGGGGTGACGAGCGATGCCGCGGATCAAGTGACCGCTGGCGTCGGTCGGGAAGCTGCGCGCGCCCAGCGTGACGCCCTGGTAAATGCGCACGTTGCGCCCGACGATCGACGTCTCGCCGATCACCACGCCCGTGCCGTGGTCGATGAAGAAGCGCTCGCCGATCACCGCGCCAGGGTGGATGTCGATCGCGGTCGTCGAGTGCCCGATCTCCGCCACGGTCCGCGCGACGATCGGCACGCCCAGCCTGTGCAGCTCATGCGCCAGCCGGTGATGCAGGATCGCCGCGAAGCCCGGGTAGCAGAGCAGCACCTCGGTGGTGCTCAACGCCGCCGGGTCACCGTCGACCGCCGCCGCGAGGTCGGTCTCCAGCGTCGCCCGGATCTTCGGCAGCGTGGAGGCGAACGCCATCACCAGCTCGGCCGCGTCCACGGCGAGGTCGGGCTCACGCGACACCTGATCGACCAGGCTGCGCAGCGCGCCCTCGATCGACGTGCGCACGAACGCGCGCCGCGCCTCGGCGTCGAGCAAGCCCGGGCCAAGCTGCTCGGCGAACAGCGCCACGCGCAGCGTCTCCACCACCGCGCGAAGCACGTCGCGCGACGGGAGCTCACCGGCCGACGGCGCCCCATACGCGGACGCCGCGCCGAGCGCGTCGGCGACCGCCGCGAGCTGCGCGCTCCAGCGGGCGGAGGTGGCGAACGGGTCGCTCACGCCTGCAGCCCGTCTGGGGTGAACACACCCTCGAACAGGATGGAGCTCAGGTAGCGCTCGCCCGAGTCAGGCAGCACGACCACGATGGTCTTGCCTGCGTTCTCCGGCCGATGCGCCAGCCGCACCGCCACCGCCGTCGCCGCGCCGCAGCTGATGCCCGCCAGGATGCCCTCCTCGCGGGTGAGGCGACGCGCGAACGCGATCGCCTCTTCGTTGCTCACCTGCTCGATCACGTCGACGATCGACAGGTCGAGGACGTCGGGGACAAACCCCGCGCCGATGCCTTGGATCTTGTGCGGCGCGGGCTTGAGCGGCTCGCCCGCGCGCCGCTGGGTCAGCACGGGGCTGGCGCCAGGCTCCACGGCCACGGTCCAGATCGGCTTGCCCGACACCTTCTTGAGGTAGCGGGACACGCCGGTGATCGTGCCGCCCGTGCCCACGCCCGACACGAAGATGTCGACGGCCCCGTCGGTGTCGTTCCATATCTCCGGGCCGGTGGTGGCCTCGTGGATCGCGGGGTTGGCGGGGTTCTTGAACTGCTGCAGGAGCACGTAGCGCTCAGGGTCAGACGCCGCGATCTCCTCGGCCTTGGCCACCGCGCCGCTCATGCCCTTGGCGCCCTCGGTCAGCACCAGCTTGGCGCCGTAGGCCACCAGCAGCTTGCGGCGCTCCAGGCTCATGGTCTCGGGCATGGTCAGGGTGATGGGGTAGCCGCGCGCGGCCGCGACGAACGCGAGCGCGATGCCGGTGTTTCCGCTGGTCGGCTCCACGATCTCCTTGCCGGGCCCGAGCACGCCTCGCGCCTCCGCGTCCCACACCATGGCCGCGCCGATGCGGCACTTCACCGAGTAGGCCGGGTTGCGGCCCTCGATCTTGGCGAGCACCGTGGCGGGCGCGCCGTCCGTGACGCGGTTGAGCCGCACGAGCGGCGTGCGACCGATGGTCTTGGCGTTGTCGTCAAACCAGGCCTTGGACATGGAACCTCCGCAGTCGATGGACCGCACGTGGACCCAGTTCGCTGCAAGACGCGCGCCACGCCCGGGCGCGATTCGGCCTCGACGCGGCTCTTTTCCCGCGCGGTGTCGCGGAAAAGACCGCTTGACCCAGGCGCTACGGCACCGCGTCCCACCACAGGCGCGGGCGGAGCGGCAGCGCGACGCCGTCGACGATCACCTCGAGGACGGCCCACCCCGGCGCGCTCGGCGCCTGGATCGACTGATCGGTCGTCGCGCCCGTGGTGCTGGGCGAACCCACCACGGTACCGGTGCCGGAAACCACGCGGAACTGCACGTTCGCGCCGGTGCGCGGGGTGCCGTCGGGCGCCCGCGGCGTCATCGACACGACCACCCGCGAGCTGCCGTCCGCCGGCAGGTGGCGATCCGCGTCATCGACGTACACGGTCACGGGCTCCTCGATGCGATGGACCGCCCCGCCGGTCAAGCCGGACACGACCTGCTCGTACCCGCTCGGCCAGCGGATGGTGAGCTGGTCGAGCACCGCGTCCGCGCCCGCCGCGACGAACACCAGCGGCTCCGACAGCG
>CANJMY010000050.1 GCA_947475315.1 Pseudomonadota bacterium | reverse complement strand
TGGCGTTTCGCGGCTACTTGATGCGCGCGCTGTCGTCGGCGCGGTTCACGTCGGTCGATTGGCGCCAGGTCGGTCCGGGCCCGCTGCTGGCCTCGTCGCTCGCGTTCGGCCTGCTCCACGGCGACGTCGGGCTGGCCTCGCTCGCGGGGTTGGCGTTCGGGCTGGCGGCGCGGTGGTCTGGCGGTCTAGGCGGCGCGATCGTGGCGCATGTCGTCGCGAACGGCCTGCTCGCCGTGATCGCGCTGGCTTGGGGCGCACCCGGCCTGATGCGCTGAGTCAGGCGCCCGGCCTGGGATTGCGGCCCTCGTTCGCGCGTCGCCTGCCACGCTCGCCCGTCCGCGTTACCCGGGCGGCCCGAAGCTTGGAGCCCCCATGTCGAACGACCTCCCCACGCTCAACCTCATCCTGACGCACTACCAGAACTTCAACGCGCGCGCGCTCAAGTCGGCGACCGTGTCGTACTGGCGCCACATCGAAGGCGGCGGGAAGATGTTCTGGGCGGTGGCGGGCGCCATGTCCTCCGCGCAGCTCGGCCTGTCGCTCGCCCCGGCCATCCGTGAGGGCCTGATTCACGGCCTGTCCGTGACGGGTGCCAACCTGGAGGAGTCGCTGTTCCGCCTGGTGGCGCACCACGGCTACAAGGACTTTCCCGAGTACCGCTACCTGACCAAGCACGACGACACCGTCATCTTGGAGCAGGGCATGCGCCGCGTGACCGACACGTCCATCCCCGAGGACCAGGCGTTCCGCGCGGTCGAGAAGGTGATGGTGCCCATGTGGCAGCGCGCCGCGGCCTCCGGCGAGCGCCGGTTCTGGCACCAGTACTTCTACGAGCTGATCACGGTCCTCGACCCCGCGATCTACGAGGGCGACCCTGAGGCCTGCTGGCTGCTCGCCGCCGCGCGCGCGGGCCTGCCGATCGTCGTCCCCGGCTATGAGGACTCCACCTTCGGCAACATCTTCGCGAGCTACGTCCACACGGGCGAGCTCAACGCGCAGATCGCGAAGTCCGGCATCGAGTACATGGTCGACTTCTACGCGCGCTACCGCGAGATGTCTGAGGGCGCCGGCGTCGGCTTCTTCCAGATCGGCGGCGGCATCGCAGGCGACTTCCCGATCTGCGTGGTCCCGTCCATCCGTCACGATCTCCAGCAGGAGGCCAAGCCGTGGGCCTACTTCTGCCAGGTCAGCGACTCGACGACGTCCTACGGGTCGTACTCGGGCGCGACGCCGAACGAGAAGATCACCTGGGACAAGCTGACCGAGGACACGCCCATGTTCGTGGTCGAGTCCGACGCCACCATCGTCGCCCCGCTGATGCTGCAGGCGCTGCTGGAGTGCAAGCGCAACCCGGTGGCCGCCAACGCGCTGCTGGCCAAGCACGGATTCTAGGACAGCGTCCGTGCGTTGTGTCGTTCGGGTGGGTGATCCCTAGTCGGGCGCGCTTAGGCGTGCCCGTGCACGCTTCACGGGGCCCTTCGTAGGGTGAGGCCGCGCTGGCCGTGAACTCTGCACGCTTCATCCGGCCCGCGTGTGCTAACAGCGCCCCTCTCGCGCAGAGCTTCCGGGGCCGGACCTGGAAGTCCGTCATGCCGATCGACGTCCGCGCGAACGCAGAGGCCTTGCCGCTCTTCACCCGGGCGCGTTCCGCTACGACCTGCCCGCGTACATGCTGGCGTGCGTCAACGCGCCGGAGACGTTGGGCTCGGCGTGTGGCAACATCGTCTACGCCCTGACGCCCGACACGCCCGAGCTGGCGGCGCTGGAGGCCGAGCAGCACGGCGAGATCAAGCGGCACGCGCCATGGTGGTTGCGGGGCATGGTGGGGGCTGCCGAGAACCTGGTGCCGAAGCTGGATGAGGCGCAGCGCGCGGCGCAGATGGTCTGGTGGCGTGAGCGCGTCGACGGCTTCACGCCCGCGCAGGTCGGGGCGATCCTCGCGTGGCTGCGCGCGTCACAGTCCGAGGAGGTCGAGGTCTACGGCAAGGCCGGGATCCCCGCGCCGCCGCAGCTCGGCGTGGCGGTGCCGTACTGGACCTCCCAAGCGACGCAGAAGTCCGCCAGCCCCTAAACGCGCCGTCCACGTTAGGGGTGTCCTCGCCTCGAGTTCACGATGCTCCCGTCTCGCAATGTCCTGGGTCAGCCTTTGGTCCCTTGCTCGCACGCGCCCCGCACCGGCTGGCGCAGGGACGGCTGCTGCAACACCGACGCGCAGGACCGCGGCTCCCACACCGTGTGCGCGCGCGTGACGGCGGAGTTCCTGACCTACCTGGCGTCCCAGGGCAACGACCTGATCACGGCGATGCCCGACTACGACTTCCCGGGCCTCAAGCCGGGGGACCAGTGGTGCGTGGTGGCGCGCAGCTGGCTCGACGCGTTCAAGGCGGGCAAGGCGTGCCCCGTGGTGCTGGTGTCCACCCACCAGGCTGCGCTGGACATCGTGCCGCTGGACGCGCTGCTCGCGCACGCGTACGCCGAAGAGACCTGACGCGGCGGAAGTGGACGTGGTCGCGCCCAGAAGGGCTGCACCTGGCCCGATCCCCACGCCGCTTCGAAGGAACCGTGGTAGGGCTTGAGGGTAGGTGGGTA
Organism: Pseudomonadota bacterium; assembly: GCA_947475315.1. Taxonomy (GTDB): domain Bacteria; phylum Myxococcota_A; class UBA796; order UBA796; genus CAIOSP01. The sequence continues at coordinate 21,246 of CANJMY010000050.1, read as the reverse complement.
CCCCATGAACTCCCAGAGCCCGATTCGAGCGGCCTTCCAGCAGCAGCGGGCGACCGCGCTGCGCCTCCGCACGTCCACGGCGGCCGAGCGGATCGCCAAGATCGTGCGGCTGCGCGACGCCGTGATCGCGCGCCGTGAGGTCTGGTACAAGGCCGGCGAGGACGACTTCCGCAAGCCGCCCGGCGAGGTGGACCTGGCGGAGATCGCGCCGGTGATCGCGGCGGCCAACCACGCCATCCGCAACCTGGCGTCGTGGATGAAGCCCAAGGGCGTGTGGCCCACGATGATGCTGCTCGGGACGCGCTCGCACCTGCGCTACGAGCCGCGTGGGCGCTGCCTGATCATCTCCCCGTGGAACTACCCGTTGAACCTGACGATCTCCCCGCTGATCTCGGCGATCGCGGCGGGCAACACGGCGATCCTCAAGCCGTCCGAGCTGACGCCCCACTTCTCGACCGAGATCCGCAAGCTCATCGCCGACCTGTTCACCCCCGACGAGGTGACGGTGTTCGAGGGCGACGCGGTGGTGTCGACCGAGCTGCTGGAGCTGCCGTTCGACCACATCTTCTTCACGGGCAGCCCGGCGGTGGGCAAGATCGTGATGACGGCCGCGGCCCGCAACCTGACCTCCGTCACGCTGGAGCTCGGAGGCAAGACGCCGGTGGTGGTGGACGCGAGCGCGGATCTGGATCTGGCGGCGCAGGTCGTCATGTGGTCGAAGTGCAACAACGCGGGCCAGACCTGCATGGCGCCCGACTACCTGTTCGTGCATGCTTCGGTGAAGGAGGCGTTCCTGGAGCGCTGCCGCAAGCAGCTCGAGGCCGCCTACGGCGTGACGAATGACGGCCGCACGCACGTGCCGTTCTTGGCCCACGTCGTGAACCGGCGGCACACAGAGCGCCTGAAGGGCCTGCTCGACGACGCCACGGCGCGCGGCGGGCGCGCCCTGACCGGCGGCGTGGTCAGCGTGGACGACTGCTTCGTCGCGCCGACGATCGTCGACGGCGTCGACTTTGACGCGCGCATCCTTCAGGAGGAGATCTTCGGGCCGCTGCTGCCGATCGTCGAGTTCCACGATCTGGACTCGGTGATCGACCGCATCAACGCGGGCGAGAAGCCGCTCGCGCTCTACATCCACAGCACGGATGACCGGGCGATCCAGTCGCTGATCGAGCGCACGTCGTCCGGCGGCGTGTGCGTCAACCACGCGATGATCCAGTACTTCCACGCCAACCTGCCGTTTGGTGGCGTGAACCACTCGGGCATGGGCACGGCGAGCGGCTTCTACGGGTTCCGCAGCTTCAGCCACGAGCGCGCGGTGGTCCGCACGCAGCTGTCGATGGCGCCCAAGCTGTTCAAGGCGGGCGAGGTGCCCGGCTGGTTGCGCAACGTGCTCAACCGCTTCATCACCTGGATCTGAGCGACGACGCCGGGCCTAGCACCCCGTCACCCCGCCGAGGAGCTTGAGCTCACGATGACCGAGACGCCCCCGCCCGCGCCGATGTTCTTTCGCAAGATGGCGTCGTTGAACGCCTACCTTAGCCAGGACCTCCTCGGCGGCCCGCGCCTGCTCAAGCTGGCCTGGGTGGTGAACTTCCAGAAGACCGGGACCTTCGCCTGGGTCCTGCTGCTGATGACGCTGTACGGCCGATGGACCACTGACGCGTGGGTCTACCTGGCGCTGCACGGCACCTACGGCATGCTCTGGCTGATGAAGGACGTGACCTTCCCCGACCCCAACTGGCAGAAGCGCGTGACGTTCGGCGGCGCGTTCATGAGCTTCGCGCTGGTGTTGGGGCCCTACTGGTCGTTCTCATGGCTGCTGATCTCGGACGCCAACCGCGTGCCCGCGTCCAACCTCACGCTCTGCGCGGCGATCGTGCTGCACACGCTGGGCGTGGGGATCATGCTGGGCGCGGACGCGCAGAAATTCTTCACGCTGCAGGTGAAGCGCGGGCTGATCGACACCGGCTTCTTCCGCTACGTCCGCCACCCCAACTACCTGGGCGAGATGATGATCTATGGCGCCTACGCGCTGCTGGTCGGCCACTGGTTCCCGTGGGCGGTGCTGGCCTGGGTGTGGCTGGGCGTGTTCCTGACGAACATGGTGATGAAGGAGGCGAGCATGTCTCGTTACCCGCAGTGGGCCGTCTACAAGGCGCGCACCGGGATGCTCCTGCCCAAGCTCTGGTAGACGAGCGCGCGACCCGCACGCTCACCGGCGGCGCCGCCTACTGCGCGGGATCGACCAGATCGTCCCACAGGGCGTCGGCGCGCTTGCGGCCGATGCGGACCTCGCCGCAGAACCACTGCCACAGGGCGATCGGGTCGCCGCCTTCGGGCGGGAGCGCGTCGCTCACCAGCACAGCGTGGGGCTCGGCGTCGACGAAGCGGCCGCCGAGGAAGCGGAACACCTGGAGCATCTGGCCGTTGGCGTCGCCGTCGCCGTCCGCGCGCAGCGCGTCGCGCAGCGCGAACGCCACGCTGTCTTCCGCGGCGCCAAGCGGCGGCAGGATGCTGTGGACCGGCAGCTGTGCCAGGTGGCCCGCGATGTCGGCCAGGGCGTGGAGCAGGACCAGATCGCGGCCGTCGTCTTCCGCGGCGAGGGTGAGGGCGGTCGACACCCACTCGTCGACGCGGTCGCGGATGGCCGGGGTGATGCGGTCCAGGATCCACTGGAGATCGCCGCGCTGGATGGCCTCGGCCAGGGCGGTGGGGGTCATGTTGGGATCGATCGGGTCGCGGGTGGTCTCCATGCCGCCGACCAGGAAGCGCGTGACGGACTCACCACGCCCGCCGCTCATCGCGCGGCCCGCGCGCAGCGCCAACGCCAGGCGGAGCAGAGGCGGGACGGGGGCGCCGAACAGCACGTCGAGCACGGCGGCCTCGGGTGCCATGCCGAGGGACTCCAGCGTGCGGCGAAGGTCCTTGGCCAGCTTGCGGGCGGGCACCCGCGGGTCGACTGACATGCGGGTGTAGGCGCGGGTGGCGGGGTGGGCGCCGTGACCGGTGCGGTCGACGACGAACCAGCCTCCGACGCCGTGCGGCGCGACGGTGACCAGCAGCGACTCGCCAGGGGGGCCGGGGACCACGACGGTGGCGCCCGAGCCGTGCTCGCGGCCCACGCCGCACGAGGCCAGGACGGGCGCGTAGATCACGGCGGGTCCGCGGATCGCGGTGACGGTCTTGGCGTCGCCTACGATGCTGACTGTGAGCGGGAACCCGAGCTGGCGGGCGCGGGTGAGCAGCATGATCCCTGCGGTCACCGTGCTCGGGCTGTTTCCGGTCAGCGTCACGTCCATGATTGCGGCCTCAGGGTCAGGTGGCTTCGCCGTAGGGGAATGCAGGGGTCAGGCCAAAGCGCTCGATGAGCGCGCGGGCGCGTCCCATCGCCGGCTGCAGGCTGGAGTGGGTGACCATGTGGCACGCCTCAGCCGGGGTGAACCAGCGCACGGCGCCGATCCCTTCGCGCTCGCTGGGCTGGAAGTCGTCCATGGAGCCCTGGGGCGTCATGAGGAACAGGAAGATGGTCTTGAGGCGCGGCGCGCCGCCGGGCGCAAGGAACCCGTATCGGATGTCGGCCACGTGGCGGATGACGCGGAAGGTGGCGTCGACGCCCATCTCCTCGCGGACTTCGCGGACGGCGCTGGCCTCGGGCGGCTCGCCGGGCTCCAGCTTGCCCTTGGCCACCTCCCAGGTCACGCCCGAGCGGCGGGTGACCTGGATGAGCGCCAGCCGGATCTGTCCGTCCGGATCACTCCGAACGGGGATCCCGCCCGCCGACCACTGCTCGGCGTAGCCCTCGCGCAGGTTGAGCAGGTGGCGGTCCGGGATGGGGGAGGACACCCACAGGCCGGGCTGCTGCCCGCGACCAAAGCGCACGCCGGCGCGGCGCGCGCGCAGCGTGTCGACCACCACCACGCGGGGCGGGCCGTCCAGGCGGTGGGCCGCGCGCCAGGCGCTGTGCTCGTCCGCCGACAGGAAGATGCGACGGCGCCCGCCGATGCACAGCTCGCCCGCGGCGCGGATGCGGCTGAGGCCGGCCTCGGTCGTCGCGTGGAAGAGGATGTCGGGCGGGTGGATGACCGGCACCCACACGCGGATGTGGGTGCGGGTGACCTCAAAGCCGCGGGTGGACTGGGTCACGCCGTGGACGTGCTCGGAGCACACCTGGATCTGCAGCACCTGCTGCATCACTTGCACCAGCTGATCGATCTGGGCCCACCCGTCCTCATCCACCGACAGACGGGCCGGGGCAGGCTCGCGCAGCAGCTGCTGGATCGTGTCTGCGAGCAGAGCGTGATCGAACGAGGTCACGACGAACCGGGAAGGATGCTACTTCATTTTGCGCGTAACCCGGCGGGGCCTTGGGGTCGATCCGCTCGTCCGCCAGCCCCCGCATGGATAGCTCCAGGCCATGATCGACGCCCAGACACCCCCCGACGCGCTCGCGAGCGCCCTCGCCGTCGCCTTCCCAAGCTGGGAAGACCGCGCTGAGCTCGCCCGTGAGGCCGGCCTGGGTGACGTGCAGCTCACCGGCGATGCGCTCGCCGTCTGGAAGGACCTGGTCGACGAGGGCAAGCAGCGCGGGCGCCTTGAGGCGCTGATCCGCGCCGCGGACGCACGGCGCGCGGGCTGGCGGAACGCGCGCTGGACGCGGTTCTTGCCGCTGGCCGGCTTGCTGGTGGTCCTGGGCGTGGTTGCGCTGCTCTACCGGTCGACGACGCCGGTGGAGGAGATGGCAGGCGAGGACGTCGGGACCGCGCGGACGCCGGTCGAGGCCACGGCGGCCTCGGAAGCCCTCCCGACGGACGGCACAGGCGGCGCAGGGTCTCCTGGCGCGTCGGCGGAGGGTGTGCCCGACCCCGCGCAGCCGTCCGATCTGTCGAGCGGCGCGCCCCCCGCAGAGGTCGCGGTCCCCAAGGCGGCGCCGACGCCTTCGAATGCGGCGCCGGCGCCTTCCACCGCGCCACCGGCGCCGGCGGCCGCGTCGACGGCCAAGCCGAGGCCAGCGGCTGCCGCGCCCGCGAGCGTCGCGCAGCCGTCCGTGCACGACCCGGTCACGCCCGGCAACTGCGGCGGCAAGCAAGGCTGGGCGTACCTGGGCCAGACCACCGACGTGGTCGCGTCGGACGCGTGGACCGTGACGCGCTCGTACAACGTCCGCAGCGACTACCCGCGCCGCGACAACCACTACGCCATGGCGCCCGCGATCTGCGTGCTCCATCCGGGTGATGTCGCCGCAATTCCGGACGGCCCGACCAAGGTCGACGGCGGCGCTTTCTGGATCCACATCCAGGGTCGGTAAAACAAGGGGGCTCGATGTCCAAGGTCCACTCAGTTCGTGGGGTCGAGCTGCCCGAGGGCGCCTCGGGCTCTTCCTTCCTCTACGAGCTGCTCAAGCACGCGGTGGACTCGGAGCCCGAGATCTTCGCGGACGTCGGCCTGCCGAAGAGCGCGAAGCTGTTCAAGGACGGCTTCGGGTCGGCGCTCGCCCGGTTCGAGGCGATCCGCGCGGCCAGCGACAAGCGCGTGGAGATCGCGCTGTCGATGCGCAAGCTCGCGGCGAGTCGGCTGCGCTTCGTCGACGATCGCGGTGAGCGCTCGTTCGCGGACGCCATGCTGGAGCCGGCGACGTCGCTGCCCACCACGCGCATCCAGACCAAGGGGCCGGGGCGCTTGTCTCCCAGCGTGAGCTCTCGTGGGGCGACCTACACGGGCGCCACGCTCCGCGCCTGGATCGTCGGCGCGCGTCAGGAGCGGGTGATCACCGAGGCCTGCGAGGCCGCGCTGGTGCGCCTGCTCGACCGCGCCGACCGCGAGGGGGGGACGCTGTCGCTGAAGGGGGAGCGGTTCGCGCTGTTGGGCGCAGGCGCAGAGCTGGCGCCGACGGAGCTGCTGCTGGCCGCGGGCGCCGAGGTGCTGTGGATCGACCTTCGCGCGCCGTCGCAGGCGCTGCTCGACAACCCGAACCTGGGCGGCACGCTCCACGTGCCGGACGGCGGGGCGAACCTGCTGGAGGCGCCGGCCGCGATCGCCGCCACGCTCAAGGCGTTCGCCGAGGCCGGGCCGATCCACGTGGGCATGTACGCCTACGCTGGTGGCGAGAGCCAGGAGTGGCGCCTGACGGCGTCGATGAACGGGATCGTCCGCTCGATGCCGCCCGGGGTGGTGAAGTCGCTGTCGCTGCTGATCTCCCCGACGACCGCGATGGTGGTGTCCCCCCGCGACGCCGAGGTCGCCGAGGAGCGTCGTGTGGCGGGCTCGACCTTCCGCAAGCTGCTCGCCAAGGCCGGGGTGCTGGTCCAGGGGCAGATCCCGTCGGGCACGGGCCGCGTGTCCTGCTCGGTCGTGCCGCTGCAGGGCGCCAGCTACCAGGCCGCCCAGTACATCGGGAAGATCCTGTCGGCCGAGACCCACGCCGTCTACGGGGCGTCGCTGCTCGACACGAACCACCCGCTGACGATCAGCGCGAACGTCGCGCCGATCACGGCCACCCGGTCCCTGGCGCATCCGGTGTTTGAGGCTGGGTTCCTGGGCGCGCCCATGTGGGGGATCTTCATCTCGGAGCCGCGCACCACGCGCGAGCTGAACGGGCTGCTCGCCATCCACGACGTGACCGACCCGGCTGCGCCCGGCGCGGCCAGTCAGGTCTACGCGAGCGCGGCGGACCGGGCGCGGGCGCTGTTCTTGGAGCAGGCGCACGGCGGCGTCTTCGCCCAGCCCTACGCGCTCGACGGCGGGATCAAGGTCGCGGCGGTGTCTGGCCTGATGCAGAAGCCGTCCCTGATCCCGCGCCTGTTCGGCTGACGCCCGGTTAAGCGTGCGGTCCCCGGAGGTCGCGTGATCCTGGTCATCGATGTGGGCAACACGAACATCGTGCTCGGCGTGATGGAGGGGCTGGAGCTCCGCGCCCAGCTCCGCATCTCGACCGGCGAGCGGACCACCGACGAGGTCGGCATCCTGATGCTCCAGGGGCTGGCCCACCGAAAGATCGCGCTCGAGCAGATCGAGGGCGCCATCGTGTCGAGCGTGGTGCCGTCGGCGGTCTACAGCCTGGAGAAGGCCTGCCACCGCTACCTGGGCGTGGACCCGCTGGTGGTGGGGCGCAAGCTCAAGACCGGCATCAAGGTGCGGACCGACAACCCCAAGGAGGTCGGCGCGGACCGCATCGTGAACTCGGTGGCGGCGCTGGACAAGTGGGGCGGGCCGATCATCGTCGTCGACTTTGGCACGGCCACCACGTTCGACTGCGTGAACGCGGACGGCGACTACGTCGGCGGTGCCATCGCCCCGGGCTTCCGGATCAGCGAGGAGGCGCTCATCTCCCGCACCGCCAAGCTGCCCAGGGTCGAGGTCCGGCGCCCGCCGCGCGCCATCGGCACCAACACGGTCGACGCGATCCAGTCCGGCATGTTCTTCGGCTACGTCGGCCTGGTCGACGCGCTCGCCCGGCGCTGCCGCGACGAGCTGGGCGGCAAGGCCAAGGTGGTCGCCACGGGCGGCCTCGCCACGCTGTTCGGCGACGACAGCGAGATGATCGAGGAGGTCGACCCGGTGCTCACGCTGCGCGGGCTGGCCCTTCTGTACGAGCGCAATCGCCGCTGAACGCGCCCGCGCCCGGTTGCCCGCCTGATCGGGCCTAATATAGGTCTGCGCCCCCGGAGTTCCGATGTACTTTCAGGATCTGATCCTCTCCCTCCAGCAGTACTGGGGCAAGCAAGGCTGCGTCATCCTGCAGCCGCAAGACCTCCCCATGGGCGCGGGCACGTTCGCGCCGGCCACCTTCCTGCGCGCGCTCGGCCCCGAGCCCTGGCGCTGCGCCTACGTGCAGCCCTGCCGCCGCCCCGGTGACGCCCGCTACGGCGAGAACCCCAACCGCCTCGGCCACTACTACCAGTTCCAGGTCATCCTCAAGCCGAGCCCGCTCGACAGCCAGGACCTCTACCTGGGCAGCCTGGAGGCGATCGGCATCGACCCGCGCGCCCACGACATCCGCTTCGTCGAGGACGACTGGGAGAGCCCCACGCTGGGCGCCTGGGGCCTGGGCTGGGAGGTCTGGATGGACGGCATGGAGGTCACGCAGTTCACGTACTTCCAGCAGGTCGGCGGCTTCCCGTGCCGCCCCGTCAGCACCGAGCTGACCTACGGCCTGGAGCGCCTCGCCATGTACCTGCAGCGCGTGGACAACGTGTACGACCTGGCCTGGGTGGAGGGCATGACCTACGGCGACGTGTTCAAGCGCAATGAGGTCGAGCAGTCGCGCTACAACTTCGAGCACGCCAACACCGCGTCGCTGTTCGAGATGTTCCAGAAGTCCTTCGACGAGTGCGCGCGCCTGGCGTCGATCGGCGGCATGACGCTGCCCGCCTACGACCAGTGCATCCTGACCAGCCACTCGTTCAACCTGCTCGACGCGCGCGGCGCCATCAGCGTCGCGGAGCGCGCGCAGTACATCCGCCGCATCCGGGAGCTGGCCATGCGCTGCGCGGCTTCGTACCTCGGCGTGGAAGCGCCGGTGGAAGGGGGTGCCTCGTGAGCGAACTCTTCCTCGAACTCCGCATGGACGAGCTGCCGGCCTCCATGGTCCGGCCCGCGCTCGAAGGGCTGGCCAACGGCCTGCGCGCGCTAATCGACGGCGTGCCGCACGGCGCGGTGCGCACCTTCGCCACGCCGCGTCGCCTGGCCGTCGCCATCTCCGACGTGGCGCCCGCGCGTGCGGCGGTCGAGCGTGAGGTGACCGGCCCCGGCGCCGACAAGTCCTTCGACGCCGACGGCAACCCCACCGCGGTGGGCATCGCGTTCGCCAAGGGCAAGGGCGCAGACCCCGCAGACCTGCGCGTGGTGGAGATCCCCAAGCGCGGCAAGGTGGTCGCGGTCACGCTGCGCGAGGGCGGAGAGCGCGTCGTCGACCTCCTACGCGACGGCGTCGCCAAGCTCATCACGGGCATCCCGTTCGCCAAGTCCATGGTGTGGGGCGACGGCACGCTGTCCTTCGGCCGGCCGCTGCAGGGCATCGTCGTCGTGTACGACGGCGCGCCGGTGTCCGGTGAGGCGCACGGCATCGCGTTCAGCGCGACCAGCCAGGGCCACCGCATGTCGCCCGATCCTTTCGTGGTCACGTCCTGCGACCAATGGATCGAGGGCATGCGCGCGCGCCACGTCGAGCCGGATCTGGACGCCCGCAAGGCCCGCATCCGCGCGATCCTCGACGCGTTCGTTGCCGAGCTGGACGCCGATCCGATCCGCGAGGAGACGCTGCTCGAAGAAGTGACGCACCTGGTCGAGTGGCCGGTCGGCGTGATCGGCGCGTTCGACGAGGACCTGCTCACGTTGCCGCCGCGCCTGCTCATCACGTCGATGAAGGTGAACCAGCGCTACTTCCCGGTGCACGTCGCGGGCAAGCTGAGCCACAAGTTCGTGGTGGTCAGCAACAACCCGTTCGGCGACGCTGACCTGATCGCCGAAGGCAACGCGCGTGTCCTTCGCGCCCGGTTCTACGACGCGCGCTTCTTCTTCGCCGAGGACCGCAAGACCCCGATGGTGGAGCGCAGCGCCAAGCTGTCGTCCATGCGCTGGATCCGCGGCCTGGGCACCATGGCCGACAAGGTCGAGCGCCTAGCCAACCTGGGCGCGTGGCTGGCCCCGACGGTCGGCGCCGACCCGGACGCCGTCCGTCGCGCCGCCACGCTCTGCAAGCTCGACCTCGCGTCGCTGATGGTGGGCGAGTTCCCCGAGCTGCAGGGCCACATGGGCCGCCTGTACGCTGCCGCGCAGGGTGAAGACTCGGCGGTCTCCGTCGCGATCGAGGAGCACTACCTCCCGCGCTCCGCCGACGACGGCGTCGCCAAGACCCCGGCGGGCGTCGCGCTCGCGCTCGCGGATCGCGTCGACACGCTTGTCGGCTGCTTCGCGGTGGGCCTGGAGCCCAAGGGCGGCGGTGACGCGCAGGGCCTGCGCCGAGCGGCGCTCGGCATCGTCAACACCATCCTGGAGCACAAGCTGCGCCTGGATCTGCGCGCGCTGTTCGCCGCGGGCGTGGACGCCTACGGCGCTCAGCTGCACGACGCGTCCGACGCGGACGTGGCGCTGCGCTTCGACAAGTTCCTGGCCGCGCGTCCGTCGACCGACGGCCTGGCGCGCACGCTCGCCGAGTTCACGCTGACGCGCTTCAAGGCGTCGCGCACGGGCGCGGGCGTGTCGTCGGATCTGGTGGACGCGATCTTCGGCGCCACGCACGACGGCGCGGTGGATCTGCTGTCCTACGACCGCGCGGTCACCGCGCTGGTCCACGTGGCGGGCACGCAGGACTTCCCGACCATCCTCACCACCGTGAAGCGCGTGTTCAACATCGCGGGCGACACCACCTTCGCGCGGCCGGATCCGGCGAGCGTGGAGCTGGACGCTGAGAAGGCGCTGCTGCTCGCCGCGGACGGGGTCCGTGAGCGCGTGACGGCGTCGGCGGACGCGCTGGACTGGGCGGGCGCGCTGCACGCGGTGCTCGGCCTTCAGGCCCCGGTCGAGGCCTTCTTCGAGGCCGTGATGGTCAACGATCCCGACGAGGTCATCCGCGCCCGCCGCCTGGGTATCCTGGGCGACGTGGTCAGCACGTTCCGCCGCATCGCCGACTTCTCGCGGATCTCCACGCGGTGAGGACGTTTCGCCGCGTCGCCGTGTACTGCGCGTCGAGCAACCAGACGCTCGCGCGCTACGGGGACGCGGCGTTCGCCGTGGGCGTGGCGCTCGCGTCACGGGGCGTCGGCGTGGTCTATGGCGGCGGCAGCGTCGGCCTGATGGGCCGCGTCGCCGACGGCGCGCTGTCGGTGGGCGGGGAGGTCATCGGCGTGATCCCGCGGCGCCTCCAGAATCTGGAGCTGGGCCACAAGGGCGTGACGCTTGAGGTGGTAGGGACCATGCACGAGCGCAAGGCGCGCATGGCCGAGCTCGCGGACGCGTTCCTGGCGCTCCCCGGAGGCTGGGGCACCTGGGAGGAGCTGTTCGAGGTCGTGACCTGGACCCAGCTCGGCTACCACAGCAAGCCCGCGGGTGTGCTCGACGTGGGCGGCTTCTATGCGCCGCTCAAGCAGATGGTCGACCGTGCGATCGACGAAGGCTTCGTGCGGCCGATGCTCAAGGAACTGCTGATCTTCGACGACGATCTGGGCCGGCTGCTCGACGCGATGGCGGCGGCGGAGCTGCCCGAGATCGAGCGGTGGATCAAGACGCCTTAGGCGGCGGGGCGGGCGCGGGTCGGCCCGGGTAGGGGTGGAGCGCAGAGGCGCCCGCCGTGACCCGTCCCGTCCAGTACACCATCGACCAGCTCGTCCTGCTCGACGCGATCGCGCGCGTGGGATCGTTCGCGGGCGCGGCCAAGGAGCTGGGGCGGGTGCCGTCGGCGGCCAGCTACACCATCCGCGCCCTGGAGGCGGCGCTGGGCGTGCCGGTGTTCCGCCGTGAGGGACGGCGGGCGGTGCTCACGCCCGAGGGTCAACTGCTGCTGCTGCACGCGCGGGTGGTGCTGCGGGAGGTGCGCCGACTGGAGTCGGTGGCCGCGCAGCTTCGTGACGGCTGGGAGCCGGAGCTGCACGTGGTGATCGACGGCGCGCTGCCGATGGGCCCCATCTCGGCGACCTTGCGCGAGATCGCTTCCCGCCAGATCCCCACGCGCATCCGCGTCGACATCGAGTATCAGGACGGCGTCGCGGACCGGTTCCTGCGCGACTCGGCGCAGATCATGTTGGTGCTGGAGCTGGACGCGGTGCCGCCTGGTCTGCATGGTCGACCGCTCCCCGCGGTGGAGATGGCGCTGGTGGCGGGCGCGTCGCACCCGTTGGTCGGCGCCGGCCCGCTTCGGCGGGAGGACCTCAACCGCCACATGGAGGTCATCGTGCGGGACAGCGCGCCGCGGCATGCCCAGGCGCCGCGCGCCAGCTTCCTGGGCACGCCGAACGTGCTGTACCTGGCCGACTTCCACGCGAAGCGGCTGGCCCTGATGGGCGCGGTCGGCTTTGGCTGGATGCCGGCCCACCTGATCGCGGACGACTTGGCGCAGGGTGCGCTGGTTCGCCTGGACGTGGAGGGGGGCAGCTCCTGGACCTACCTGCCTCGCCTGATCACGGCGGACGCGGGACCGAGTGGCCGAGCGGCGAGCCTGTTCCTGCAGCTGCTCGATGCGCAGATTGAGCAAAAAAACTGATGATATCGGCCTGAAAGATTCGCTTTTCCTGTGTGGTGGACAGGCGTATCTTGGGGCTCCTCGTGAGTGAGGTCCCTATGCGCTTCGGGTCCCTGTTGGTCGTCCTGGCCTGTGCCTCGCTCTCCGGCTGCTACGTGCCGTTCGCGATCTCCGATGTGGTCAAGGATCCGACCGACGAGGCGGTCGACACCGACCTCACCGCGCCCGTGGGGGACGCGGACAGCGACGCGCCCGGCGGCGACAGCGCCGCGCCCGTGAACGAGGACACCGCGACCTCGCCCGTCGAGGACACCGACGTCCCGCCGCCCGCCGACGACTGCACCGTCACCAGCGACCTGATCTACCTGTTGGAGCGGGACACGCAGGGCCTCTACCTGTTCGACCCGGCGACGCTGACGTCGACGCGTCTGGGCCGCTTGGCTTGCACCAGCGGCGCGACCCCGGCCTCCATGGCCGTCGCCCGCGACGGCGTGGCCTACGTCCGCTACTCGAACGACGCGGTCTACGAGGTGGACCTGGTCACCCTTGGCTGCACGGCCACCTCGTACTCACCAGGCGCGACCGGGTTTGGATCGTTTGGCATGGGGTTCGCGACGGACTCCGCGGGCACGTGGATGGATCACCTCTACGTCGCCAACTTCCACCGCCTCGCGCAGCTCGACACCACCTCATGGCAGGGGCAGGTGATCGGGGCCGTGCCCAGCCAGTCGGAGCTCACCGGCAACAGCCTGGGTGAGCTGTGGGCGTTCTTTCCGCTGGAGCGCCCGGCGCGGCTGTCGCAGCTGGACAAGGTGACGGGTGCTGAGTCGAACAGCATCAACCTGCCCGGGTTCCCGGCGGCGATCGACATCGACACCTTCGCGTTCGCGGCGTGGGGCGGCGACTTCTGGCTCTTTGTTCGGACCTATGGCGTTGGCAGCAGCACGGACGTGTACCGCGTGCACAACGGAAGCATGACGATGGAGCTGCAGCGGATGGGCTTTGACGTCGTGGGTGCGGGCGTGTCGACCTGCTCGCCGACGCCCTAGCGGCGTCCTCGCGGGTCGTGGTGCTGGCGCAGCATCCGCGCCATGGGCGCCATCATCAGCCGGTTTAGCCACCGAGGCGTCAGCCCGGCGATCCGCAGCACCAGCGACGGGATCCAGCCCGAGATCACGAACGCGTGGTCCGCGCGGAAGGCGTCGAGCGCGTGCCGCGCCGCCACCGCGGACGGTAACATCACGAGGCGTGGTGGCTTCTGGTCCAGCAGGCTGCCGGCGACGTCCTCGAACTCGCTCTCGACGGGGCCCGGGCACAGCTGCGTGACGACGACGCCCGTGCCGCGCAGCTCAGAGCGCAGGGACTCGGTGAACGCGGTGACGTAGTGCTTGGTGCCGATGTAGACGGCCGCGCCGGGCGTCCAAAGGAAGCCGTAGCTGCTGCTGACGTTGAGCACGCCGCCGCGCTTGCGCGCGACCATGCCGGGCAGGAGCGCGTGCGTCAGGCGCGTCAGCGCGACCACGTTCACCTGGAGCATCTGGTCGATCTTGGCCGTCGTGCTGTCCTCAAACAAGCCCATGTCACCGAGGCCCGCGTTGTTGATCAGCACGTCCACGTCGGGGAGGCGGGCGAGCAGGGCCTCGACCTCGCTTGGCGCGGAGAGATCGCAGGGTTCGACGTCGACGGTGAGCGCGGGGCGGAGCTGTTTGAGCTCGGCGGCGAGCGCCTCCAGTCGATCACGCCTGCGCGCGACCAGGATCAGGCGGCTCGCGGTCGGGGCGATCTGGCGCGCCATGTCGGCGCCGATGCCGGCTGAGGCGCCAGTGAGCAGCACGACGCCATCCAGTGGCGGCCTCACGCCGCACGCGGGCGGCGCGCGGGGAGTCGCACCACAAACCGGGCGCCGCCGTCCACGCCGTCCTCGCAGGTGATCGTGCCGCCGTGCGCGCGCACGATCTCTTCGACCTGGCTCAAGCCCAGGCCGTGCCCGCCGGACTTGCCGCGGTTCGGGCCCTCCACGCGGACGTACTGCTCGAAGATTCGCTTGCGCTGATCCGCGGGCACGCCCATCCCGTTGTCGACGACCTCGATCAACACGATCTTCTCCTCGTCGATCACGTTGAGCCAGACCTGGCTGTCCGTCTCCTCGCGGCGGTACTTCAGCGCGTTGTCCAGCAGCTGGCCGACCGCGTCGCGGATGGCGGACGGGTCACCCAGGAAAGGGTCGACCGGCGCCAGGTCGGCGATCAGGCGGATGCCAGCCTGTTCGTACCGGGGGCCCCAGATGTCGACCAGCTCGAGCATCGGCTCCTCCAGGTCGAACAGCACGGGCTCCTCGATCTCGCGCTTGCGGCCAACGGCGAGCACCTCGTTCACGCGCGCGGTTAGGCGGTCGGCCTCGTCGACGATGCGCTGCGCCGCCATCGTGATCTGCTTCTCGTCGCGGAAGGCGCCGGACGCCAGGTTCTCGGCCATCACGCGGATGCCGGCGAGGGGCGTCTTGAGCTCGTGCGTGACGCGCGCGGTGAACTCGCGCTGCCGCTGGAGCAAGTCGCGGTACAGCGCGTTGGCCTTGAGCTGCACGGCGATCGCCAGCGCCACCATGAACAGGCAGATCAGCGTGACCGCGACGACAGCGGTGGAGGCGCGGCGCGCGACGGGCGCCAGGCGTTGGTTGAGCGCGGCCTTGCCGACCGACGCGCTCAGGTGGCGCAGCGTCTCGGTGAACGCGACGCTGGGCGCGTTGTCGGCGACGTCCGCGGCGCCGGCGATCGCGCGGCCGGACACGTCGGTGATCGCGAGCTCGGTGTCAAAGCGCGTGCCGCCCTTGAGGAAGGTCTGGAGCAGGCGGTCCTGCCGCAGCTGGAGGGCGATGCCGGTGGTCCCGTTGTCGCTGCGACGCGAGTACAGCAGGTAAGGCGCGTCGCTGTATTGGTCGTAGGTGAAGCGGGCGGCCTCACTGGCCTCGCCGGTGGGGCGCGCGCCGGTCTGGCGGATCTCGCGGTAGGCGGCCAGGCGCTGCTCGACCTCATCCATGCGCGCGTGGAGCTGCCCGGTCACGCCACCGTGGCGCTCCAGCGCGTCCACCAAGCCAGGGATCAGGTAGAGCGTCGACTCCAGCTCCGGCGCATCCAGCGCCAGCACCTCGGCCACGGTGTCCGAGCGGATCCGGAAGGCGATGCCGTCGTGGCGGAGGTCGTCATGGAGGTCCGCGAGCAGCATACGCCGCGCGAGCCTGCGCGCCGCCGGCACGCCGATGGGCGCCGACATCGAGACGCTGTCGTCGTAGCCGTCGACCTTCATGGCCGTGAGCGCCTCCTCCGCGAGCTGGCCGCGGCGCAGCACCTGGGCGGCCTCGGCGGTCACGTAGGTTCGGGAGGCGACGGTTCCGTCCGGGCAGGCATCCAACCACGCCTTGGCGAGCGCGCGCGCGTCGTAGGGCGGGAGCGTGCCGATCTTGGCGCGGGCGGCGTCCGTGCACCTGCCCAGGTTGCCCGGATCCTCGGGCGGATCCATGCGGGCGGGGAAGCGGAACACGACCTCGGGCGCGCCGCCGGTGAGCGTGTCCCCGCCGGTGGGGCGCCCGATGTTCCAGATGTAGAGCGCGTCGAACCAAGGGTAGACCCGGCGCCACCGGCTCTGGAGCGCGATGGGATCGGTCTTGGGGTCGGACGCCTGGGCGAGCATGGCGTCCAGGTCGTGCAGCAGGTCGCCCTCCCACAGCTGGACCTTCTCCTCCAGGCGCTCGTGGAGCTCGTCGATCATCCGCTGCCGCGTCTCGGCCTCGCGGTCCTCGATCGAGCGCAGCGCAAACCAGGCGAGCACGAGCAAGGCGACCACGGCGGCGCCAGCGAGGATCGTCCGAAATCGTGACGAGGGCTCTGGGTTCACGGGTCCTTCCCCTGCATCCATAGCATCGCCCGCGACACGCGACGCTTGACGGCCTCGGTTCTGCGGGTGATCCAGGACGGTCCACGGCGGGCGAGTTCTACTCCCGCCAATCGTCACGGAGTGTCCGCAATGTCTCGGTGGTTTGTGAGCGTCGGTGTGGTCGCGGTGTCCCTGGCCACCTGGGTGGCGTGCTCAGGCGCGCCGGAGGCCCCGGCCCCCACCGACCTGCCCGCTGAGCCCGCGCCGGCCGCCGCCAAGGAGACCGGCCCCGCCGAGGCCGTGCCCTCGCTGCTGGTGGTCCAGGCCCAGTTCGCCACCGAGGGCGGCAAGCCCAAGCCGCTCCCCGCCAAGCTCACGCTGCTGCGCTACGCCGGCGGCCTCTTCACCCGCCAGAGCTTCGCCGATCCGGACTCCAACGTGTTCCACAAGGCCATCGCCTGGCGCGGCGGCCTCCTGACCATCGGCGCCCAGAAGGCCATGATCAAGCACTGGAAGAAGGAGGGCGACGAGTGGAAGGCCACCGTCATCTGGGAGCGCAGCTGGGGCGGCAAGTTCGACCGCTTCCGCGACCTGGAGATCGGTGACGTCGACGGCGACGGCAAGGAAGACATCGTGGTGGCCAGCCACGACCAGGGCGTCATCGCCGTGGGCCGCGAGCAAGCGGACGGCACCTGGAAGTTCGACGAGATGAACCAGACGCCGGACACCTTCGTCCACGAGGTCGAGATCGGCGACGTGGACGGCGACGGCAAGAAGGAGTTCTACGCCACCCCTTCGGCGCGCAATCAGGCGAGCGGCGCGTCGCAGCCGGGCTCGGTCTACCGCTACGACTTCAAGGACGGCGCGTTCGTCGCGACGCACGTGATCGACTTCGTCGAGAGCCACGCCAAGGAGATCAGCGTCCACGACATGGACGGCGATGGCAAGGACGAGCTGTACGTCGTGCGTGAGGCCGAGAACGTGAAGGAGGGCGAGACCACCACCCGCAAGGATCCGGTGCGCATCTTCCGCTACACGCTGGACGACAAGGGCGCGTGGCAGAAGCTGCTCGTCAGCAGCATCGACGACGACCAGTGCCGCTTCCTGGTGTACGGCGACGCCAACCTGGACGGCAAGCCGGACTTCGTCGCCGCCGCCAAGTCCACCGGCCTTTGGCTGCTGACCCGCACCGACGACGGCACTTTCTCGAACACGCTGATCGACAAGGACTCGGGTGGGTTCGAGCACGCCACGCACATGGCGGATCTCGACGGCGACAAGAAGCTGGAGATCTACGTCGCCGCCGACGATCAGAAGGAGTTCCGCCAGTACAAGTGGAACGGCGCCAGCTTCGATCGCAAGGTCATCGGCGCGATCGGCCCGGCCGACGTGAGCCACATCACCTGGAACATCCAGGACGGCGTCTTCTAGTTGCGCTCGGCGCCAGTGGGAGGCCCATGGCCAGCGACAACCTGATCACGCCGAACGGCATCAAGCGCATCCAAGACGAGATGGAGTGGCTGCGCTCGCGGGAGAGGCCGCGCGTGGTGGCCGAGGTGTCCTACGCCGCGTCCATGGGCGACCGGTCAGAGAACGCCGAGTACATCTACGGCAAGAAGCGGCTGCGAGAGATCGACAGCCGGCTGAACTACTTGGTGACCAACCTCGATCGCGTGGTGATCGTGGATCCGGCCAAGGTCCCCGGCGCGCGCGTCGGGTTCGGCGCGACGGTGGTGGTGTCGGGCGAAGACGGCGCGGAGAAGACCTGGCGTCTCTACGGCGAGCAGGAGGTCGACGTCGGCAACGGCATCCTGTCGCACAAGAGCCCGCTCGCGCGCGCGCTGCATGGCCGCGAGGCGGGAGACAGCGTGCGCTACGAGACGCCCGGCGGCGTACGCGAGCTGGAGGTCATCGACGTGCGCTACGAGCCGCAGATCCCGGCCCCCGAGGCCGCCTGGCGCACGGCGCCCGACAAGGACGTGCCCGAGCACCTCAAACCTTAGGTTCGGCGCTCCCCTTGGCGGCTGACGCTGATGGCGCCGCCGACGCACAGCGCAACCACGAGCGGGTATCGCCAGCCATCCGGCACGCCTGGGGCGAACCACACCGCGGCGCCGCCGGCCCACGCGAGCGCGCCGGCGACCAGGTAGGTCGGGCGCGCGCGGTCGGAGACGCTGGCGTTTTCCGCGGCGTCCATGGGGGCGGTGATGGCGCTGCGCATGCGCTCGACATCGGTGCGCAGGCGGTTGTCCCGTCGATGCGGGTCGTAGGCCTGGGTGAGGGGGATCATCGCGCTGGAGCTGCGCTCCGCGTCGTCGGCCTCGGAGGAGAACGAGCGCTGAGTGCTGGAGAGCACATCGGGGAGCGCGTCCCGAAGGCGCATGCGGGCGTCCATGGCGTCGAGCAGGCTGCGCGCCGCGCGGCTGTCGGCCAGCTTGGACTCCTCGACGAAGCGCACGGTCTCGTCGTCCTCGGGTCCAAGATCCTGTCGCGCGTTCTCACGGCGCCAGCGCTCGAGAGACATGCGGATCTCGCGCTGGAGGGTCTCGCGCTGCGCTTGGATGGCGCCCGCGATCTCGTCTCTCAGGGGTGTCATTGCGGGGTCGGCCGCGAGCCGCAACGCGACAAGCGGGTGCCTGACGATCAAGGCGCGGGCGCGGTCATAGGGCGTGGGGGTGAGCGAGGTCTCGCCGGCCGCGACCAGCCGCGCGCAGCCCTTGAGCGCCAGGTAGGCCAGATCCAAGGCCAGATCATCACACGCGATCGACCAGGTCACGGTGCCACGCCCGCCGCCGAGCGCGCCGAGCAGCGCGTTGCCGATCAGCACGGCCTTGCGCGGCGTGTCGCGCCGCATGGCCAGGTACGCGGACAGGTAGGACGCGTGGAGCGTGAGGTCACGGTCCTCACGGCCTAGCCGCAGCGCGACGGCGATCGACTCGTCGGCCAGCGCGTCCTCGCCCATCCGGATGCGGGCGTGCGCGCGAAGGAGCTGGGCGCGCGCGCTGTTGGATCCGTCGGGCATCGCTCCAATCTGGGCATCGCAGCCAGACCAGTCGCCGCGCAGGTAGGCGGCGCGGGCGTCCGCGAAGCCGAACGGGGCACCGTCGGTCGGGGACAGCAGGCGCGCGACCGGCCCGAGCACCATCGCGCGATCGCGCTCCTCGTCGGTTGCGTCCTCCGGCGCGTACTCATAGCGAACGCTGTAGGCTGCCTCCCAGTCGCGCAGAAGCTTGGAGAAGGCGGCCGGGGTGGTGGAGCCGTCCCACACGGTCGCGTCGTCCGCACGCGGGCCCTGCGACAGGTCGACGCCGCGCGGCTTGAGCGCGTCGGGCGAGGCGGCGGCCGCGAGCAGCGCGGCGTCGAAGCGGAGCTCAGCGCGCTGATCCGAACGAAGTGGATCAGGGGCGGTTTCGTAAGGCCGATCAACCAGGTGCACGGTAGGGAAACCCACGCTCGCCGCATCATGCCACGCGGGAGCCTTTCCGGGGAGCCTGCAGTGGAGATCCCGACGCCCGATGCCCTCGCGGCCGCGCTCGCGGCGCGCACGGTCGAGGAGTACGGCGCGCTCCCGGGTCGCACCAACCACCTTCGCGCGGGCGTGCTGGTCCCGCTGCGCTGGCGCGGCGATCGGCTGGAGACGGTGGTGACGCTTCGTCCGGCGGGAATGACCCGGCACGGCGCCGAGGTGTCGTTCGCGGGCGGTCGGCCCGAGCCGCACGACCTGGACCTGCAGGCCACCGCGCTGCGTGAGGCCTACGAGGAGCTCGGTGTGGTCGACGCGCGCGTGCTCGGTCGGCTGTCGTCGATGCCGGTCTACACGTCGGACTTCCGGCTGGAGCCTTTCGTCGCCGAGATCGCCAAGGACGCCGTGCTGCGTCCAGACCCTGGCGAGGTGGAGGCCATGCTCGACCTGGACCTCACCGAGATCCTGCGGCGCGGCGAGATCGAGGCGGTGGACATCTTCCAGGACGCCCAGCACTTCCGGATGCCGATCTTCCGCCCGGGCGGGCACATCATGTTCGGCGCGACGGCGATCACGCTCATGGAGCTGATCGCCGTGCTGGCCGATCTGTCTGGCGTGCCGATGCCGTCGCTGACCACCAGCTCGCTCGACTTCCAGGACATCCTAGCGCGAAAGGCGCACGCGGGCCGTTGAGACGACCCGCGTCGGACGCTCTCAGCGCGTGAGGTACGTGTAGTCGTCGAGGCCGCGGACAAAGGTGCGCACCATGTCGGCGCCCTCTTCCATGCTCATCGCGCCGGACTCCGTGGCCTCTTCCACCTTGGCGCGGAGCAGGCGGACCAGCTCCTTGGGGCGGTGGTGGACGTAGGTCAGGACCTCCTCGATGATGTCGCCTTCATCGACGTGCAGGACCGAGTAGCCGCGCGCGTTGTCGGCCACGGCGACGTGGATCGCGTGGGTGTCGCCGAACAGGTTGTGCAGATCGCCGAGGATCTCCTGGTACGCGCCCACCAGGAAGGCGCCGATGATGTAGCGTTCGCCCTTGCGGAACGGGTGGAGCGGCAGGTACGACCCGCCCTCGCCGATGAACGCGTCGATCTTGCCGTCGCTGTCGCAGGTCAGGTCGGCCAGGATGGTGCGGCGCGTGGGCTCCTCGTTGAGCCGGTGGATCGGCACGACAGGGAAGAGCTGGTCGATCGCCCAGATGTCCGGCAGGGACTGGAAGACCGAGAAGTTGCAGAAGTAGGTGTCGACGAACTGCTGGCGAAGCTCGCCGAGCTCGTCGCCCTCGTCCTCGGGGTCTGAGTGCTCGAGGATGCGGCCGCAAGTGGCCCAGTACATGCGCTCGACGTCGGCGCGCTCTTCGAGGTCCAGCAGGCCCAGGTTGAAGCGCTCGATCGCCTGACGACGGAGGGCCTGGATGTCGTGGAGCGAGGCGAGCTCGTTGTCCGCGTTGATCTCGTCGAAGATCTCCCAGGAGGCCTCGATCGTACGCACGACCTCCTCACCGGGCGCGGGGCGCGCGGGCGGGCGGAGCTCCTTGGTGGTGTTGCCCAGGACTTCGACCAGCAGCACCGAGTGATGCGCGACCATGGAGCGGCCGGCCTCGGTGATGATGTGCGGGTGCTCGGTCTTGGTCTCGGCGCAGACCTCGTGGATGGTGCCGATCACCGCGTTGGCGTACTCGCGCATGTTGTAGTTGATCGACGACACCTCGGTGCTGCCGCTGCCGTCGTAG
>CANJMY010000049.1 GCA_947475315.1 Pseudomonadota bacterium | reverse complement strand
GGTGCGGACGCTGACGACCAGCTCATGCGTGTGGCCGCACCTTCGCCGCTTCGGGCGCCGCCGACCCTTCGTCGAGCGCGTCGCTTGCGTCGGCGCCGCCGTCGTCCTCAGGCTTGAGCACGATGAATTCGACGCGGCGGTTCTTGGCGCGGCCGGTCTCGTCGCCGTTCGGCGCGATCGGGTAGCGCTCGCCGTAGCCGCGCGCGAGCAGGCGCGTGGACTCGACGCCGTGGTCGATCAGGTACTGCCGAACCGCGAGCGCGCGACGCTCGGAGAGGTCCTGGTTGTACGCGTCGGAGCCCTGGCTGTCGGTGTGGCCTTCCACGCGCAGGCGCACGATCTCCGGGTGCGCGAGCACCACACCCTTGACCGCGTCGAGCACGGGGAACGACTCCTCCTTGATCCGCGCCTCGTTGAAGTAGAACAGGATGGTGTCGGTGATCACAATCTTGTTCCCCTCCAGCGTGGCCTTGGTCTCGTCGGGGCAGCCGTCGTCGTCCTTGAACCCGTTGAGGGTCTCAGGCGCGCGCGGGCACAGGTCCGCGGCGTCCAGGATGCCGTCACCGTCGTTGTCCGCGTCGGGGCAGCCGTCCTCATCCTCAAAGCCGTCACGGTCTTCGGCCAGCTTGGGGCACTTGTCCGCGACGTCCAGGATGCCGTCGTTGTCCGAGTCGGCGGCGTCCTCCGGGCAGCCGTCCTCGTCGGCGTCGCCGTCAAAGTCCTCGGCGTCGAGCGGGCAGTTGTCGCGCGTGTCGGGGATGCCGTCGCCGTCGTCGTCGTGGTCCGGGCAGCCGTCGTCGTCGACGTTGCCGTCACGGTCCTCGGCGTCGTTCGGGCACTCGTCCACCGTGTCGGGCACGTGGTCGCCGTCGTTGTCCGGGTCGGGGCAGCCGTCCTCGTCCTTGTAGCCGTCGCCGTCCTCGGGCTGCTTCGGGCACTCGTCGTGTGC
Source organism: Pseudomonadota bacterium (assembly GCA_947475315.1). Taxonomy (GTDB): domain Bacteria; phylum Myxococcota_A; class UBA796; order UBA796; genus CAIOSP01. Next base: position 24,011 of record CANJMY010000049.1, on the reverse strand, counting down.
ATCGTCGACGCCGTCGCGGTCGCCGTCGTCGTCCGGGCAGCCGTCGTCATCCTCGACGCCGTCGGGGTCTTCGGCCTTGGACGGACAGTGGTCGGCCAGGTCGGGCACGCCGTCGCCGTCGTTGTCCAGGTCGGGGCAGCCGTCGAGATCTTCGAAGCCGTCCATGTCCTCGGGATCCTGGGGGCACGCGTCGGCGGCGCCGCGGACGCCGTCGCGGTCCGGGTCAGACGGGGTGATGGGCAGGTAGGACAGGCCCAGAAAGCCGCGCGCCGCGGGGACGCCCGGCGTGGCGGTGAGGCCTGCGCCGCCACCCAGAACCATCGCGAAGCCGGTCGGCGTGGTGAGCAGCAGGTTCGCGTTCGCTTCCAGCCCCGTGTGCAGCGACTCGGTCACGAGCGTGCGCGTGATCTTCTTGCGACCCGGGCCCACGATCGAATTGCCGTTGAGCTCGGCGTTGAGGCGGAGCCAGTCCGGCACCAGCGTGAAGCCCGCGCCCGCGCCGTAGACGACCTCGTCGTCGATCGCGACGTACGGTCCGAGCCGCGCGCTGCCGATCTTGACCTTGTACCCGCCGAACGCGGCCAGGTGCGCGGGGCCGATCACGCCCGACATCGCCACACGCGCGCCGAACGTCGGCACGCCGTCGGTCAACAGGTAGCGCTTGAGACCGGTGGGGGCGGTGACGAACGGGGTGATCGTCATGCCGACGCCGTCGTCGTCCTCAGACAGCGGCCGGAAGCCGAGCTCCAACGCCAGGTCCCCGTACGCGAGCGACGTGTCGCGCGGGCCGGCCCAGGTGTCGAGCCCCACGCCGGTCGCGGCGAACTGGAGCGCCGGCGCCGACAGCGCGATCTGAAACCACGGCTTCACGCCCACGGCTGCGCGCAGGTGGAGCGCCGTGAGGTGCTCGATGGCCGCGGAGTCGCGGATGAGCGTGTCGCGCACCTGGAAGCTGCGCTGGAACGGGCGCCACCCGTAGTCGGCGATCGCGTCGAACGAGAAGCGCACGCTGTCGAGCTGCCGGCCTGAGTAGATCGTCACGAAGCCCGACGACAGGCCGCTGGGGGCGAAGCGCTGCACGTTCTCGGCGGGGACCAGGGGCGCGGCCTTGGCCACGGGGCCCGCGAGCAGCGCGCCCGCGAGCAGCGACACGATCAGAGGTTGATGACGCCTCCGACGCGCCACCAGACCCAGGGCGAGCACCGCGCCCAGGCCGAGCACGGCGGGCATGGGGCTGGTGCCGCACTGTACGGTGCGTCCGCCAGAGGGCATGAACGCGGCCGTGTCTTGGCTCGAGTCGGTGTCTTGGTCGCCAGCGGCGAGCGCGGCGGGTGCTGTGGCCAACCACGCGGTGCACAGGAGAAGGACCGGACGCATGAAGATTCCTCGGAGGGGGTGGAGGGGCCGCGGTCAGTCCGCGTAGAGGCCCTCGATGATGTCCTTGTACTTCGCGTTGACCACCCGGCGCTTGATCTTCTGGGTGGGCGTGAGCTCGTCGGTCTCGGCGCTGAAGTCGCTCGCGAGGATCGCGAACTTTCGGACGTGCTCGACGCGGGCGAACGAGGGGTTCACCTGCTCGTCCACGCCACGCTGGAGCTCCGCGCGGATCTCCGCGAGGGTGTGCAGGCTGTCGGTCGGCAGGCCGCGGGCCGTGGCGAACGCGGCGGCGGCCTCGGCGTCCAGGGTGACGAGCGCGGTGATGTAGTTGCGGTTGTCGCCGATCACGACTGCCTGGCTGACCAGCGGCAGGTCCTTGAGCTTGGCCTCGATGTTCACCGGCGTGATGTTCTTGCCGCCCGACGTGATCAGGATGTCCTTCTTGCGGCCCACGATCGACAGGAAGCCGTCGGCGTCGATCTTGCCGAGGTCGCCGGAGTGCAGCCAGCCGTCCACCAGCGTCTCCGCGGTGGCCGCCGGGTCCTTGAAGTAGCCCTTGAAGACGTTCGGGCCGCGCACCAGCACCTCGCCGTCGTCCGCGATGCGCAGGTCGCAGCCGGGGATGGCCGGACCCACGGTGCCGTAGCGCGTACGTCCGGGGACGTTGAACGAGGTCGGTCCACAGTCCTCGGACTGGCCGTAGACCTCGTGGATCACGATGTCCAGGCCGGAGAAGAACTCCAGCACCGCAGCTGAGATGGGCGCCGCGCCGCTGATCCCGAAGCGCGTCTTGTCCAGTCCGAGCAGGCCCTTCACCTTGGAGTAGAGGAGCCGGTCCGCCAGCTTGTACTGAACGCCCAGCCACGCGCCGGGCGAGCGGCCTGCGTTGCGCTCGGCGTTGACCCGACGGCCCACGTCCGTGGCCCAGCGGGCGATCGCACCCTTCACGCCGCTGGCCTCAGCCAGACGCGCCGACAGCTTGGCGTGCATCTTCTCCCACACGCGAGGCACGCCGAACAAGATGGTGGGGCGCGCGGCCTGCATGTCTTCGAGCAGGGTCTCCATGGAGCGCGCGTACCAGATCTCGTAGCCGATGGTGATGGCGGCGTGGATCGAGAACATCTGCTCCGCGATGTGGCTGAGCGGCAGGTAGGAGACCATGCGGGTGTCCGGCGGCACGCTGCAGATCTGCGCTGCGACCTTGGCCGTGTGCGTCAGGTTGCGGTGCGTGAGCATCACGCCCTTGGGGTTACCCGTGGTGCCCGACGTGTAGATCAACGTGGCGGTGTCGTCCTCGTTCAGGCCGTTCAGGCGACGCTCCACCTCGGAGTCCGAAACCGTCTCTTCCTTCGTGAGGAAGGTGTCCCAGTCGAGCACGCGCACCGGCGTGGGCGCGTCGATCACGCGCGAGACCGGGCCCGCGCCGCGCATCACGATCACGTGGCGAAGGTTGGGCGTGTGCGCCACGCGCGACTCCACCTTCTGGAGCTGCGCGAGGTTCTCGACCACGATCACGCCCGCCTCAGCGTGCGAGACCACAAACGCGACCTCCTCGGCGGAGCAGGTGGCGTAGATCCCCGCGGGGACGCCGCCGACGGCCATCGCCGCCACGTCCGCGATCACCCACTCCGGGCGGTTGTTGCCCAGGATGCAGATCGTGTCGCCCTCCTTCACACCCAGCGCGATCAGCGCTCGAGCCGTCCGCCGCACCTCTTGTCCGTAGGTGCTCCAGTCCGTGCTCGCCCAGGTCTTTCCGTCAAAGTGACGGTAGGCGGGCGCGTTGGGTTGTCGTTGGGCGTTGGCGAACAGCTGCGCAGGGATCGAGTTGATCATAGCCTCTCCGGTCGGCCAGGTTCGTCCCTGGGCCCCCGGGAGGGATGCTAGCACGTTGCTGTCGCCCGTTCGCGGGTCAGATCTACCGACCGTATCCGACCTTGCGGAGACCCTTCTCGGTGCGGGTCCACTCGGGCACCACCTTCACAAACAACTCAAGGTAGACCCGGCACTCCAGCAGCTCCGTGATGTCCTTTCGGGCCAGGGTGCCGATGCGCTTGATCATGTCGCCGCCCTTGCCGATCAGGATGGGCTTTTGCGCGTCGCGCTCCACGATGATGGCGGCGTGGATCTTGACCAGATCGTTGGTCTCGCGCTCCTCCTCGTTGAACACCTCGATCTCCACGGCGCACGCGTAGGGGATCTCCTGCTCGGTGAGGTGGAAGATCTTCTCGCGGATGATCTCCGCGACCATGAAGCGCTCGCTCTGCTCGGTCCAGTGGTCGAGCGGGTAGAGCGCGGGGCTCACCGGCAGCTTGGCCTCGATCTCGCCGATCAGCGCAGGGAGGCCGTCGCCCTTCAGCGCGGACATTGGGACGACCGCCAGCAGGTTCAGGCGCTTGGACAGCGCGTCGATCACCGGCAGCAGCAAGGGCTTGGAGACGGCGTCGATCTTGTTGGCGACCAGGATCACCGGGCGGCCGGCGCGGGTCAGCATGTCGACGATGGCGTCCACGGCGGCGTCAGACGGCTCCTGCGAGCGCTCGGCGCGGGGCACGAGCACCGTCATGTCCTCGACCCAGCACACGACGTCCACGTCGGAGATGGCGGACTCGGTCTGCTTGACCATCGCCTTGTTCAGCTCGGTCCAGGCCTTGTGCAGGCCGGGCGTGTCGACGAGGACCAGCTGGCTGTGGTCGGTGGTGTGCACCCCGACGATGCGGTTGCGGGTGGTCTGCGGCTTGGGCGAGGTGATCGCCAATTTGGCGCCCAGGATGCGGTTGAGCAGCGTGGACTTGCCGGCGTTCGGACGGCCGATCAACGCCACGGTGCCACATCGGAACGTCGGATTTTCGTCGGTCAACCGATCTCCTGAAGGGTGGGGCTCGCACGGGGGACCGCGGCTGGCGGTGTGCCTGCGTCGCGCGGGACCAGTTCAGTCTCGCCGCGTACGGCGTGCTTGAAGCCCGAGGAGCGCCCTCTAACCGGTCCGCACGCGACGTGGGGCAGGGGGCTCTACGGCGCGTCGGGGCTTGGCTCGGCGGCGGCCTCGGCCTCGTTTGCGGCGGCCGCCTCGGCGGCGGCGGCGGCTTCGGAGGCCTCGCGGTCCAGGATGACGATCGCCAGCTGCGCGGCGTTCTTGCGGGCGTCGGACTTGCTGCGGCCTTCGCCCGTCGTGATCTTGCGCTTGGCGACCATCACGTGGGCGATGTGCCGGCGCACGTGGTCCGGGCCGGCCTCCTCGAACTGGTAGTCCGCGTCGACGCCGAACCACACGCGGGTCAGCTCCTGCAGGCGGTTCACCGGGTTCTTCACCGGACCGTCCGCGGCGACGGCGACCAGCGGCGCCAGCACGGTCTCCGCGAAGGCGCGGGTGGCCTCGAACCCGCCGTCGACGAACAGCGCGCCGAACAGCGACTCGACGATGTCCTCCAGCAGCGCGTCGGACGCGGGGCCCTCACGCAGGTGGCCACGACCGCGCCACACCAGGTCACCCAAGCCCAGCTCGCGGCCCCGCTTCCCCAGCCGCGTGGTGTCGATCACGCGCTGGCGCAGGTCCGTGAGCATGCCCTCCTGCGCGCCCGGGTGCGCGTCGAACAGGCGCACGGCGGCGTGCATGTTGACCAGCGCGTCGCCGAGGAACTCCAGCCGCTCGTAGTCTCGGACGCCGTGCTCGTTGGAATACGAGGCGTGGGTGAGCGCGTCGAGCGCTGCCGACGGGTCGCGGAAGGTGTGGCCCGTCATCGCCTCCACGCGGGCGACGCGCGCGAGCTCCTCCGCCACCGGGCGTGTCACGCCGCCACCGCCTTGCGGATCCAGCCACCGCCCAGCACGCGGTCGCCGTCGTAGAACACGGCGGCCTGGCCCGGCGTGACCGCGCGGAGCGACTCCAGCGCCCGCACCTCCACCTGACCGTTCGCGGCGGCGTGCACGGTGGCCGCGGCCAGGGCGCCCCGATGACGGATGCGCACGGCGACCACGCGATCGGGGTCGGGCTGCTCGAACCAGTTGCAGCCGCCGACGAGCATGGTCGGCACGCTCAGGCGGTCTGCGGGGCCCACGACCACGCGGCGCGTGTCGGGCTCGACGCGGAGCACAAAGCGCGGCTCGCCGAACGCCACGCCCACGCCGCGCCGCTGGCCCACCGTGAAGCGCGCGTAGTCGTCGTGCTGGCCCAGCACCTGACCGGACTCGTCGACGATGTCGCCCGAGCCGTCGCGCTCGGGCTGTGCCTCGCGGATCAGCCGCGCGTGGTCGCGCTCGGGCAGGAAGCACACGTCCTGGCTCTCGCTCTTGGACGCGGTCGGCAGGCCCAGGCGCTCGGCGTGGCCGCGCACCTCGGGCTTGGTCATGCCGCCCAGCGGGAACAGCGTGTGCTCCAGGGCCTTGGGCGTGACGGGGAACAGGAAGTAGCTCTGGTCCTTGTCGCGATCGGTGGCCATGCGCAGCCCGATCGGCGCGTGGTCCACCTGCGCGTAGTGGCCGGTCGCCAAGTGCGACGCCCCGAGCGCCAGCGCGCGCTGCAGCAGGACCCGGAACTTGAGCACGCCGTTGCAGTGCACGCAGGGGTTCGGCGTGCGCCCGGCGATCCACTCGGACGTGAAGGTGTCGATCACCGCACGCTGGAACTCGTCGCGCAGGTTGACCACGTAGAAGGGGATGCCCAGGCGGTCCGCCACGGCCCGGGCGTCGAGCGCGTCGTCCAGTCCGCAGCAGGTGCCAGACCCCTGGACGGTCGGCGCGTCGTGCAGCTTCATGTGCACGCCGATCACGTCGTGGCCCTGCTCCACGAGCAGACCCGCGGCGACCGAGCTGTCCACTCCACCGCTCATGGCGACCACGATCCGCGTCAACGGCACCCTCCGCGCGCTGGGGTACCGCGGCGCGGCCCTTCAGGCACGGCGTGGCGGTGAGGACCCCAATCGGATACTTGGGCCGCGGAAACTGGCCGCTACACTGGCCTCTCCAGGTGAGCGCCCCGTGTCTCTGCCCCTCGTCGCCATCGTCGGACGCCCGAACGTTGGCAAGTCGACGCTCTTCAACCGCCTCGTCGGCTTCAAGAAGGCGGTCGTTCACGATCGCCCCGGTGTCACCCGCGACCGCCTGTACGAACAGGCCGATCTGCTGTCCCGCCGGGTGATGCTGATCGACACGGGCGGCCTTGAGGCCCGCCCGGACACCGAGATGCTGATCGCCATGCGCGCTCAGACCCTCGTCGCGGTCGAAGAGGCGGACGTGCTGGTGTTTGTGGTCGACGGCCGCGCCGGCTGGACCCACGCCGACGGTGAGGTCGCGGAGCTGCTGCGCCACACCAACCGGCCCGTGGTGCTCGCGGTCAACAAGATCGACGGTGCCCGTCACGACGACCTGGTCCACGACTTCTGGTCCGTCGGCATCCAGCCGATGTTCGCCATCTCCGCCGAGCACGCGGGCGGCATCTACGACTTGGTCGAGGCCATCTGCGAGCGCCTTCCCCCGGCTGACCCCGAGGAGGTCGAGGAGGAGGAGGACCCGTTCGCGGAGCCCGCTGAGGTCCTCCTCGACGAAGACGGCGAGCCGATCAACCCGGCGCTCGTCGTCGAGCCCGGCCCCATCCGCATCGCGGTGATCGGCCGCCCGAACATCGGCAAGTCCACGCTCATCAACCACCTGTTGGGTGAAGAGCGCCACCTCGTCATGGACCAGCCTGGCACCACGATGGACCCGGTTGACTCGCCCATTCGGGTTGGCGATCAGGACTACGTGCTGGTGGACACCGCCGGGGTGCGCAAGCGCGCCCGCATCGACGACGCGCTTGAGCGGTTCGTCAGCCTGCGCTCCATTCAGGCCATCGAGAAGTGCCACGTCTCGCTGTTGATGATCGACGCGACCGAAGGCATCACGGACCAGGACGCCAAGCTGGCGCAGCTGGTGATCCAGCGCGGCCGCGCGCTCATCCTGCTGTTCAACAAGTGGGATCTGGCCAAGAACATGGAGGACATCGACAGCCGCCGCATCGGCGAGGCGATCGAGCTGCACCTCCCGCACGCCACCTGGGCCCCGTACCTGTTCATCAGCGCCAAGACGGGCAAGGGCTTGTCGCGCATCTTCCCGCTGATCCAGAGCGTGTACGAGGGCTTCAACCGCCGCATCCCCACGTCCAAGCTCAACCGCTTCCTGGAAGCGGCCATGACGGCCTACACGCCTCCGCAGGTGCACCACCACCCGGTGCGCATCTACTACATGGCGCAGACGCGCATCCGTCCGCCGACCTTCGTGGTGTTCGCGAACACGCCCGAGGGCGTGTCGGCCGCGTACCAGCGCTACCTGAACAACCAGCTCCGCGAGGCCTTCGGGTTCCACGGCGCGCCGCTCAAGCTGCACATCCGCCGTCGCCGCAAGCTGTCCGACGCGGACGAGCCGTAAGGCCAGGGTCGCCGTGCGCATCCGCATCCTCGAAGACGCGGTCATCGATCGCATCGCCGCGGGTGAGGTGGTCGAGCGCCCAGCCTCGGTGGTGAAGGAGTTGGTGGAGAACGCGCTGGACGCGGGCGCCACCCGCGTCGAGGTTCGGCTCGGGCAGGGGGGCGCGTCGCTCATCCAAGTGCGGGATGATGGCTCGGGCATGGATCGCGAGGACGCGATGCTCTGCCTGGAGCGCCACGCCACCTCCAAGATCCGCAGCGAAGCGGACCTCGTCGGCGTGCGCACGCTCGGGTTTCGCGGCGAAGCCGTCCCGTCGATCGCGTCGGTGTCGCGCTTCCAGATCCGCACACGCCGCGCCGAGGACGAGGTGGGTACCGAGGTCCGCGTAGACGGCGGCACGCTCGAGCACGTGGGCCCCGTGGCCGTGCCCGTCGGCACCGAGATCACGGTCCGCTCGCTCTTCCAGCACGTGCCTGCGCGCCGCAAGTTCCTGCGCAGCGCGCAGACCGAGGTCGAGCACTGCGTCGAGGCGCTGGTGCGTCAGGCGTTGCTGCGGCCCGACGTCGATTTGGTCGTGCTCCATGACGGGCGTGACCTGCTGCGTGCGCCCGTCACCCCCGATCCGCTGCGTCGCATCGCCGACCTGCTCGGCAAGGACGCGGCGCTGCTGGTGCCGGTCTCGCACACGGCGGCGGGGATCTCCGTGAACGGCCACGTGGCGCCCGTCGGCCTGCACCGGCCTTCGTCCACCGGCGCGGTCTACACCTACGTCAATGGGCGCTTCGTGCGGGACGCGGTGGTGCGCCGCGCGATCACCGAGGCCTACCGCGGCGCGCTGCCGCAGGGCCGCCACCCGATCGTCGTGCTGTCGATCGAGGTCCCCGGCGACACGCTCGACGTGAACGTCCACCCGGCCAAGACCGAGGTGCGCTTTCGCAACCCGTCGGAGGTGGTGCGCGTCGTCGGCGCCGCGCTGCATGAGGCGCTACACACGCGCCACACGCGGTCACGCCCCGCCGACGAGCCCGAGCAGCCGCTGCTCGTGTCGCCCACCTGGCGGGGCGGATCGCCGGATCCGTCGCCGTCGCTGACGCGCGCCTACACCCGCCCGAGCGCGCTGCCGCCCGAGCTGGATCAGGTGTCGATCGTGCCCGATCCGACGTCCGGCGTGGATCAGGTGTTGCTGACGCCTGCGCGCGCCGCGCTGGGGCAGCAGCCGGTGCTCTCCGAGGTGCCGCTCGGATGGTCGGAGACGGGACAGGAAGCGCCACCAGCTCCACGCGCCCCAACGAACCAGTCGCCGTACGGCACCGCCGCTCGCTCCGCGACCAAAGCGGCGCCCCCCTTGACGGCCGCGCCGCGCGTCGAGCTGCTGCTCCGGCTGGGAGACGTCGCGCTCGTGCAGCGCGGAGACAGCTCCTGGCTGGTCGATCTCGCGGCGCTGGCGTCGGCATCGGCATCGGCGCTGCTCGCGGTTGAGCCGGTCGACTCGGTGCCGCTGCTCTTGCCCCACACGGTCGAGCTGGGTCGGGCCGACGTGTCTCGGGTGATCGCGGCCGCCGAGTCGCTGTCCGCGCTGGGGGTCGACGTCGGGGCGCTGGGACCTGGGTCGCTCGCCGTGCTCGCCATGCCGTCCGACCTGCCCAACCTGTCGGCGGCCGCGGCGCTGACCGCGGCGGCGTCGGCGCTCGCGTCCGGTCGCCCGCTGCTCGACGCGCTCGCGGGGGCGGTGAGCGCGCCCGCGTCGGACGCCGGCGTGGCGGCGCTGCTGGCGGATCCGGCCTTTGAGGCGCACGCCCGCCCCTTGAACGAGGCCGACCTCCGTCGGCTTCTGGAGGGCTGAGTCGTGGTGGACGATCGGCCGGTGGTGTTCGCCCTGACGGGCCCGACGGCGTCGGGCAAGACGGACGCGTCGATCGCGGTCGCCGAACGCTTTGGCGCGACCATCCTGTCCGCGGACGCCATGCAGGTGTACCGCGGGATGGACATCGGTACGGGCAAGGTCACGCCCGAGCAGCGCGCGCGCGTCCCGCATGAGGGCCTGGATCTGGTCGACCCGGACGAGGGCTTCGACGCGCTCGACTTCATGGCGCTGGCCGACCGGCTCATCGCCACCGGCAAGCCGCTGATCGTGTGCGGGGGCACGTCGCTCTACCTGCGCTCGCTGCAGCGCGGGCTCGTGAACACGCCGCCTGTGGATCCCGCGCTCCGCGCCGAGATCGAGGCGATGCCCGACATGCACGGGCTGCTCGCCCAGGTGGATCCGGTGCTGGCCGCCCGCCTGCACCCCAACGACCGCGTGCGCCTGCTGCGCGGCCTGGAGGTCTTTCGCCAGACCGGCCAGCGCCTGTCGGAGCTTCAAGAAGCGCACGCCAAGGAGCCGGACCGGGTGAGGGTGGTCGGCCTGCGCTTTGACCGGGACGATCTGGATCCCCGCATCGACGCGCGCGTCCTGCAGATGGTCGAGGAGGGCTACGTGGACGAGGTCCGACGCCTGCTCGACCGCGGCTACACGCCCGACCTCAAGCCCATGCGCTCGCTGGGATACCGCCACCTGTCGGACCACCTGCTGCACGGCCTGCCGCTCGAAGAGGCGATCCGCCGCACCCAGCGCGACACCCGCAGCTTCGCCCGCAAGCAGCGCACCTGGGCCAACCACATCCTGTTCCCCCAGGTGACCCGGGACCACCTGGACGTGGCGATGCGCGCCGCGGAGGCTGTGTTCGGCGGGTGAGCGCCGCGTCGTCGGGCGGCGGCGCATGGACGGCCGATCCACCGGTGCGATAGGGCGGCACACCCGGAGAGCCCTCATGGATCTCGTCCTCGACTTCGAGCGACCGATCGCCGAACTGCGGCACCAGATCGACGCGCTGCGCGACGTGCACGCTGGCGGCCATGAGGTCGACATCCAGGCCTCGATCACCCACCTGGAGGGTGAGCTGACCGAGCTCCAGACGCGCATCTTCTCGCGCCTGACGCCCTGGCAGCGCACCCAGCTCGCCCGCCACACCGGGCGTCCGTTCACGCTCGACTACATCGAGGGCCTGTGCACCGAGTGGACCGAGCTCCACGGCGACCGCGGCGGCTTTGACGACCACGCGATCGTCTGCGGCCTGGCGCGCTTTCGCGGGCAGTCGGTGGTGGTGATCGGCAACCAGAAGGGCCGAAAGACCCGCGAGAACCTGGTCCGCAACTTCGGCATGGCGCGCCCCGAGGGCTACCGCAAGGCGCTGCGCGTGATGAAGCTCGCCAACGACTTTGGCCTGCCGATCCTCACGTTCGTCGACACGCCGGGCGCGTACCCGGGCGTCGAGGCCGAAGCGAACGGCCAGGCCGAGGCGATCGCCCGCAACATCATGGAGATGGCGCGGCTGAACGTGCCGGTCGTCACGGTGATCGCGGGCGAGGGAGGCAGCGGCGGCGCGCTGGCCATCGCGGTCGCCAACCGCGTCCTCATGCTAGAGAACGGTGTGTACTCGGTGATCTCGCCGGAGGGCTGCGCGGCGATCCTCTGGCGCGACCGCGCCGAGGCCCCGCGCGCCGCCGAGGCCTTGGGCATCACGGCCGCGGACTGCCTCAAGTTGGGCGTGATCGATCAGGTGATCGCGGAGCCGATCGGCGGCGCACACCGCCACCGCGCGGCCACGATCCAACGGGTGGGGGACGCGATCGCGTCGCACCTGGAAGCGCTGAAGGGCCTGTCGCCCGAGCAATTGCGCGTCGATCGAGAGCAGCGCTTCCGCAAGCTCGGGCGCTTCATGGAGGGTGCGTGAGCGATCTGGAAGTCTCCCCGCGGGGTCCGCTGCGCGGTGAGGTCGAGGTGCCTGGCGACAAGTCGGTCTCGCACCGCTCGCTGCTGATGAACGCGCTGGCCCACGGCGACGCGCGCGTGCGCGGCCTGCTGCGCGGCGAGGATGTGATGTCGTCCATGCACGCCGTCCAGGCGCTCGGTGTCACCGTGGAGGACGACGGCGTCGAGGTCATCGTGCGCGGCAAGGGCGCCCTGCACGAGCCCGCCGACGTGATCGACTGTGGCAACTCCGGCACCACGATCCGCCTGCTGGCCGGCATCCTGGCGGCCGAGCCCTTCTTCACGGTGCTCACCGGAGACGCGTCGCTGCGCTCGCGCCCGATGAAGCGCGTCGCGGGCCCCCTGCGCGAGATGGGCGCCCGCATCGACGGGCGCGACGGCGGCGATCGCGCGCCCATCGCCATCCGCGGCGGCGACCTCACCACCAAGCCCTTCGATCTGGCGGTCGCGTCGGCCCAGGTGAAGACCGCGCTGCTGCTGGCGGGCCGGCGTCAGGGCATCGCCGTGCGCGAGCCCGAGCGCAGCCGCGACCACACGGAGCGCATGCTCGTGCGGATGGGCGCGGACCTCAAGCTCGACGGGGACGGCTGGTGGCGCCTGGCGCCCACGCCCCGCCTGGACGCGCTCGACGTGGACGTGCCGCGTGACCTGTCGTCGGCCGCCTTCTGGCTGGTCGCCGGCGCCATCGTGCCTGGCTCTGAGATCCGCATCCCGTCGGTGGGTATCAACCCCACCCGGTCGGGCGTGATCGACGCGCTGCGCCTGATGGGGGCGGACCTGACCGTCACTCCCGTGGACGCGGCGGGCGCTGAGCCCATCGCCGATCTGGTGATCCGCCACAGCACGCTGCACGGCGCCCGGCTGGACGGCGAGCTCGCCCTGCGCGCGCTCGACGAGCTGCCCGTTCTGGCCGTCGCCGCCGCCTTCGCCGAGGGTGAGACGGTCATCGCGGACGCCAAGGAGCTCCGGGTCAAGGAGTCCGACCGTATCGCGCGCATGGTCGTCGGCCTGCGCGCGCTCGGCGTGAACGCCGAGGAGCGTCCGGACGGCATGGTGATCCAGGGCGGCGGCGCCCACGGGCCCGCGTCGATCGACGCGACCGGCGATCACCGCATCGCCATGGCGTTCGCCATCGCGGGGTGCGTGGCGCCGGGCGGCGTCTCCATCGCGCACGCTGAGGTCATCAAGACCAGCTACCCCACGTTCTTGGCGGATCTGGAGCGCCTGCGATAGCGCCAGGGCCCCACGGAGTCCTCGTGCCCATCGCCATCGCCATCGACGGACCGGCGAGCAGCGGAAAGGGCACGGTCGCGCGCGCGGTCGCCCACCTCCTCGGGTACCGCTACGTGGACACGGGCGCGATGTACCGGGCGGTCGCCCTGGTCGCGCGTCAGCACGAGGTCAGCTGGGACGATGGCCCCACGCTCGGGAAGCTGGCGGCGGGCTTGCGCTTTGACTTCGCCTGGGACGAGGACGTGCTCCGCGTCTGGGTCGACGGGCGTGACCTCACCCGCGACATACGTCAGGACGGCATGTCGATGGGCGCGTCGTCCGTGTCGCGCCACCCCGAGGTCCGCACGGCGCTGCTGGGGCTCCAGCAGGGCTTGGGCGCGCAGGGTGGGGTGGTGATGGACGGGCGCGACATCGGCACGGTCGTGCTCCCCGACGCCCAGCTCAAGGTCTACCTGGACGCCTCGCTCGACGAGCGGGCCCGGCGTCGCCACGAGGAGATGGTCCGCCGCGGCGAGGTCGTGCACTTCGACGACGTGCGCGCCGCCATGGAGATCCGCGACCGGCAAGACGCGACCCGAGACGTCGCCCCGCTGCGCGTCGCCGACGACGCGGTGGTGGTCGACACGTCGGACATGGCGGTGCCCGCCGTGGTTCGTCGGATCCGGGACCTTGCAGCCGAGCGCGGTGCCTGAGAACAGGCCGACTTTTCCGATTGCTCGCCCTTTCCCGGTACGTTAATCCGGCGCGGCATTGAGTCGTCTCCTCGAGTGCGTTGCACTCCAGTTCGACTCTTCGCGAGCGCGTCACCGCGCCCCAGGGCGGCGTCCGGGATCCTCCGGCGCGCGTCCGCAGTCGAAGGACACGGCCAAGCCGTGGGTTCCGAAGCACCCTCGTCCCTCGACCTTCCCCGAAACCCCCGCTTCGATTCGACGCTACGGCCAATCGGCCGGACCAGGATTTGGATGAGCACCCCGAACTTCCTCGACACCCCCCTCGACGCCCTCACCCAGGATCAGTTCCAGTCGTTCTACGACGACCTGATGGGTGGCAAGGGCGTCCGTGAGCAGACCGTCGTCAAGGGTACCGTCATCGGTATCGACGAGGACTGGGTGATCGTGGACGTCAGCTACAAGGCGGAAGGCTACGTCTCCCGCGACGAGTTCACGAACGCGGAAGGCGAGCTCACCGTCAAGATCGGCGACACCGTCGACGTCTACCTCCCCTCCATGAAGGAAGACGCCGCGGCGCTCATCCTGTCCAAGGAGAAGGCCGACCTGATGAAGGCCTGGGACGAGATCTCCAAGGCCGTCGAGAAGGACGAGGTTGTCTCCGGCATGATCATCGCCCGCGTCAAGGGCGGCCTGTCCGTCAACATCGGCGTCAAGGCGTTCCTCCCCGGCAGCCAGGTCGACCTGCGCCCGGTGAAGAACCTCGACAAGTACATCGGTGAGACGCTCTCCTTCAAGATCATCAAGTTCAACAAGAAGCGCGGCAACATCGTGCTGTCCCGCCGCGTCCTGCTCGAGCAGGAGCGCGCCGAGAAGCGCACCGAGACCCTGCAGCGCCTGCAGGAAGGCGTCATCCTCACCGGCGTCGTCAAGAACATCACCGACTACGGTGCGTTCGTGGACCTCGGCGGCATCGACGGCCTGCTGCACATCACCGACATGTCCTACGGTCGCCTCGCGCACCCGAGCGAGATGTTCGAGGTCGGCCAGTCGGTCGAAGTCAAGGTCCTCAAGTTCGACCCGGACACCCAGCGTGTCAGCCTCGGCTACAAGCAGATCCGCCCCGACCCGTGGGAGGAGGCCGAGTACAAGTACCCGATCGGCGCGATCATCCGCGGCAAGGTCGTCAGCCTCACCGACTACGGCGCGTTCCTCGAGCTGGAAGACGGCATCGAGGGCCTGGTCCACATCTCCGAGATGACCTGGAACAAGCGCATCAAGCACCCCTCCAAGATCCTGGAAGTGGGCGCGGAAGTGGAAGCCAAGGTCCTCGGCATGGACGTCGAGAACCGCCGCATCTCGCTCGGCACCAAGCAGCTCGAGGCCAATCCCTGGGATCTGGTCGAGCAGCAGTACCCGATCGGCTCCATCATCACCGGCAAGGTCCGCAACGTGACCGACTTCGGCATCTTCGTCGGCATCGACGAGGGAATCGACGGCCTGGTCCACATCTCCGACCTGTCCTGGGGCCAGCGCATCGGCCACCCGTCCGAGCGCTACAAGAAGGGTGACGACGTCACCGCGCGCGTCCTGTCGATCGACAAGGAGAACGAGCGCTTCAGCCTCGGCATGAAGCAGCTCACCGAGGATCCCTGGTACACGGTCCAGAGCCGTTACTACCTCACTCAGACGATCGAGGGGCCGGTGGTTCACGTCACCGACTTCGGCGTGTTCGTGGAGCTCGAGGACGGCATCGAGGGCCTCGTGCACATGAGCGAGCTGCTCCACGAGGGCGACGAGTGGCAGACCCACTACAAGGCCGGCGAGAAGATCAAGGCCGAGATCACCCACATCAACAGCCACGACCGCCGCATCTCCCTGTCGGAGAAGGGCGCCGTCGAGCGCACGGATGATCCGGGCGCCCCGCGTCGCGCCACGGGCGACTCCAACACCCGCTTCGGCGACGTGATGGGCGACCTTGGCAAGCGCCTCCGCGAGGCGGCCGACACCAAGGACGAGGGCGGCGAGGGCTGATCCTCCGCTGACCGAGGGGCGCCGTGAGCCTTGTGCTCACGAGTGAACCCCACAAGGGCATCCCCGGGCGACCGGGGGTGCCTTCTTCGTTTTTGGGGGGCCGTGGGCGGCCGATCGCAGCGGGCGGCTGCGCGGTTGAATTCGTGGGATCGCGTGACGCGGGGCCTTGGGTGGGTTGAAGCGAAGGGGACGGCCGACGCTGCGGCCCGATCTCTCCCTCCCAGTCGCGAGGATCCCGATGCTCTCCACCATGATGCAGTTTCCACTCACGCTTACGCCGCTGCTCGACCGCGTGGAGCGCATCTTCCCGCACGTGGAGATGGTCTCGCGGCGCCCGGACACCTCGCTGCACCGGCAGACCTACGCGGACTTCGCCCGCCGCTCCCGACAACTGGCGAGCGCGCTGCGCCGCGCGGGCATGCAGCCGGGGGATCGCGTCGCCACCTTGATGTGGAACCACCACGCCCACGTTGAGGCGTACTTTGGGATCCCCTGCGCCGGCGGCGTGCTGCACACGCTCAACCTCCGCCTGCACCCGGACGACCTGACCTACATCGTGACCCACGCCGAGGATCGCTTCGTGATCGTCGACGACGTGCTCTGGCCGCTGTGGGAGAAGGTCGCGCCGCGCGTGGCGGTCGAGAAGACGATCGTGGTGTCCTGGAAGGGCGGCCCGCTGCCCGAGGGTGTCATCGACTACGAGGCCTTCTTGGCCAGCGGCGACGCGGCCGAGCCGCTGCCCACCCTCGACGAGAACGCGCCGCTCGGCATGTGCTACACGTCGGGCACCACGGGCAAGCCCAAGGGCGTGGTCTACTCGCACCGCGCGATCGTCCTGCACTCGTTCGCCGTGTGCCTGACGGATGGGCTCGGCCTGTCCAACCGCGACGTCATGCTGCCGGTCGTCCCGCAGTTCCACGCCAACGCGTGGGGCCTGCCGTTCGCGTCGGTGATGGCGGGTACCAAGCAGGTCCTGCCGGGGCCGCATCTGGACGCCGCCAACCTGCTGGACCTGTTCATCCGCGAGCAGGTGACGCTGGCCGCGGGCGTGCCGACCGTGTGGATGGCCATCCTCCAGACGCTCGACGCCAACCCCGGCAAGTACACGCTCACCAAGGGCATGCGCATGCTGGTGGGTGGCTCGGCCGCGCCGGAGTCGATGATCCGCGGCTTCGACAGGCACGGCGCCGCCATCCTGCACGCGTGGGGCATGACGGAGCTGTCGCCGCTGGGCACGGTCGCCACGGTGAAGAAGGGGATTGAGGACGGCGGTGAGGACGCGGTGTACGCCGCGCGCTCCAAGCAGGGCCTGCCCTCGCCGTTCGTCGAGATGCGTGCGGTGAGCGACACCGGCGAGGTGCCGTGGGACGGCGTCGCGCAGGGTGAACTCCAGGTGCGCGGCCCGTGGGTGGCGGCCAGCTACTACGGCGCCGAGGACACGTCGGACCGCTGGACCGAGGACGGCTGGTTCCGCACCGGCGACGTCGTCACCATCGACAAGGACGCCTACCTCAAGCTCACCGACCGCACGAAGGACCTCATCAAGTCCGGCGGTGAGTGGATCAGCTCGGTGGAGTTGGAGAACGAGATCATGGGCCACCCGGCCGTGGCCGAGGCCGCGGTGATCGCCATCTCGCACCCCAAGTGGGTCGAGAGGCCGCTCGCGTGTGTGGTGCTCAAGCCGGGGCAGTCGCTGTCGTTTGAGGAGCTGCGGGAATTCCTGAAGCCGCGCGTCGCCGCCTGGTGGCTGCCGGATCTGGTCGAGTACGTCGACGCCATCCCGCGCACGTCGACCGGCAAGTTCCTGAAGTCCGCGCTGCGCGAGCGCTTCAAGGACCTCGTCTCGAACGCCTAGGGCTCGGCGGACGGTGGGGGCAGGCCTGCGGCGCGCTCCATCTCGTCGAGCATCTCGCCGCAGTACACGGCGAGGCGCTGCACGTGCGGGACGGCGTCGCGGCAGCCCGTGATGCCCACGCACACGTGGTCGGCGTAGCCGACGATCGTGATGTTCAGCGCGTACGAGTCGAACAGGACGGAGGCCGGGTAGGCGGCCTCGAGCTCAGCGCCCTGCAGGTAGAGCTTCACGCGCGACGCGACGACATTGGACACGATCACGTTGAACAGCGACGGGATCTTCTGGCTCAGGCCCGTCCACTGGCCCAGGATGATCGGCGTCAGGCCGAGCAGCGTGAGCTGCTCCAGCGCGGACGGCGACATCGAGCGCATCTGCTCCTTGGTGCGGCCGGTGATGGCCGTGATCGAGCGCAGGCGCGCGAGCGAGTCGTCGATCTGCGTCGACAGCGGCAGGACAAAGCCGGCCACGCTGTTGCCCGGCTTGCCGTCTTGGCGCGCGAGCCCGACAGGAACGGACGCGATCACCGACGCGGTGGGCAGCGCGCCCAGCTCCATCAGGTATCGGCGGATCGCGCCGCCGGCGATCGCCAGGCACAGGTCGTTCACGGTGCTGTTCGTCGCGCGGCTGAGCGCCTTGAGGCGGCTCAACTTGAAGCGCTGCGTCGCGAGTCGGCGCTGGTGCGTGATCTGCCGGTTGAACAGTGTCTTGGGCGTGGACAGCACCGAGTACATACCGCCGTAGGGGTTGTCCTTGCGGCGGGTCATGCGCGTGAGCGTGTGCTGCAGCTCGTTGGCCGCGCGCAGGGCGTGTCCGGCCTGCGCCACGGCGGTGCGCATGGTGAGGCGCGGCGGCTCGATCATGTCGGCGGGGTCGGCGTTGGGGACGATGGCCCAAGGGCCCGGCGCGTTGGCGATGGTCGGGTCGGCGCTCAGCCAGCCCATGATCGCGGACAGGATGCCCATGCCGTCGAGCAAGGCGTGGTGCGCCTTGAGGTACACGCCAAAGCGGCCGCGCTCCATGCCCTCGATGAGGTGGCACTCCCAGAGCGGCCGGGTGGTGTCCATCGCGTTGGAGTGCAGGCGCGCGACGAGCACGCCCAGCTCTCGCTCGCCGCCCGGGTACGGCAGGCAGGAGTGCCGGAGGTGGTAGTCGATGTCGATCGACGGCGCGATCTCCCACGCGGGCGCCAGCCGGGTGCGCGGGCTGTGCGCGAGCCGGTAGCAGAACGGGGGCGTGGTCGCAGGCAGGCTGCGCATGTGCGCGAACAGATCCTGCAGCCAGGTGCGCGGCGCTTCCGGGGGCAGCCGGAAGATCGCGAGGATCCCGATGTTCATCGGGGTTCGGGCGGTCTCCATGCGCATGAAGGTGGCGTCGACCGGACTTAAGAATTTCATGTCGCGCCTCCGCCATCGCGTGCCCGCTCGGCGCGGTCGCGCATGAGCGTGAGGAAGTGGGCGATCGCGTCTACCGCGTAACGTCCCCGAACGGAGTGGAAGATGTCGAACGCGTGCTGCGCGCCTCCGATCTCCGCCAACAGGACCGGCTGGTCGGACACCGCCCTGAGCGCGTGTGCAAAGCGACGGCTCTCCTCGGTGGGGGCCAGCGTGTCGTGGGTGCCGTGGATCAGCAGCGTGGGCGGCGCGCGGCGGCTCACCTGATCGATCGGCGACGCCGCCCGGTACAGCGCGGGCGCCTCCTCGCGGGTCTTCTTGGCGACCAGCGTCTCCCACAGCGGCTTGATGCCGTCGCCCGGCCAGTGCCCAAAGCGGTTGGTGAGGTCGTACACGCCGTACAGCCCGACGAGCGCGTCGACGTGCGTGTCGGCCGCCTCGAAGCCCGGCTGGTAGACCTTCTGCCCGGGTGTCAGCGCCGTCAGCGACGCCAGGTGGGCCCCCGCCGAGTTCCCGCAGATCGCCAGGAAGCCTGGGTCGCCGCCCCACTCGTGCGCGTGCTCGCGCGCCCACGCCACGCCGCGCTTCACGTCGATGAGGTGGTCGGGGAAGGTGGCGAGCGGGCTCAGCCGGTAGTCGACGCTGACACACACCCAGCCCGCGGCCGCCATGCGCGTGAGCAGCGGCAATCCCTGGTGCTTCTTGTACCCGAGGACCCAGCCGCCGCCGTGCGCGTAGACCAGGACCGGCGCGCCCTGAGGCAGGTCTCGACGGTGGAACACGTCCGCGCGGAGCGTGTACCCGTCGCCCTGGAAGAGGATCAGGTGGCGCAGCCGCCGCACCTTGCTGTGGCGGTGCCAGAACGGGTTGGCCGCGTGCAGCAGCGGCAGGCGACCGCGCACCAGGGGCTCGTGCGGCAGCCCGACCGTGTGGAAGGCGCTCTTGGTGGCGAGCACGGCCAGGTGACCGCGCTGGTGCAACCGGAACAACGACACCCAGCCCGCCGCGAACACCACCAGCCCGACCCAGCCGGTCCACACGCGCAGCGCACCGAGCGCGACCCACAGCGCCACCCACGCCGCCTGGAGCGCCACGTGCTGCAGCGCGAGCTCCGTGGTGATCCATCCGGCGAAGAAGAAGCCGGCGCCCGCGACCAGGTTGGGCTTGAACGAGCGCACCGCGTTCCGGGCCGCCAACGCCGAGGGGATGGCGGAGAGCAGCAGCCACAGGTCGGGTCGCGCGAGCAGGTCGGCGGGGTGCATGGTTGGCCGGGGAAGTGTGTGGTCTATCACCCCGATGGCGCCGTCGGGGTGTGCTCGCGGCCCAACCGCCCGCCATGTTGCGCTGTCCGACGTTTTGCTTCGTGACGTAAAGACCGCAGGAGGCGGGCCGCGCCGCAGGCTAGATCGCCGCGTGCTCACCGCGCCCCGCGCGCGTCCGGAGGCCCCCCATGCGTCGTCGTCGCTTCGTCCTCATCCTGGCCGCGTTGGGCTTGGGCCTGGGCAACGCCTGGTTCGTGTGGGACCTCTCCGCCCGCGTCGCGGCGCTCGAGGCGCGCGCGCCCGCCAAGGCCTCGGATCCGGAGCGCGTCGCGGAAGACAAGCCCGAGTCCCGCTTGCAGCGTTGGGTGGCCTTGGCCCGCGGCGGCGACGCCGAGGCCGGTGGTGCGACCGCCGATGCCGCCCCGTCCTCAGGCCCCCTCGACCTGACCGACCCCGCCGTGCGCGATCAGATCGGCGACGTGATCGAGGCCAAGGAGGCTGAGCGCGAAGACCAGCGCCACCAGCGCTTCGTCGACATGCTCACGTCGAACGTGCGCACCTTCGCCTCCGACGAGGGCCTCGACGCCAAGACCATGGAGGCCGTGCTCGCGCGCGTGCTGGCGACCGACGACGCGATGATGTCCCTGCGCGACGACATGCGCGACGGCACGCTCGACCCGGCCGCCGCGCACACCCAGATGGAGTCCGTGCGCGAGGCGTCCGACAAGGCGATCGACGACCTGCTCGGCCCGGAGAAGGGCGAGGCGCTGCGCGAGGCGATCTTCCCGGCCGGGCGGATGGGGCCCGGGCACGGGCCGCCGCCGCTCTAGTGCCCGCCGCGCCCGAGCACGCGCTTGCCGCCCTCGATGATGCCGACGCACAGGGCGCCCACCGCCATGCCCACCAGCACCGTCACCGCTAGCGACGCCACGCTGACCAGCGCGGGCGCGTGCAGGGCGGCCTCCAGCCCGTGGTGCACCGCCTCCTCCACGCTGTGCAGGCCGTGCAGGATGATCCCGCCGCCCACCATGAACATGGCGATGGTGCCGACCACGGACAGGCCGCGCATGAAGACCGGCGTGTAGTTCACCAGCGCGGACCCGAGCGTGGCGCTTGAGCCGCCCTTCTTCTGCAAGTGCAGGCCGATGTCGTCGAGCTTCACGATGAACGCGACCAGCCCGTAGACGCCGACCGTCATGCCCAGGCTGACGAGCGAGAGCACCATCGCCTTGATCTGCAGCGGCTCGTCGGCCACCGAGCCTAGCGCCACCGCGACGATCTCGGCCGACAGGATCACGTCGGTGAAGATCGCCTGCTTGACCTTCTGCGACTCGAACGCGGCGAGCGCCTCGGGCCCCGTCTGGAGCGCGTTGAGCAGGGCGTCCTCGTGCTTGTCGTCCTCCTCGGTGTGCTTGTGCGCGATCTTGTGCACGCCCTCGTAGCAGAGGAACGCGCCGCCCAGCATCAGCAGCGGCGTGATCACCGACCGCGGCAGCGCCAGCGCCAGCGGCACCAGGACCACCTTGTTGAGCGCCGAGCCCAGCGCGACCTTGCCGACGATCGGCAACTCGCGGTCGGGCTGCAGGCCCACCAAGCCCTGCGCGTTCACGGCGAGGTCATCCCCGACGATCCCGGCCGTCTTTTGCGCGGCGACCTTGGTCATCGCGGCGACGTCGTCGAGGATGGAGGTGATGTCGTCGAGCAGCGCGAGCAGACCGGAACCGGCCATGTGTGCCCCTTTGGTCGCGGACCCTATCGCGGGGGCCACGGCGCGCGCCTGTCGAACGCTGTCGCGTTGTCGCGGGCCGGGCCTGCTCGGGCGGGGGCACGGGGGCGCCCGCCCGAGCGCGGGCGCTCAGGTCGCCAGGTCGAAGCGATCGAGGTTCATCACCTTGGTCCACGCGGCGACGAAGTCCCGGACGAACTTGGGCTCGTTGTCCGACTGCGCGTACAGCTCGGCCAGCGCGCGCAGCTGCGAGTTGGAGCCGAGCGCGAGGTCGACCCGAGTGGCCGTCCACCGACGGGCGCCCGACGTGCGGTCCCGACCCTCGTACGAGTTCTTGCCCGTCGGCGCCCACGCGGTCGACATGTCGACGAGGTGGACGAAGAAGTCGTTCGTCAGCTGTCCGGGGCGCTCCGTGAGCACGCCGTGCTTGGCGTCGCCGACCTGCGCGCCCAGCACGCGCAGGCCCGCGACGAGCACGGTCATCTCGGGCGCGCTCAGGCTCAACAGGCTCGCCTTGTCCAGGAGCGCCTGCTCCGGCGGCCCACGGTGGGTCGCGCTCGTGTAGTTGCGGAAGCCGTCCGCGCGTGGCTCCAGCACGGCGAACGACTCTGCGTCGGTCTGCGACACCAGCGCGTCCGTCCGGCCGGCGACGAACGGCACGGTGACGGTGTGGCCCGCGGCCTCGGAGGCCGCCTCGATCGCGAAGCCGCCTGCCATGACGATGAGGTCGGCGAGGGACACCCGCTTGCCGTCGGACGCCTTGTCGTGGAACGCCCGCTGGATGTCCGAGAGCACCCCGAGCACCCGCGCGAGCTGCGCGGGCTGGTTGACCTCCCAGTCCTTCTGGGGCGCCAGGGCGATGCGTGCGCCGTTCGCGCCGCCGCGTCGGTCGGACGCGCGGAAGGTGGACGCGGAGGCCCAGGCGGTGGTGACGAGCTCTGCGACCGACAGGCCGGACGCCAGGACGGCGGCCTTGAGGTCGGCGAGGTCGTGCGCGTCGACCAGGGCGTGATCGACGGCGGGGACGGGGTCCTGCCAGATCAGGTCCTCGGCGGGCACCTCAGGGCCGAGGTAGCGGACCTTGGGGCCCATGTCGCGGTGGGTGAGCTTGAACCAGGCGCGCGCGTAGGCGTCGGCGAACTCGTCCGGGTGCGCGAGGAAGTGGCGCGCGATTGGCTCGTAGATGGGGTCGAGCCGCAGCGACAGGTCGGCGGTCGTCATCTGCGGCGCGTGGCGCTGGGTCGGGTCGTGCGCATCGGGGATCATGTCCTCGGGGGCGACGTCCTTGGCCTGCCACTGGATGGCGCCCGCGGGGCTGCGCACCTGCTCCCACTCGTACTTGAACAGCGTGGTCAGGTAGCCCATGTCCCAGCGCGTGGGGTTGGGCTTCCACGCGCCCTCAAAGCCGCTCGTCGTGGCGTCGCCGCCCTTGCCGGTGCCGTGCTGGTTCGCCCAGCCAAACCCCATCTCTTCGAGCGGCGCCGCCTCGGGCTCGGGGCCCACCTTCGCGGGATCCCCCGCGCCGTGCATCTTCCCGAACGTGTGCCCGCCCGCGATCAGGGCCACCGTCTCGCGATCGTCCATGGCCATGCGGGCGAACGTCTCGCGCACGTCGCGACCCGACGCCACCGGGTCAGGCACGCCGTCCGGCCCCTGCGGGTTGACGTAGATGAGCCCCATCTGCACGGCGCCCAGCGGCTGCTCCAGCTGACGGTCCCCGCTGTAGCGGCTGTTCGGCTTGTCGCTGGTGGCCAGCCACTCCTTCTCAGCACCCCAGAACGTGTCCTCCTCGGGCGCCCAGATGTCCTCGCGCCCGCCGCCGAAGCCGAAGGTCTGCAAGCCCATCGTCTCCATCGCCACGTTTCCGGCCAGGATGTACAGGTCGGCCCAGGACAGCGCGTTGCCGTACTTGCGCTTGATCGGCCACAGCAGGCGGCGCGCCTTGTCCAGGTTCCCGTTGTCGGGCCAGCTGTTGAGCGGCGCGAAGCGCTGGCTGCCCCGGCTGGCGCCGCCGCGTCCGTCTGACGTGCGGTAGGTGCCCGCCGAGTGCCACGCCATGCGGATCATCAGGCCGCCGTAGTGTCCCCAGTCCGCCGGCCACCAGTCCTGCGAGTCGGTCATCATCGCCGCGACGTCCGCCTTGAGCGCGGCGAAGTCCAGCTGCTTGAAGGCCTCCGCATAGCGAAAGCCCGGGTCCATGGGGCTTGCGGCGGGGGAGTGCTGGTGCAGGATGGACAGGTTCAGCTGCGTCGGCC
>CANJMY010000048.1 GCA_947475315.1 Pseudomonadota bacterium | reverse complement strand
CGCGCCGCTCCCGGACGCGCGGCCGCCCTCGGCGCAGGAGGAGGTCTGCCTGACGCTGCAGCGCGCGTTCCAGGCGCGCCTCGACACGGCCGCGGGCAGGTGCACGACGGACTTCGACTGCGGCTGCTACCGTGGCGTGGCACCGGGGCTGGGCTGCGGGGGCATCACGGACTTCAAGTCCTCGGTCGCGCTCGCCGGGCTGACCACCCAGTTCGTGCAGGCCAGCTGCGCGTTCCCCAACGACTGTGGGCCTAGCCAGTGCCTGGCGGTGTGCGCGGAAGGCAAGTGCGCCCCGATGCCGATCAAGCTCTGAGCGCAGGCGGCGACGTCCTCGCGGTCCCGTAGGCGGACCCAAGGCGCGCCCGTCCGAGTCACCTGCGGCCGGGCGCCCTAGTACGGTTCAGGGCAGTCTTCGGACAGGAAGTTCAGGAACAGGACGCGGTCTGACCCCTTGACCACGTAGAGCGGGCCACCCTCCGCGCCGTAGGTCAGGTCCCAGGTCACGCGTGCCGTCGGGCCGTCGTCCGCGCACACGTCGTCCGTCCCCTGCAGGCCGTGGATCTCGATCGTCCCCTCGGTCAGCCCCGCGAGGTCTTCGTGGGCGCTGATCGCCGGGTTGATCGCCGCGGAGCCGACGACATCGGTGATCGTGGCGCCGTCCGCAATCTGCGCGGTGGGGAACGACGCGGTGATCTCCAGGTCGATCCCCATCCAGTCCCGATCCCCCGACGCGCTCGGGAAGAAGTCGAGGTTGGCCATGCCGTCGCCGAACAGGTTCCAGCTGCCTGACGACCCCATGTTCACGCCACACGGCTCGTGCCAGACGCCGTTGTAGTCGAAGCCCTCATAGTTTGTGGCGGTGGTGCCCGAGAGCACGAAGGTCCCGCACGGCGCGCACGCCGCGCACGATCCAATCCACGCGGCGGCGAGCCAGAGGCGGTGCATGAGGCCTCGTCCTAGTAGTAGGTGTAGGGCTGGGACAAGCCCTTCCAGCTGAAGTTGCCCGCGTCCGGGTCGTAGTCGGAGAGGACGTCGTAGCTGTAGGCCGACCACGCGTTGTAGCGGTCCACCCACAGCAGCCAGATGCCGGTGCGCGGGTTGCTGTCCCCGTCGAGCGCGGCGTTGAAGCCCCAGCCCTGAGGGTCGGTCGGCACGTCCGACGCGGGGTGCGCGCCCTGCTTGCCCACCAGGCTACCGCAGTTCATCTTGCCGGCGCTGACGACGTCCGCGGGGGGCGGGTTGGTGTCGTCGGTGTCGCTGTCGACCGTCCACGGGTAGCGCTCGACCGACTCGGCGGCCGTGTACGTCACAGTGAACGCGAATTCGCAGCCCTGGCACAGGCTGAACTGGTCGGCGGAGATGGGGTTCGCGAGCGCGTTGGTCTCGGGGTTGTGGTCCCAGTCGCGCACGCGCTGCTGGTACATGCAGCGGGGCGGCCCGTTGATCTCGCCGCGCTTGAGCCACTTGGCGCTGAGGGTCTGCCAGCCGTCGAGCTTGGCGCGCGGCGCGACCGTGGCGCGGCCCTCCAGCTCCCACGCGAACGTGGTGCCGGAGTCGTTCGGGTCGGGCTTCACGTCGGTGTCTTCGTTCGTGGGCGGCACGAACGTGTCCTCCGGGACGCCGTCGTCCGTGTCGACGGTGGTGTCGGGCTCGGGCTTGGTGCCACACGCCATGAGCACCAGCGGGATCAAGAGCAGCGACCGCGACATGGACATCCTCCAGGCCCCGGAGCGTACAACGCCCAGGGCGAACAGGCGAGCGGGGCGGCGATTCGGCGGATAGGGACGGGGCCCCTTGGAGGCTCTCATGAACGAAGTCCTGGCGCGGCTCGGCCTGTCGGAAGTCAACCCTGGCGCGGCCTCCGGCGGCTGGATCGAGACCCACGGTCGCGTGGTGTCCAGCTTCAACCCGACGACGGGTGAGGCGCTGGCGTCGGTCCAGCTGTGCAGCGCGGCCGACTACCGCACGGTGGTCCAGCGCGCGCAGGAGGCCTTCGTCGGCTGGCGCATGCTGCCCGCCCCCAAGCGCGGTGAGATCGTCCGCGAGATCGGCGTGGCGCTGCGGGCGCACAAGTCGGACCTGGGCGCGCTCATCACCATGGAGGTCGGCAAGCTCCGCTCCGAAGGCGAGGGCGAGGTGCAGGAGGCGATCGACATGGCGGACTTCGCCGTCGGCCTGTCGCGTCAGCTCAACGGCCTCACCATGCACTCCGAGCGCCCCAACCACCGCATGTACGAGCAGTGGCACCCGCTCGGCGTGGTGGGCGTCATCACGGCCTTCAACTTCCCGCACGCGGTGTGGGCATGGAACGCCATGTTGGGCCTTGTATGCGGGGATCCCGTCATCTGGAAGCCGTCGCTCAAGGCGCCGCTCACCGCCATCGCCACCCACCAAATCTGCGACGCCGTCCTGGCGCGTCATGGCTGGTCGGGCGTCCTCGGGCTGGTGATCGGCGATGACGCCGACGTCGGTTCGGCGATGATCCACGACCGCGCCATGCCGCTGATCTCCGCCACCGGGTCCTGCCGCATGGGCCGTCACATCGGGCAGGCTGTCGCCGCGCGCCTCGGCCGCTCGCTGCTTGAGCTCGGCGGCAACAACGCGATCATCGTGAACAAGGACGCCGACCTGGACCTCGCCCTGCGCGCGGTCGCGTTCGGCGCCATGGGCACCTCGGGTGAGCGCTGCACCACCACGCGCCGCCTGCTGCTCCACGAGGACATCGCGGATACCTTCCTGCCCAAGCTCGTCGCCGCGTACAAGAGCGTGCGCATCGGCGATCCGCTGCAGGACGGCGTGCTCGTCGGCCCGCTGATCGACGAGGGCGCGGTCCAGCTGTTCGAGGCGGCGGTCGCTGCGGCCAAGACGCAGGGTGCTGAGCTGCTCGCGGGCGGCGCGCGGGTCGACGGCCCCGGCCACTTTGTGCAGCCCACGCTGTTCCTCGCCGCGTCCGATCTGCCGATCGTGCACGAGGAGACCTTCGCCCCCATCCTCTACGTGTCGACCTGGCGGGATCTGGACGAGGCGATCGCCATGAACAACGCGGTCGACCAGGGCCTGTCGTCGGCCATCTTCACCGACTCGTTCCGCGCGGCCGAGCGCTTCCTGTCCCACGCCGGGTCGGACTGCGGCATCGCCAACGTCAACATCGGCACGTCTGGCGCTGAGATCGGCGGCGCGTTCGGCGGCGAGAAGGACACGGGCGGCGGCCGCGAGGCCGGCAGCGACTCGTGGAAGTCCTACATGCGTCGCCAGACCAACACGCTGAACTGGGGCACCACGCTGCCTCTGGCCCAGGGCGTGAAGTTCGACCTCTAGCTCGCGTTGCGCATCCCGCGCGCGGCGCTGCAGGCCGCGTGCGCGACGCGCACCAGCTCGTCGGAGCGGAACACGCGGCGGCCTGCCTCCCACCGGATCATCTCCGGGCGGATGATCAAGTCGTCGGAGCCCTTGGACATCAGCACCAAGGCGGCGCGCACGTCGGCCGTGAACAACTTCCGAATGGCGACGTGGTCCTGGCCGCTGATTCGGTACACCTTGTCGAACGGCGCATCGTCGAACTCGATGTCGTGGCTGCCCGCCCGGCGGAAGAGCCGGGTGATGATGTTCTCTTTCCCGATGTCGAACTCGACGTCGAGCGGCGGCACCAGGTCCACCTCGACGGCCGTGAGCTGTCGCTCCATCGACCCTGACCCGACCTTCTCGATGTAGATGCGCACGGTGTCGCCGTCGATCGTGCCCGTGCACTCGCCGGGCGCGAACGGCTCGGTCTCGTTCCAAGCGATGCCGAGCTTGTCCGCCGCCTCCTTGAAGGCGTCGCGAGAGAGGAAGCCCTGCCACATCACGCGCCCGATCAGCGCCAGCACGACAAAGAGCAGGCCGGCGGCGAGGTAGAAACCGTAACCCTGGAACATGGCCCAACCTCCGGTGCGAAGTCTGCTTTGGGCGAACGCCCGGCGGGGACTATACAGGCGCCGGGGCGGCGTCGACCACCTGGCCAGCCACGCGGACGACGCTGCCTTCGAGCGTGCCGGGCTCGCCTGCCAGCGCCAGCGCGACCTTCCAGCGCGGGCCGTCGACCTCGACGAACAGCGTGCCGTCCTCGCCGACGAAGCCCGACAGGGTGGAGCGCTTCCACATCTGGTAGTGCTTGCCGCAGAAGCCGCGGGCGCGGTGGTCGGCGGTGCAGCCGGGCACCTTGCAGCCTCGGTCCTTGGACGCGGGAGCGGGCGCAGCGGCAGGCGGGCGCGCGGTCAGGGTGCTCGCGCGGGACGCATCCTCGGCGGCGCGGTCCGCGCGGGCCTCGGCGCGGGTGATCTGGTCGGCCACCGCGATCAGGCGGTCGGACAGCGCGTCGAGCTTGCGGCGGGCGTCGGCGAGCGCGTCACCCAGGCCACCGCCCGACTCGCCCGGCTCGGGCAGGCTGGCGGAGAGCGCGGCCACAGACGACTGCGCCGCGGCGATGTCGCGCTTGAGCGCGTCGGCGTTGGTGCGGGCGGCGGAGACGGCGGCGGTCAGCTCGCGGACCTCGGCGGCGTCGACCACGTCATGCTGGGCGAGCGCCTCGTCGACGAGCGCGCGGACCCGCGCTTCGATGGCCGCGGCGATAGGTGCAGAGACCAGTGCGGACAGCGTGCTGCGGATGCCCATGGCGACCTCTCGAATGGAGTCAGCGTGCGTCCAGCGCGTCCGCGAGGGACTCGGCCGTGGCACGTGCGGTGGTGGCGATCTGGCTGGCCTGCTTGGCGCGAGCGGCGGCGTGACCGGCGCGGGCGGAGAGCGCGTCGATCCGCGCGCCGACCTCGTCGACCGCGGCCTGGAGCATGAGGACGCTGCGCTCGACGGCGTCGGAATCGGGGCGGGGGGCGTCGTCGAACAGCGCCTCAAGGTCCTGTTCGAGCCCCTGCTGGGAGAGGGCGAGCGCCTGATGAAGCGCGCCCAGGTCTGCACGGCGCGCGCTCAGGTCGCGGCGGATGTCGTCAAGCACCCGGCGCGCGGCGTCGACGTCGGCGCGACCGGCTGGCGCGCGCGCGGTCAGCACGTCGTCGACGGACTTGTGCAGCACGCCTTCCAAGGCGCGGATCAGCGGCGCCGCGAGCGCCGAAGCGACGGTCTGCCGGATGCCCATCCGCTATCCTCCGAGGACGCCGGTCCTAGCCTTGTCGGGCCCCGGACGCACGCAGTCCGAGATCGCGGGCGGTCATCGCGGCCTCCATGAACAGGTCGGCCTGTCCCGGATCCGCCAGGATACCCTTGAGCACGGTGCGGAAGCCCTCGTTCGCCATGTCGGAGGCGTCTGGGCCGACCTCGATCGCCGCGTGGCCGCCGAAGCCGTCGATCATCGCCTTGAGCATGCGGGCGACCGCGCCCGGGTCCATCGGGCGGAACGCGCCCTCTTCGACGCCTTGCGTCAGGATGCGCGTGGCGGCGTCGACGAACCGCTGGTGGAGCGCCCGGCACTCGGTCCGGATCTCCTCGTCGCGGGTGGCGGCCTCGGTCATCATCAGGAAGAAGCGCGGCGGCTGCTGCTTGCCGGCGAAGAACTCCAGGTACTCCCAGCCGACGCGCAGCAGCTTGAACAGCGCGGGCATCTCGTCGTGCTCGGCGCTGTCGAGGAAGGCGTAGGTGGCTTCGTGCTCGGCCAACACCAGCGCCATGAACAGGTCGCGCTTGGACGGGTAGTAGAAGTAGACCGCGCCTTTGGAGAGCTCAGCGCGCTTCGCCACATCGCCGACGCGGGTCTCCGCGTAGCCGTGCTCGATGAACTCGTCGCGGGCGGCCGTAAGGATCTGGGCGCGTCGCTCAGCCTCCGACAGGTGCTTGGTCATCCACGCTCCGAGACTTTC
This sequence comes from Pseudomonadota bacterium, assembly GCA_947475315.1. Taxonomy (GTDB): domain Bacteria; phylum Myxococcota_A; class UBA796; order UBA796; genus CAIOSP01. The sequence goes on along the minus strand of CANJMY010000048.1, from coordinate 19,578 downwards.
GAATAAAACGCCGCGGCGCCTACGTCGAACGGTTCAGGGGCGACGCATCGTCGCGGGCAGTCGTACCCGCGATCCGTCCGCCGGGCCGAGCACGCGTTTTCGCAGCGCCGCGGGCCACGAGCCGTCCGGCCACCGGGCGATCAGCCAGGCCAAGAGCACGGCGCCTTCGCGCGGCTCCAGCCAGCGATCGGTCGCGGCCTCCGACCCCTCCGCGGCGAACGCGGCGATCGCGGGGGCCACGAACCGCAGCGCGCGGTCGGTCGCGAGCTCCAGCCGGACGGTGTCTCCGAGGCGCGTCAGGCGGGGGAGCGCGAACACGCCCTCTTCGGCCATTCGGCCCTCATTCCACCGCCACAGGTCGCCATCGAGCTCGATCCAGCCATCGGCCGTGCGGGGAGAGGCGGGATCGGGGCGAGCGCGCCAGAGGCGGAGCGCGGCGCGGTCGGTCACGCCGGGCGGCGCGTGGGCGCGCAGGTGACGGACCAGCTGTCCGGCGGGATCATCGAACACCTGCCGCGCGGGGCGCGCGGGGGGCATCGCGTCATCGTCGTACCCGATGAGCGCGTGGAGGGCCGCGACCTCGATGTCTCCGACCTCAGGCGCCACCGCGGGGTCGTGTCGCAGGTGCAACGTGAGCGACGGGCCCAGGCGGTCGGCCAACATCAGCCACACGTCGCGGCGTTCGTCGTCCTGGGCGTGGCGGTGGATGCGCAGCGCGCGCAGCCGGGCGAGTGGCAGCACCCACGGCTCGTCCTGCGATGGGTCATCCACCACGATCGCGTCGGCGTCTGCGCGGACCACGATGGGTCGGTCGACGGTGCGCAGTCCGGTCGACCCGAGGGCGGCGGTCAGCAGCCCCATCGCAGCGGCCCACGGCCACAGGCCGGCGACCCCAAACGCCACCGCTCCGGCCGCCCCGAGCACGACACCCAGGCGCGGACGTCGGCCATGCTCCGGGTCCGGCGTGCCGCTCAGTTCGACGATGGCAGGCTTGTGGGTCAGTGGAAGGTCTCGTCGCGCCCGCCGGGCAGCACGCGTAGCCGGGTGAGCTGGCGCTCGATCTTCTTGGCCTCAGACTTAAGATAGCGGCGACGACCGCCAGGGCCACGCGCGCTGTACCAGACGTAGGCACCGAGCCAGATCCCGAGCGCTTGTGCAGGATACAACATGTCTTCTCCGCTCCCGAACGCGGCCAGACCGCCGATCAGCGCGACCGCCAACGACCCCCAGGTGAACACCCACATCGGCACGGGAATGACGAAGTACACCAAGATGTTCGCGCTCGGGTTGAGCAGGCCGAACAAGCACAGCGTGCCGATCAGCAGCGGTGACCACCCGCCGAGGAACGCGCGGCCCAACTCCACGCCGCCGTACGCGACGAGCGCGTCGACCGCGTTCACCACCAGCAGGCCGCCGAGCACCATGAAGGCGAGCGCCTCAAGCAGGCGGCGCACGCCGAGGAGCTGCTCCAGGCCCGGCCACAGCATGTAGACCGCGAACAGGGCGAACAGCGTGTTGGGGACGCCCCCCGCGGAGGACGGCTGAAGCGCGAGGCTGGTCAGGTTGTTCCACGACATCATCAGGTCATGGCCGGCCACGCCGCTCATGGGCGCGCGGAGCAGCAACGCGACCGGCAGCCCTGCGCCCTGAGCGACGAGCTCGACCATGTAGAGCACGAACAAAGCCAGCACGACGCGCCTCCCGCGCCCTGTCGGCCCCGGAGTGCGGAGGAAGCGCCCCACGTCGGACGCACTCTTCCGCTTTGCCACCGCCATCGTTCACTCCTGCGATTCCAACGACATCGCGCATCCTGCGACGCGACGCAAGCCCGTCACCCCTTGTGTCCGAGCGTCGAGTAAGGTACGAACGTGGCGCTCCGAGGTGGGTGGGTATGTCCGCAGCGCTCGACCTGGTTGTGTTGACCGGGCCGCTTGAAGGTCAAGTCGTTCAGCTCCGGCCCAATGAGCCGTTGCTGCTCGGGCGTTCGTCCAAGGGGCTGCAGCTGATTGACCCGTTGGTCAGCCTCAACCACTCCGAGATCACCTGGGAAGGCGACCGCTACTGGATCGAGGACCTGTCCTCGGCCACCGGCACGTACGTCAACGACGTCCGCCTCCTCGACAAGGCCGTGTGTCTGGTCCCTGGCATGCGCATCCGCATGGGCGAGACCGACCTTGAGGTCCGCGAGCGTCCGCGCTCGGCCGCGCTCCGCATCGTCGGCGCCGCCGCGGCGCTGCTCATCTTGTACTTGGGCGTGCGGTCCTTCATGGACAGCATCGAGGTCTCCTACGACCCCAAGATCCGCTGGGCGACGGTGGTGAACCAGGGCGCGGGCTTCCAGTCCGACGTCCTGGAGATCCCCACGTCCTTCATACGCGAGTCGGGTGTCGACCACCGCGAGCTCCAGGTCGAGCGCGTCACGGACTTCGACGCCAACGGCGTGGACGAGCTCTGGCTGCGCTGGCCAGGCGGCCGTCGGGTGGTCACGTTCAACCCGGACGGCTCCTGGAAGAACATCTCGGACCTCAACGCCGACTGTTTGGACAAGTCGCGCTCCCTCGAAGAGGGCCTGCCCGCCGAGTGCTACGTCGACAAGAGCCGCGTCCGCTCCGAGATGCCGCAGATCTGCCGCGGGTTCGACCTGTCGGACGGCTTCCCGGATCAAGACTGCGCGGGCACCACGCTGCGCTTCAATGACGGCGGCTACCACATCGTCGAACACGCGGGCCTGTACGCTTGGATGCCTCCCACCAAGGAGGTCGAGCTTCCCCTGCTCGCCAAGGCCAAAGGTAAGGTCACAGGCACGCCCCTGACCAAGCGGGTGGTGACCGAGGGCCCGATCGAGCCCTTCCTGTTCACGCTGATCCGCCCCAGCAACCTCGCCGGCTTCCTCGCGGACCGCGGCGTGGTCGAGCCGGTCCACTACCTTGTGTGTGAAGACGCCGTCCCCGGCGTGCGCGCGCAGGTCCTGACCGAGTCCGGCGAGATCGTCCCATTGACCGTGGGCTGCATCGGCGACCTCAAGGCTGAGGGCCTGACCTACAACGCCGAATTCGGCGACGGCCTGCCCCGCATGCTGGCGTTCACCGGCGTGGGCTACGAGGCCCTGCTGGAAGACGTCGCCGTGTACATGGGCGGCGGCATCGACAAGCTGTTCATGGATCGCGGCCAGCTCGCCGCGTACGATAAGCTGAGCGCGGCACCCCAGCGCCGCCTTGGCAGCATGCGCATCGCGTTTGAAGGCCCGGTCCGCATCTTCGACCCGATCGCCGAGGAGGTGGAGGTCGCAGAGGGCCGTCGCCTGCTCGCCTCGGAGTTCGCCGCGCCCCCGCCGCCCATCTCCAGGGTTGTGCGTATTGACGGCCCCGGTCGCTACCCCATGGAAGGCTGCTCTGAGCTTGAGGTCACCACCAATGACTGGCACTGCCTGTTCACCAAGGCTTGCGGCGCCAACTCCAAGTTCCTGACCATCCACAACATCGGGTGCGGTGAGGCCGCTCCGGCGCGCTACCCGTACGCCCGCGCGTTGAGCCCGTACATGGACGACCACATCGAGGGCCGCGTCAGCGTCGAGAGCATCGACGTGGATGGCCAGATCGACGTGCTCCGCGTGCGTATGGCCTACCGTGAGCGCGTCGAGCCTCCGGCGGCCCCCGCGGACCCGACCGCCAAGCCGTAGACGGGCTGGCGGGGCGGGGAACTGACGCGCGCGCCCCATGGGGCGGAGGGCTTCGTCTGGCCTTGACGGGGTGCGGTACCTGGACTACTGTTCACCGCACATTCGTTCAGGAGCGCGCCCCATGGATGACCTCACCCCTCGCCAGCGCGAAGTCCTCAACTTCATGCTCGCCTGGAACGATCAAAACGGCATCCCGCCGTCCTTCCGCGAGATCGGCGAGAGCCTGGGCATCCGCAGCACCAACGGCGTGAGCGATCACGTGAAGGCGCTTGAGAAGAAGGGCTACTTGGAGCGTGTCGGCGGCGTCGGCGCGGCGCGCTCGCTCCGCGTGCCCAAGCACGCCCGCACCGAGCTTGAGGACAGCGGCGTGGTCGGCGTGCCCATCCTCGGCCGGATCGCGGCGGGTACCCCCATCGCCGCGGTAGAAGAACATGAAGCCACCGTCCGCATCGATCGTGGCCTGCTGCCGTCCGGCGGCGACGTGTTCGCCCTCGTCGTGCGCGGCGAGTCGATGATCGAGGACGGCATCCTCGACGGCGACTACGTGTTCGTCCGACGCGCTGAGACCTGCCGTGACGGCGAGATCGCCGCCGTGCTGGTGGACGGTGAGGCCACCGTGAAGCGCGTGTTCCGCGAGCGCGGCGTGCTCATCCTGCAGCCCGCCAACGCCGCCATGCAGCCCATCCGCGTCGGCTCTGACGTGGGCGAGTGCCGGATCTTGGGCGTCGTCGTCGGCGTGTGGCGTCGGGTCCACTAGGCGCGCGCCAGATCGGTCCCGGATCGTCCACGAACGCGGCAGGTTGGGCGGATCCGGCATAGAGAGCGGCGAGAAGGGATGGGGATGAACGCGGAGCTCGCTCGGGTGCTCGAACGCGTCGCAGCGCTGGCAAGGCGGGAGCGCTCCCTGCTCGTGGCCGCCTCGCTCGTCCGCGTCCTCGCGCTCGCCGCGCTAGCGCTTGTCGCGGCTGCGGTGGTGGCGTGGGCCAATGTTCCGCGCGCCACCGCGGCGTCGTGGCTCACCTTGGGCGGCGGCCTGGGCAGCTGGTTCATCATCGGTCGTCCGCTGCTGCGCGCGTGGGCCGCGGCGGGGGATCCGCTCCGTCAGGCCCGGCTGGTCGAGGCCCGCGAGCCTGCGCTGCGTGGTCGCCTCGTCACCGCCGTCACCCACGCCGAGGGCGTGCGCGGGGCAGAGTCGCCGGCGCTGCTGGGGCTGGTCGCGCGGCGCGCGTGGGATCTCTCGGCGGCGCATGAGCCCGAGCTGGTCCACCCCTCCAAGGGCGTGAGGCGCTGGGGCGCCGGCGCGGGCGTCGTGTGGGGCGTGGCGCTGCTGGCGGTGTTGCTGGGCCCTGGCGGCGGCGGCGGCGTGTGGCGCTTCTGGTTCGGAGGCTCGGGCGCGCTCGCGGCGGTGGAGACGGGCGAGACCGCGATCACCGGCACGCCCGCGCGCGTGGGAGATCTGGTCCTCCGCTACGTGTACCCGGACTACACCGGCCTTGAGCCGGTCGAGGTCGTGAACAGCACCGGTGAGGCCCACGCGGTGCCCGGCACGCGGGTGGAGGTCGTGGCGCGCACCGCCTCGCCGATCGAAGGCGCCTCGCTCGTCGCGTACGATCAGGCGGCCACCGACGCGTCCGTGGCCGACGGTCGCCGTATCAGCGGCTCGTTCCTGATCACCGTGGACAAGGGCTTCTGGAAGATCCTCACCCACGCGGAGGGCACCACCGAGGAGTCCAAGCACTTCCCGATCGTCCCCGAGCCGGACCTGGCGCCCGAGGTCACCGCGCACGTGTCCGGCGAATCGGGCGCGGTGATCGAGTGGCCCATCGACAAGCCGCTTCCCGTCGAGCTGTCGGCGTCCGACGACTACGGCCTGGCGCGCGTCGTGTTTGAGGTGGACGGGCACGAGGTCACCCCGTCGATCCGCACGCCGCAGGAGCGCACCCGTGACGTGGCCGACGTCGTGCAGCGCACCCCGGCGTCGCTCGGCATGCGTGAAGGCGCCACCGTCCAGCTCGTCGTGGCCGCCTGGGACAACGACACCATCTCTGGCAGCAAGGTCGGCCGGTCGGCGCCGCTCAAGATCCTCGTGCTCGGACGGGACGGCGTCGCCCGCCTGGACGAGGCCCGCCGCCGCGAGCTGTTGGTTGCCATGGTCAACGCGCTCGGTGACTTCCTTGAAGAGGCCTTCCCGCCTGGGCGCTCCGCCAGCGCCTACGCGTCCTGGGGCGAGGCGGTCAACGCGCGCTACCTGCCGCTGTCGGCCTTTCTGGGCTCGTGGACCTCCCGCTCCAGCCCGACCCGCGAGCTCGTCCCGGTCATCGCGGCGCTCGAGGACGGCCGCACGCTGGTCCGCTACACGCAGGTCAGCTTCGTCGCCGAGTCCGACGCCGCCGCGAACGCCGAGAGCGTCGCCGCCGTGGCCGCCTTCCGCGCGTCCGCCATCTCCGGCCTCGAGATCGCCATCCTGCATCTGGACGCGCTGATCACGTCCGCCGCGCTCAAGGAGCTCGCCGAGAAGGCGGACATGCTCGACGACGCCTCCAAGGCGCTGTCGGCAGCTGCCGCCCGCGCCGACGTGCCCATGGGCGACCTGCTGTTGCAGCTCGAGTCGCTCTCCGAGTTCCTCACCGGCGTCGACAAGGCGCTGGAGGGCGTGCGCGACGAGACCATGCAGGACCTGGTGTCCGACCGCACCGGTGAGATCCACCGCTTGGTCGACGAGGTCAAGGCTTCGCTCCAGGCGAACGACCGCCCGCTCGCGCGCACGCTCGCCGCGCGCACGGCGGACCGTGGCACCCAGCTGGCGCAGGCCATCCACGACGAGATCGACCGCCGCAAGGCGCGCGCGAAGAGCGGCAAGGGCGGCGCCGAGAGCGCCATCGAGATGCTCCGCAAGGTGGCCGAAGCGGAGACCAAGCTGGCGCAGGCCCTGCGCATCGAGCGCAACAAGGGCGACACCGGCTGGCGCAGCGCCGTCGACGGGCTTTGGCGACGCGCGCAGGACACGGCCGACTCGCTCGTCGTGCACCTGACGGACTTCCGCAAGGACATGGACACGACGGGCCGTCGCTTCAACGAGATCGCGCTCGCCGACGACGCGCTCTCCCAGGCCTCCGCGCTGCGCGACGCCATCCGCGCCCGCGACTACCAGGGCGCCGCTGGCACCTCGATGAGCACGCAGATGTCATGGGGCGGATACCTCGACCGCGTGACGGTGTTCTCCTCTCGCACGCCGCTCACGGCGTCGGCGCGCACCGCCGCGGAGGCCATCACGCGAGAGACCGTCGCCATCGGAGACCTGCTCGAGCAGCTTCGTCGTCGCGACGCGCAGGGGGATCCCGCGCTGGGCGTCGCGGCCCGCTCGCACGAGACCGAGCAGCGCGAGATCGGCGTGCAGATGGCGGCGGCGGCGGCCAAGGCCCGGCAGGCCGCGCAGGAGATGACCGTCACCCCGCGCGATCTGGAGCCCGCGCTCGACGGCGCGGTGTCGCGCATGGGCTCGGCCGCAGAGCAGCTCCACGCGGGCGACGCCATGCAGGGCGAGGGCTCGGCCGAGGCCGCCGCTCGCCACGTCCGTGACGCCATCAAGGCGCTCGAGGACGCCAACTCTGCGTCGCAGCAGCAGTCCGACGAGATGTCCTCCGGCGGCGGAGGCGGCGACAAGCAGAGCGACAAGCCCTCTGGCGGCGGCGATCCGAACGAGCAGGGCGACCCCCAGCATCGGCGCTTCGAGCTGCCCGAGCCGGAGGAGTTCCGCACGCCTGAGCAATACCGTGACGAGCTCCTGCGCGGCATGGAAGCCGATGTCCCTGAGGAATACCGCGTGTTGAAGCGTCGCTACTACGACGAGCTGGTGCACCAGTGATGCTGCCCCTCCTGCTCTGGTGGGCGCTCGGGCCCGTGGCGTCGGCGGCCTCGCCGGATGCGGACCTGCGCGCGATCAGCGTGTGCATCGACGATCAGGACGTCGCGTGCGCGCAGGCCATCCTCACGCGCCTCGGCGCGCCCACCTCGGACGACCCGAACGTGCTCGCGATGTCGGCGCTCGTGGCCTTCTCGGCGGGCGACTACCCGCTCGCCAGCGACACGATGAAGCGCGCGGTGGCCAAGGGCTTTCCGGACCGCGGCGGCGACGCGGCGCTCTATGAGCGCACGATGTTCGCGACCGCCGGCTGGGTCGAGGCGCCCGTGGGCCGCTTCCGCGTGCGCTACCGTCCCGGCCTGGACGCGCTGATCGCGCCCGAGATTGGCGACGTCCTGATCGCCACCGACAAGGTGGTCGGCCCGCTGCTGGGCGAGATCCCGCCCGGCAACAGCATCGTCGAGCTGTTCCCGGACGGCCGGTCGTTCATCGCGGCGTCCTCGCTCACCCAAGACGACGTGCAGTCCACGGGTGTGATCGCGCTGTCCAAGTGGACGCGCCTGCTGGTGACGTCGCCGCGCACGCTCGGCCGTGGCTACGACTGGCGCTCCACGCTCAGCCACGAGTACATCCACCTCATGGTGGCCCACGACTCCGGCAACAACACGCCGGTCTGGCTGCAGGAGGGGATCGCCAAGTACTTGGAAGGCCGCTGGCAGGACCCGCGCTTCCAGCTCTCCGCCGAGTCACAGGCCTGGCTGGCCGAGGGCCTGAAGAACAAGGACCTCGTCACCTTCGAGGAGATCCGGCAGTCGATCGCCAAGATCAAGGTGTTCGACCCGGACGGATCGATCAACGTCGCCGCGTCCGCAGAGCGGGCCGGTCGCGCCTACGCGCAGCTGGCCACGCTGGTCCAGTTCTGCTTCAGCAAGTCGGACGACAAGGTCCTGGTCCGCACGCTCGCGGCCATCAAGGGAGGCAAGGACCCTGAGGCTGCGCTCGCCACCGCGAGCGGCTTCACCGACTTCCCCACGCTGCTCGCCGCGTGGGAGGCATGGATCCGCCAGCAGCCTCTCATCTCGCGCCGCATCGCCGCGCTCCCCACCGTGCTCGACGGCGGCAACGACGCCGCGCTCGATCCGTCGTTCTCCAAGCGCAAGGACCTCGCGAACAAGCTCCGCCTGGGCGATCTGCTCGCCGAGCAGAAGCGCTGGACCGCGGCCCTCGCGGAGTATGCGCAGGCGGTCGACCCCGACATGCCCAACGCGCCGCTGCTCGCCAGCCGCGTGGCCCGCGCGACCGCGAGCGCCGGCAACCCGGACGCGGCGCTGACCCGGCTGCGCGCGTCGCTCGTCGACTACCCGGACTTCTCGCCGGGATGGCGGGTCCTCGGCGACATCCTCTCCGAGCGCGGGATCGCGCGCGACGCGGCCGCCGCCTACGCGCACGCCGTCTCCCTCGATCCGTTCGACATCACGACCCAGGCCAAGCTGCGCGACCGCTACGCCACGCTGGGCGACCCGCGCGTGAAGCAGAGCGACCTCGCGCTGCTGATGCTCCGGCGCGGTGGTGAGGACGTGGAGCGCAAGCCCATCCACGAGCGCAGCGGCACCTACGAGCTCCCGCGTGATCCGGCCGTCGCCGAGCGCGAGGCGTCCAGCCCGCCCCCGGGCGCGCGTATCGCGCTGATGGGGCACACCGCGCCGGACTTCAAGGCCGCCACCCTCTCGGGCGTGCCCATCTCGCTGCTGGAGCAGCGCGGCAAGGTGGTCGTGCTCGACTTCTGGGCCACGTGGTGCGGGCCCTGCGTGTCCGTGATGCCCAAGCTGTCTGAGCTCCAGCAGAAGGAGCGCGCGCGCGGCTTGGTGGTGATCGGGCTGACGGACGAGCCCGCGCCCACCGTGCAGCGCTTCGCGGAGATCGCGGCGCACAAAGGTACGATCTTCCAGCAGACGCTGGCGGTCGAAGACGGCAGCGCGCGGCGGGCGTACGGCGTGTCCTCCATCCCCATGCTCGTGGTCATCGGTCGGGACGGGACCGTGGCCAACGTGCACATCGGGGCGGGTGATCTCTCCGAGGTGATGGCGACCATCGACCAGCTCCTCGGCAAGGCCGCAGGTGGCGCGCCGGAGTAGGCTCTCGCGCGCGACGACAGTGTGAACAGAACGGGAGGATGCTTGGACGACGTGGCCCTTTTCGAGTCCCTGGTACCGGCGCGCGAGCAGCTCCTCGCGAGCATCGGTCAGGTCGTGGTCGGCCAGCGGACCGTGGTGGAGCTGATGCTCACCGCGCTCTTCGCGGACGGGCACTGCCTGTTCGTCGGCGTGCCTGGCCTGGCCAAGACGCTGCTCGTCCACACGGTCGCGGACGCCACCGGCGTCGGCTTCGGCCGCGTTCAGTTCACGCCTGACCTGATGCCGTCCGACATCACCGGCGTCGAGGTGCTGGAGGAGGACCCGGAGACCGGCCGTCGCCGCTTCCGCTTCGTCCAGGGCCCCGTGTTCACCAACCTGCTGCTCGCCGACGAGATCAACCGCACGCCGCCCAAGACGCAGGCCGCGCTGCTCCAGGCCATGCAGGAGAAGAACGTCACCGCCGCCGGTCACACCTACCCGCTGGACCCGCCGTTCCTCGTGTTCGCGACGCAGAACCCGATCGAGCAGGAGGGCACCTACCCGCTGCCCGAGGCGCAGCAGGATCGCTTCATGCTCTCCATCCCCGTCGGCTACCCGTCGCCGTCTGAGGAGGAGGAGATCGTCCGCCGCACCACCATCGGTGAGCTGCCGCGCGCCAAGCAGGTGATCACCCGCGACCAGCTCCTGGCGTGGCAGCGGATGCTGCGTCGTCTGCCGTCCAACGAGGACGTCGTCCGATACGCGGTGAAGCTCGCGGGCGCCACGCGTCCGGGCAGCACCGCCAAGTCCGCGCGTCACGTGCGGTGGGGTGCAGGTCCCCGCGCCAGCCAGTTCCTGGCGATCGGGGCGCGCACCTGGGCCGCGCTGCATGGGAATGAGGTCCCCACGGTCGACGACGTGCGCGCCATCGCGCCGGCGGTGCTCCGCCACCGCCTGGTCCTCGACTTTGAGGCCGAGGCCGGCGGCATGACCGTCGACAACGTGCTGGCTTCCCTGATCGAAGAGGTCGGGTAGCCGCGTGGCAGGCCCCCGCGCCATTGATGCGGTCGCTGGTTGGCTCGGGCGCGGCGCGCGCGAAGCCGACGACCGCGCGGGCGCGCCTGGGCCCATCCCTTGGGATCCGATCGTCCTCGCCCGCGTGCGGCACCTGCACTTCACGGCGCGTGTGCTCGCTGACCGCATCGTGTTGGGCGAGCACCGCTCGCGGCGCACCGGCCAGGCGGTCGAGTTCGCAGACTACCGCGAGTACGCGCCCGGCATGGACCCGCGCGGCCTGGACTGGAAGGTGCTCGCGCGCAGCGATCGGCTGGTCGTGCGTCGGTACGAGACCGAGACCGAGCTGCCCGTCACCGTCGTGCTCGACCTGTCCGGCGACCTGGGCACCGGCGAGACGGGCGTGGGCGGCCTACCTTCGCTCACCGGCACCAAGGCGGGCTACGCGATCACGCTTGCCGCCACCATGCTCTATTGGTTCCAGCGCCACGGCGAGCCCGTCGGCCTGCGGCTGATCGGAGGCGAGGGCGCGCGCTGGTCGGACCTTCCGCCGCGCGGCGGTCGCAGCCACCTGCAGCTGCTCTTCCTCGCGCTCGCGTCGGTGAAGCCGGGCGGTCGCGCGGAGCTGTCTCGCACGCTGACCGAGGTGGGCGCGCGCGTGCGCCGTCGCAGCCTGGTGACCGTGATCACAGACGGCATGGAGGAGCCCGCGAACTGGCTGCCTGCGCTGCGCTCGTTCGGGCGCCGCGGCACGGACCTGCGCTTCGTGCACCTCTACGACCGCCGCGAGCTGACCCTCGATCTGCCCGAAGCCCGCGTGCTCTACAGCCCGGAGGGAGGCGATGAGCTTCCGATCGACGCGCCGGGCGTGCGCAAGGACTTCCGCGCGGTGGTCGAGCACTACCTGGGTGAGGTCCGCACGGGCGTGCTCGCCGCGGGCGGGCAGTACATCGCGGCGCCCACCGACGCGCCCATGGAGCGCGTGATCCGCAACCTCGTCCAAGTTGGTACGCGCCCGGTGGAGATGCCTTGAGCCTGTCGCTGCTCTCGCCGCTCGCCGCCGCGCTGTCCGTGCTGGTCGCGCTGCCGATCCTCGCGCACCTCACGCGTCAGCGGCCGACCGAGCGTCTGGCCTACGGCGCCATGTTGCTCGTGCAGCGGTTGGTGAAGCGCCTGCGTCGTCGTCGCGCGCTCAAGGACGTGCTGCTGATGGCGCTGCGCATCGCCGCCGTCCTGCTTGCGGTCGCGGCCGCCGCGGCGCCTCGCATCTCCTGGAAGGGCGACATCCCCACGTTCGAGGGCAGCGGTCGCATGGTGCTCTTGATCGACCAGTCGCTCTCGATGGCGCTGGTGGACGGCGGCGGCACGCTGCTGGAGCGCGCCAAGGCCGAGGCGTCGGCGCGTGTGCGGTCCACGCCAGACGGCGCGCGCTTTGGCGTCGTGGCGTTCGGGCCCACCAGCCGCGCGCTCACCACAGAGATGACCGACGACAAGAACCGCGTGCTCGCGCTGATCGCCGACCTCCAGCCCACCATGGGCTCGGGCGACCTGCGCGGCGGCATGCTGGACGCGCGTCGCCTGCTGGCCGGCGAGAAGGGCGAGGTCTTCGTCTTCTCCGACGAGGCCGGCCCGTCGATGATCCCGGAAGCAGAGGAGGAGATCGGTCGCTTGGTCGCGCTCGGCAGCGCGGTGCTGCCGGTGCCCATCCACGCCGACCCGCCTCGCAACCTCGCGGTCACCGCCGCGCACTACGGCGACGGCATCGAGGGCGGCCAGCTCACGTTCCGCGTCGCGAACTACGGCCCGACCACCCGTGAGGCGCCGTGCGAGGTGGTGCTGCCTGACGGTCAGAGCATCCCGGTGTTCGTCGACGCGCCCGCGGGCGGCGAGGCCGAGGCGCGCGTCACGATCCCTCGCCAAGCGGCGAGCGGCGTCGGACGCGTCAGCTGTGATGATCCCGATCTGGCGCTGGACGACTCGCGCTGGTTCCACCTCCCGCAGGTCGGCGCGTCGCGCGTGCTCATCGTCGATGGCGACCCTGGCGACACGCCCGTGCGCTCCGAGGTGTACTTCCTGGAGCGCGCGCTCGCGCCGTGGGGTGGCTCCAGCAACGGCGTCGTCCCGGAGGTCGTCAGCCCCAAGGGCTTGGGCGCGCTCGATCCCACCACGCACCGCCTGGTCTTCCTGGCCAACGTCGCCGACCCGGGACCGTTCGGCGCGCGCCTGCGCGACTTCGTCCGCCGCGGCGGCTCGGTCGTGATCTCGGTCGGGGACAACATCACCGCCGATCGGTACAACGCGGCGCTCGCGGGCCTCCTGCCGTCGCCCTTCCGCGGCCCCGAGAGCCTGGCGGACCGCGCCGAGGAGCCCGTCCCGCTCGAGCTGCCCGACACCTCACGCGCGCCCTTCGAGCCGTTCGCGCGCGGCGGTCGTGGCGCGTTCTCCCACATCGGCGCGTGGCGTGTGATGACGCTTCAGCCCTACGCCGACGCGGGTGATGTGCGCACGCTGCTGCGCTTCACCGGCGGCGTGCCGGCGCTGGTCTCGCGCGACGTCGGCCAGGGGCACGTGCTGGTGTGGACCAGCAGCATCGACCTGGGCTGGAGCAACCTGCCGCTCCAGGCCGCCTTCGTGCCGCTGACGCAGCGCATCGCGGGCTGGCTGGGCGCAGAGTCCGACGGCGCCGTCGCGCGCGTCGAGGCCACCATCGGCGCGCGCGTGGAGGTCCCGCTGTCGGACGGCATCAGCGACGTCGACGTGCGTGGTCCCGACGGCAGCGCCGTTCGCGCCACGCTGCAGTCGGGCCGCGCGGTGTTCATCGCCGACAAGCCAGGCGCCTACGAGGTCCGCGTGACGGACGGCCCGCGCGTGGGTTGGGTCGCCGTCAACCTCGACCCGGACGAGAGCGACGTGCGCCGCACCAAGTCGCTGGCGTCGGTCGAGGCCGCGCTCGACCCTGAGATGTTCGTGCGTCACCAGGATCTGGCGGAGGCGGCCATGGGCCTGTCGATGGTGCTCTTGCTCGCGGGCGCGCTCCTCGCCGCGTTTACCGGGGCGGCCACATGAGCCTGACGCGTCGCAACCTGCTGCTGGGCGCGGGCGCGCTGCTGGCGTGGCCTGCGCGCGGGCTGTCCTTCGGGGCCGCCAGCCGCGTCGACGTCGCTGAGCTGGACCTGGGCGCGGGCTCGCTGTCCCGGCCGGACGCGTGGAAGCGCCTGCTCTACGATCTGGTCCAGTCCACGTCGGTGGAGGCCGAGCCTCGCAGCGTGTGGATCAAGCCCGACGACGTCGCCCTGTTCGCGCATCCATTCTGCGTGCTGCTGGTCGACGGCGGCTTCGCGATCCCTGGCGATGAGGCGATCGAGCAGCTGTCGCAGTTCCTGGCCTACGGCGGCTTCCTGGTGATCGACGACACCACTGGCGGTGAATCCAAGGCCGCCGATGGTGCCGTGCGCGCGTTGGTCGAGCGCCTGTTCCCCACGCGCCCGCTCGCGCCGCTCCCGGGCGACCACCCCGTGCACCGCGCCTTCTTCTTGCTGGAGGGGGCGCCCGGCCGCGTGGACCACGCGGCGTGGCTCGAAGGGGTGACGGTGGGCAACCAGTGCCCGCTGATCTATTGCCGCAACGACCTCTCCGGCGCGCTTGACCGCGACGAGTCCGGCACCTACCGCTACCCCTGCGTCCCGGGCGGTGAGGCTCAGCGGCGGGAGGCGGTCAAGCTCGGCATCAACCTGATGATGTACGCGCTCACCTCCGACTACAAGAACGATCAGTCCCACATCCGCCAGCTGATGCTGGAACGGCGGCTCAAGTGATCGACTGGTGGATCGGCGGGGCGCTCGGGCCCTCAGGCGCGCTCGTGTGGACGGCGCCCGACTGGGTTGTCGTCGTCGCGGCGGGCACCGCGCTGGTCGCGTGGGTCGCGTCGCTCGCCGGGCGTCGCGCGGCGGTGGCGCGCCTGGCCGAGGCGGCGCTGTGGTCGGGCGCGCTGGCGGGCGTGGTCGTCGCGCTGGCGCGGCCGGTCTGGGTGGAGGAGCAGGGGCGCACGGAGCCCGGTCGTGTGGCCGTGCTGGTGGACGCGTCCGCGTCGATGGGCGTGCGCGAGGGCGGGGGGAGCCGTGGCGAGCAGGCGACCGCGCTGGCCGCCTCGCTCGAAGGCAAGGGCGTCGACGTGTTCCACTTCGGCGCCAACCTGTCGGCGGGGCTGCCGGACTCGTTCGCGCTGCCGGACACCGACTTCGACGGGTCGCTGCGCGCGCTGTCGGACCGCTTCGCCGGTGAGAAGCTCGCGGGCGTCGTGATCATCAGCGACGGCCTGGACCGCGGCCTGCTGCGTCAGCACTGGCGCGCGGGCGAGAACCCGGTGCCGCCGCAGCTGCCTGGCCCCCTGACCGTGTTCCAGGTGGGCACGGCGTCAGATCTGCGCGACCTGGCCGTGCAGTCGGTCGACGCGGGCGGCTACGCCTACGTGCACGCGCCCTTCCGCCTGCACGCGACGCTGCGCGGCGTCGGCTTCGGCGGCCGCACGGTGCGCGTGCAGCTCTCCAAGGAGGGCGCCGTCGTCCACACCAAGGACGTGGTGCTCGACGGCGACGGCAAGGGCGAGGCGACGTTCGAGGTCACGCCCGACAAGGCGGGCCGCTTCGCCTACCTGATCGAGGTGCCCGACTACGAGGACGACGCGGTGCCGTCGAACAACTCGATGCCGGTCGTCGTCCGCGTCGTGCGCGACAAGATCCGCGTGCTTCAGGTCGCCGGCGCGCCGAGCTGGGACGTGAAGTTCCTGCGCCGCTTCCTTAAGGGCGACCCGAGCGTGGACCTGGTGTCCTTCTTCATCCTGCGCACGCGCCGGGACCTGGCGCGCGGCTGGAGCCAGGACGAGCTGTCGCTGATCGAATTTCCCTATCAGCAGCTGTTCTCGGAGGACCTCAAGACCTTTGATCTCGTGGTCTTCCAGAACTTCGACTACGAGCCGTACTTCGAGGGCGGCAACCAGAGCCAGCTGCTGCAGAACCTCAAGGACTTCGTGGTGAAGGACGGGCACGCCCTCGTCATGGTCGGCGGCGACCGCTCCTTCGACCTGGGCAAGTACGGAGGCACCCCACTGGAGGACGTACTCCCGGTCACCATCTCCGCCACGGCCACGCCCGCCGACGAGGTGCCGTTCCGTCCGGTGCTGACCACCGCGGGCGCGCGCCACCCGGTCACGCGCCTGGTGTCCGACCCGGCGGAGAACGCGACGTGGTGGGCGCGCACCTTCCCTCTCGACGGCACCAACACCGGCCTCGACATCCGCCCGGGCGCCGACGTGCTGCTCGGGCACCCTTCGCTCAAGACGGCGTCGGGCAAGCCGCTGCCGATCCTCTCGGTGCGCGAGGCGGGCGCGGGGCGCAGCATGGCGCTGACCGTCGATGCGTCGTGGCGCTGGTCGCTGTTCGAGGCCGCGGAGGGCCGCGGCAACCAGGCCTACCTGCGCTTCTGGAAGAACGCGATGCGCTGGCTCATCGCCGACCCGTCCACCGCGCGCATCACCGTCGACACGGCGCGTGAGAACGTGTCGCTGGGGGACGAGGTTCGCATCGTGGTCGGAGCGCGTGGCACCGACTTCGGCCCGCTTGAGGGCGCGCACGCGGTGGTCACCGTCACGTCGGGCGACCAGACCATCAAGCTGGAAGGCAACACCGGCGCCGACGGCTCCGCCATCCTCACCTTCAAGCCCGAGCGCCGCGGCGCGCATCGCGTCGAGGCCAAGGTCACCGTCGGCGAGACCACGCTGGGCGCGGATGCCACCGTGTTCGCGGTCACCAACCGCGACCCGGAGCTCGACGAGGTCGCGCCGGACGACGGGTTCCTGAAGTGGCTCGCGGCGCGCGGCGGCGGCACCTTCTACGGGGCCGGGGAGCACGGGCCCATCGCGCGCGATGAGAGCGCGGGCCGCACCGTCTGGGACCGCCGTGAGGTGGCCCTGTGGCGCAGCCCTGGGCTGATCGGGCTGATCGTCCTGCTCGCGGGCTCCGCGTGGATCGTGCGCCGTCGGGCGGGCATGCGCTGAGCGTGCCTGCGCGGCGCTAGCGGTTAGGGCGGAAGGGGAGGTGTCTGTTGGCGAGACACGCCTGGTGGCGTCAGTACCTGCAGTTCCTCCGCGAGGAGAAGAAGTGGTGGGCGATCCCCATCCTGGTGCTGCTCGCCGTGGCGGCGCTGCTGGCCCTGGGGAACACGGCCACGCTGGCGCCGTTCCTGTACCCGCTCCTGTAAGGGGGGCTGCCGGTGGCCGATCTGGCCGTTGTCCGTTAGCCCGCCCCCCCTGGGAGACGGCATGGCCAAGGCGCAACCCGGACCTTCGATGGATCTCACGAGGGTCCGCAACATCGGCATCGCGGCGCACGTCGACGCGGGCAAGACCACCCTGTCGGAGCGCGTGCTCTACTACACGGGCGCGCTGCACCGCATCGGCGAGGTCCATGAGGGCGCGGCCCACATGGACTGGATGGCCGAGGAGCAGGCTCACGGCATCACGATCACGGCCGCGGTCACGCAGTGCCCGTGGAAGGATCACCTGATCCAGATCGTCGACACGCCTGGCCACGTGGACTTCACGATCGAGGTCGAGCGCTCCATGCGCGTCCTCGACGGCGCGGTCATCGTCATGGACGGTGTGCGCGGCGTCGAGCCCCAGACCGAGACCGTGTGGCGTCAGGCGAACAAGTTCGCGGTGCCGCGCTTCGTCTTCGTGAACAAGATGGACCGCCCCGGCGCGGACTTCGACCGCGCGCTCGCGTCGCTCAAGCGCAAGTTCGGCGATTTGGCGGTGCCCATCACGGTGCCTCAGCCCAACCTCACCGTGCTCCACGTGATCGAGGAGCAGGTCTACGCGTTCAGCGGCGAGAAAGGTGAGGTCGTCACCACCCGCGCCCCGGACGAGGACGAGCAGCTCATCCTGTCGGACGCGCGCGACACGCTCATCTCGGCGCTCGCCGACCACGACGACGCGCTCGCCGACCAGTACCTGTCGGGCGAGACCATCTCGCAGGAGCAGCTGTGGGCCGCGGTGCGGCGACAGCACATCGCGGGCACCATCCGCCCCGCGTTCGGCGGCAGCGCGCTGCGCAACTGGGGCGTCCAGCCCATGCTCGACGCCGTGCTCAAGCTCATGCCGTCGCCGCTGGAGCGTCCTTCGTCCGTGGGCACGCTGCCGGACGGAACACACGTCGACGTCGACATGGACTCTGAGGGCCCGCTCTGCGCGCTCGCCTTCAAGGTCCAGCTCTTCGAGGGCCGCCGCCACGTGTTCGCGCGCATCTACCGGGGCAGCATGGCACCCGGTGATCTCATCTCCTTGCCCGGTCGCGACATTGAGGAGCGCGTCGCGCGAATCTTCGACGTGGACGCCAACAAGAAGGGCCGCATCGAGCACGCCGTCGCCGGGCAGATCGTGCTGATCGCGGGCCTGCGCTGGGCCTCCACCGGCGACACGATCTGCGACCCTGCGCATCCCGTGATCCTGGAGCGCATCGACGCGCGTCAGCCGGTGATCAGCCTCGGCGTCGAGCCCGACTCCGGCGGCGACGAAGACAAGATGATCGAGGTGCTCGGCAAGATCGCCGAGGAGGACCCGACGCTGCGCTACCACGAGGACGCCGAGACCGGTCAGCGCCTCCTGTCGGGCATGGGCGAGCTGCACCTGCAGATCGCGTTCGAGCGCATGGAGCGCGAGTTCAACCTCAAGCTGCGCGTAGGTCGGCCCCAGGTCGTGCACCGCGAGACCATCCGCAACACCGTCCGCCACACCGGCGGCGTGGACCGGCAGATCGACGCGGGCAACCAGGTCCTGCACTTGCGCGCCGACGTGGTCGCCGAGGTCAGCCCGCGCGAGCGCGGCGCCGGCATGCTGATCGACACCACGGCCGCCCAGTGGGAGCCCGCGGGCTACGAGCCCACGAACGACCAGCGCAACGCGGTGGACCTCGGCGCCAAGGACGCGGCCACCAGCGGCCCCGTCGAGGGCAGCCCGTTGCAGGACGTCCACGTGCGCGTGGAGCGCGTCCTGACCTTCGGTGCGTCGTCCAACCCGCAGGCGCTGCGCATCGCCGCCGCACAGGCCGTGCGCGAGGCCATGGGCAAGGCGGGCGGCGTGGTGATGCAGCCCATTATGAAGATGGAGGTCGTCGTCCCCGACGAGAACACCGGCGGCGTGCTTGGTGACCTGCAGTCGCGCGGCGCGACCATCCTCGGCCACGAGGCCGAGGCCGGCATGACGAGCATCGCGGCGGAGTGCGGGCTGTCGCCGCTCATCGGCTACGCCACGGACCTGCGCAGCAGCACGCGCGGTCGCGGCCAGTTCGTGATGGAGTTCGACCGCTTCGACGTGCTCGACCGCTAGAGCTCGGCGCCCACAAAGAACAAGGCCCCCGAGCTGTGCTCGAGGGCCTTGCGGTGTGGCCCCTCGTGGGGTCCACGTCGTCCCCGAAGGGACGCGTGACTCAGGTCGTCGGCGCCGCGGGGACCGGCGTGGCCTTCTTGGCGGCGGCCTTCTTCGGCGCGGCCTTCTTGGCAGCGGCCTTCTTCGGCGCGGCCTTCTTGGCGGCGGCCTTCTTCGGCGCGGCCTTCTTGGCGGCGGCCTTCTTCGGCGCGGCCTTCTTCGGCGCGGCCTTCTTGGCGGCGGCCTTCTTCGGCGCGGCCTTCTTGGCGGTCTTCTTCACGGCCTTCTTCGGCGCGGCCTTCTTGGCGGCGGCCTTCTTCGGCGCGGCCTTCTTGGCGGTCTTCTTCACGGCCTTCTTCGGCGCGGCCTTCTTGACGGCCTTCTTGGCCACCTTCTTCACGGGCTTCTTGGCGACCTTCTTGGCCGGCTTCTTCGCGACCTTCTTCGCGACCTTCTTCGCGACCTTCTTGGCCGGCTTCTTTGCGGCCGG